>PRDI01000088.1 GCA_003345595.1 Candidatus Thorarchaeota archaeon | reverse complement strand
ACTGTCTGAGGTTGCTCCTGTCACATGGAGCATGCTACAGGCTTCTCGGTACTCACGCGATGGCGCTTTCCTGACGGAGATTCGCCCCATGATCGACAGGGTAGTCTTAGACACTATGAAGAGTGTCGACAGATACCTTCGGCTGAACGCTGTAGCAGAAGTATCCGCAGCCTACCGGACTGCCGAGCAGGGGAGTGAGCAAGTCGAAACCCAGACAGCGCCACAGTCGTCGCCGCCAAACACTGATGTGGTAGGCAGTGACGCAGGCAAGGCGGAAAGCCCCGTGTCGGACGTTCTTCCCCCGCAGGCTCCTCAACTCAGGCTCGCATCATTTTCGGACTTTGTGGATGCTGCTTGGGCTCTTGCTTTCCTCCAGTCTGCAATGGTAGCATATCACCGACTCGGGGAGGACTCACAAGTGCAGGCAATTGCCGAAACCGCTCGCAAGTTTGCAGCATTCATCATGGATTGCTCTAGGGAACAGTCAGCGGAGTTCGATGCCCGGGCCAAGGAAGCACCTGCAGAACAGGACATTCTGGATGCAGTTTCTCTTCTTGGTACAGTGGCACTTCTTCAGACGTCCGAGATTGACCCCAGTTATCTGGACCGTGTAGCCAGCACATTCGTGAATAGGTATCTCACGAAGGGAGCGCTGCGGCTCCCGGGACGACCTGAGGAGCTTTCAAGTCATCTTGCTCTCCGGGTAGCACACTATCAGGTGACGCGTCGGAATCGCGCGGCAGTCGAATCGGCGATTCACGCGGCCCAGAAGCTATTGTCTGAGTACTACGGGCTACCAGACTGGGCTGATCTGAAGACGGGCCAAGGCACACGTGGGAGCGGCCTCAGCGTTGTTGCGGCCTCAGACTTGCTTCTCCTGCTCAGAGACATGATTGTGATTGAGGATGGCGAAGACCTCATTGTTGTGCCTGCGATTCCGGATGATTGGTACACTTCAGGCAACGAGCTCACCTTGGCCAATGCGCCTGTGGCGGGTGGCAGAGTCCGCGTGGAGCTTGGCACATCGACCAACCAGCATCAGATCGAGGTTTGGACCGAGGCTCTGCCTCGGGAGCTTGAGGTGTATCTGCCAACTACTCGTGCGTTGTCAATGGTAAAGGTGTATGGAGGCAGCATCGTCAGCCGGTTCGGCAGCATGGAACAGCCGCACCTCCGAATCGTGCCGCTCTGGGAGAGTGTGGTTCTCACTTTCCACCGATGAGTTCGAGATTGTGACCGTTTTTGAGAGATCACGTTATCGGAGGCCTAATGGCAACTGGCTTATATCGGAGTAGGCCAAGTGACTGCTCATGCCAACCGATCCAGAGCAACTATTACAGGAGGCGGTGCAGATGCACAGTGCCTCAAAGTTCGACAAAGGGCTCAAGAAGGCAGAGGAAGCAAGGAAACTCTTCCTGAAGAGAGGTCAGAATGAGAGAGCGATTGAGGCTCTACGCGTTATGGCTGACTGTGCTCTGAACGCCCGGGACTTTTCGAGGGCTGGCAAGCTCTATGAGGAGCTGAGAAGGGACGCTGTGGGAACCGCAAGTCCGTTGTACCAGTCTGCAGCCCAGTGGGGGTTTGGCCAAATGGCACTGCGGAAGATGGACTATCCGTTGGCTGTAGGTGCATTCCAAGCAGGTCTAGACCTAGGGAAGAAGGCGGCCAGCAAGTGGTACACAGCGTGGAACGCCCTTGGCCTCGCCACGGCATACAGGGGTACGGGACGGATTGCAGATGCTCAGACTCTTCTGAAAGCCGCTGCTTCCGACTTTCACGCCATCGATCAGTCCAATTTCGCCTCATGGGCTGAAAAGGCATTGGCTGACATAGGCGGCGATTCTAGCAGCCCGCCTACCAAGGACATGAAAATCTGGCTGTGCCCAATGTGCGCCGCCAAGTTACCACCAGCAGAAGCGGAGCGGGTCAGGAAGGGCAAGCTCGCAACCTGCACATACTGTGGGACCTCGATTGGCTGAACCGGCCCAGCTGTCTAACTTCGCGATTGAGTTCGTAGTCATAGGAGAATTCAGAGCCAGACATCTTCGGCCGTCATGATTCTCTTCTCACATACGCAGAACCGTTTCGGGCTTCTTCGCCAGTTTCGCGAACGTGCCTGTGTCATAGAAGAGGGACTGTCGGTTCAGGCAGACCACGACACCACATCTCGAACAGATGTACTTGATGGTTTCCGACCAGTCCTCAGTCTTGCCGGCTCGTGCCTCGAAGTCCTTGAAGGTCGTTTGGAAGAGTATGGGCCTCTTTGCAGCGGTCGGCCCAATACCTGAGTCATAGAGTCTTCTCAAATGCTTCTGAGGCGGGTTCTCACCTTGACTGAAGCCGGCTACGAGCGTCATGAGTTGTGCAAGAGCGCATGCTGGTGCGAAGTGCTGCACGGCCCAGCGTTTCTCGTAGCCTCCTTCGATGATTCCGACCTGCCATCTGCTAAACGCATTGAGCCCGGGCTTGCGTCTGTCCTCGGGAACCTCCTCAACTATTCTTCCAGCCATCCTTCCCTCCCCGTATCTGATAGAAACACCCTCCGGGATGTGTGACATGCGTCCGCAGAAGGTGTACCATGGGTCCTGTTCTGAGTGCTCTGTCACAAGGCTCCGGGCCAACCTAGAAGTCTGACTGGGTTGCTCCAGTTCGTGTGCAGCAACCCATATGCTGTGACTCTCGCACCTTGCCTGACTACAGAGCCCGCAAGGATACAATGTCTGCTGTGGGTTTGTTCTGCCAAGAGCCTCACATTCGACGCAGGTCTTCACTGCATGCCCGTCCATATCCGTCGCTCAAGGCGACTGCCAGTAACCGAAGGCGAGGCCCCGATTATGTCTTTCTAGTCAGAGGGAGCGACAGGTCCTGACCGGTTTGTGACTGGGAAGGTGCACTCTGGATGGTGATCTTCTAACGTTGGACATGTGGCCGGGGGCAGTGTTTCAAGCCCGCTTTTGCCGCCCCGAGTTTCCAAGCGACATATGTTTCAAGGGTATGCAGCAGCTGCGTAGAAGTTGGACAATCCTGGACATTTTCGAGTAGGGGCTTGAATAGCTCGAATCAGACGTCTCTTTGAGGCTGGCTCGACACATTCCAGCCCCAAGGAGTACGACCCCAGTGCCGTTTCTGGGAGGGCAAAGACTCCTGTGTCCAACTCTGTCCAACTTACAATGAACGGTTTAGAAAGCCCTTGCAGAAGTCGACGGACGATTGTCCCGTGGACAGCGGGCGAGCCAAAGCCTTGGTTGGCCCGATGCATGGTTCAGTATACTCGACCAGTCCAGCAGATTTGCTGAGAAGAGGTAAGCCCGTCACATGTAAATACGCAGAATGTCCATAGTTCGACTTTCGCTCTCCCTTATCTTTGACACCGGAACGACCAATTCCTTCTGAAGAGAAGCCGATGTGCACCCTCAGTGCCAGAGCGGCCTTACAGGAAGCGGAAAGTGCTTAAGCTCTTGCGGGTTTCGGAATCCATGGTTGTGTGGTTGCGGAGAGGGAGAGTGTATGGCAATTGACGTGTCTTCTCCCGGGGTTCAGAATCAACAGGATTCGGCTCTCAAGACGGTGGGCAAGTACTTCCTACACGGAGCAACGTATTCATTGCTGATGACCGGGTTTGTGATTGTCTGGGCTTTTGTTCTCCTATTCCTAGTGCTGATTGGATCTATCATTGGGCTTGTCCTGGGTGGTCTAATAATCATCATGGGAGTCGGGTGGGCGAACAAGACTATTGCCGGGTATATTTGGGGTATCACTGCCAAAGGAGCGTGGACAAGCCTTCTTGGCCATGGATTGCTCCTTCTCACTGGACTGATCATCGTGCAGATACCGTGGAGTTTCATTAATACCTTCTTCAGCTCCAGTAGCCTGCAAGTGTACGCTGTCTATACAGTCGTGCAGTTCTTGTTGATGGCAGTCATCGACGGTGTGCTCGGAAAGAGAGTGGCGTCGATGTTCGAGGAGGCTTCCGTCGCTAGTACTCCGCCTCATTATCTGCGGAGGTTGCCTTCCGTATAGCGAATTCGTTCCGTTTGCCCCAATTGCGGCGCCTCACCCATACCTAGATACAGACATCTGCCTTGATGGGTCTGCTGTTCGTCGTCAGTGTGGTGCAATGTCCGACGACCCAAGGTATCCAAGAGGCGACAGCTGGGACACAAGAGGGCTGATGTCTTACCCCAAAACTGGGTCGGCGCGAATATGCGCTTTTCGCGGCTTCGAACACATGTAAACGGGCGGAAACGGCAGAGGGATCTAAGACATCAAATGCCTAAGCATGCAGTGTGGATATCTCTGTTCAGATGCACCGACATCCTTACATTCTTCACATCTTCCCATTTGAGAGCTGTCGCTATGTGCCACCGTGATCAACCTAGAAGGCGCCGGTGGACCTTTGATTGTGTCCTATTCGTCCACAGGCCTCTGAGTGGCAGAAACCTTCAGGGTTCAGGAGGGTACTAAAGTTGGATAATGATCTGCAATCGTCTGATTTTCTTGTCATTGGCAGTGGGATTTCGGGCCTGCTATTCTCGTTGAAGGCCTCAAGGCATGGTACTTTGAACCTGATCACGAAGCGTTCTTTGACTGACTCGGCCACCTTCCTTGCTCAAGGTGGCATTGCGGCTGTCACATCATCTGAAGACTTGTTCGAGAAGCACATTGAAGACACGTTACGTGCGGGAGCTGGCATTTGTCATCGCGACGTTGTGGAAGCCTTTGTCAAAGCAGGCCCTGCCAGAATCTCCGAGATTGTCAAGCTGGGCGTACGGTTCGACAAGGACTCAGAAAAGGCAGAATATGAGCTGGCTCTGGAAGGCGGTCACAGCAACCGCAGAATTCTGCACGTGAAGGATCACACTGGACAGGACATTGAAGATGCTCTCGCAAGAAGAGTGCGTGAAGATTCGCGAATCACTATATTCGAGCAGCACATGGCCGTGAACTTGGTGGTCAGCAATGACCGCGTTATAGGGGCGTACGTGTTGGACGTCAAGTCTGGCCGCATTCGGAGGTTTGCAGCCAAAGCTACTGTCTTGGCGACTGGCGGAGCAGGTAAGGTGTTTCTGTATACAAGTAACCCTGACACCGCCACAGGGGACGGCGTGGCCATGGCGTATAGAGCAGGTGCTACGATAACGAATATGGAATTCATCCAGTTTCATCCAACGCTTCTGTACCATCCCAAGATCAGATCATTCCTCATCACTGAGGCTCTCAGGGGTGAGGGTGCAGTTCTCCTAGGCCTTGACGGCAAGCGATTCATGCCGAGATATCATCCTGATGCCGAGCTGGCGCCGCGCGACGTGGTCACACGTGCAATAGACAATGAGCTCAAGCGCACAGGTGCTGAGTTTGTACTTCTTGACATCTCCTTCAAAGATGCCGAGTTCATCAAGAACCGTTTTCCTGCAATATATGAAACCTGCTTGAAGGCAGGCATCGACATGACCAAGGAGCCGATACCGGTTGTCCCTGCAGCACACTACCTATGCGGGGGCGTGCGTGTTGACATGAAAGGTCGTTCAGATGTCGATGGCCTTTTCGCAATCGGAGAGACTGCTGGCACAGGCTTCCATGGAGCCAACAGGTTGGCCTCGAACTCATTGCTTGAGGGTGCAGTGCTGGCTCATAATGCCTCACTAGCGGCATCAGAGTTCGTAGCCAAGCAGAGTCTTGACACAGATATTCCGCCTTGGGATCCCGGACAAGCCGCTGATCCTGATGAGTTAGTCGTGATTACACACATGTGGGACGAGGTAAGGCGCGTCATGCAAAACTATGTTGGGATTGTCCGTTCCAACAAAAGGCTCACGCGTGCTAGGAACAGGATAGAATTTATCTCAAAGGAAATTGAACAGTTCTACTGGGACTTCAGAATCACTCCTGACCTCATCGAGCTTCGTAACATCGCGGCTGTGGCCGAGCTTATAATAAGATGCGCGAGAATGCGGCGAGAGAGTCGAGGAGCGCACTTCAACAAGGACTATCCGAATCAGTCGAATGAGGCAGTAGATACAATCATCAAGAAGGGCTATGCGAGGATTCAGTAGTCGTTGTTGTGCTACCTAGCGGTCGGGAGCCTATGAGAACTTTCATCGTACTTAAGAGAATTCAGAAGCGATTACTGCCGCCTGAGTTCCAGTCCCAGGACAATCGATATCCCGAGGCACTCGTTGAGTATTTCCTTGGCAAGTACACAGAACCCGGGGATACTGTCCTGGACGTGTTCGCAGGACTGGGCACAACTATGTTGGTCGCAGAAGACATGGGACGGGTCCCTTATGGCATAGAGCTCGACGGGAGTCGTTTCGGGTTCATCAAGTCAGAAGTGCAACACAAGTCCAATGTAATCCTAGGTGATGCTCTCAGGCTAGACTCGTATGGACTGCCAAGGATTGACTTTGTCATGACTTCACCGCCCTACATGAACAGGGATGATGGGATGAACCCCCTTACTTGCTCGAGGACTGATGGGGACTATGCTTCGTATCTCAGGGACCTTGGCCGAGTCTGCACAAAGGTCAGGAAGATTCTCAAGCCGCACGGGCGCCTAGTGATAGAAGCCTCGAACCTGAAACGCGCAGAGGTCACACCTTTCGCATGGGACGTCGCCCGAGAGATCTCACGCGTGTTCTACTTCGAAGGTGAGGTTGTGGTCGGTTGGGAGGGACAGGACGACGGGTGCGGCACATATGGATACGGCTACGATCACAGCTACTGTCTGGTCTTCAGGAACCTACCATGACGACTCCTTATGACTCTCCATGAGATATGCCAGCCCCCAATCACTCGCGGTCCAACAGAATCGTAGCTATCCTCTTTGGTTGAACAGTGAACTGCAGCATGCGCGAATCGTTGGTCCGCACTGTCAGTGCTTCGTCTGGACTCTCATCCGCACGAGCTCCGACTGCTGTCTTGACTGGAAATCCCAAGCAGACTCGACATTTCTCGGGCTTGTCAGCGATGTTCCAAACACGCAGCACTAAGTGATTCCGGTCTTCTGAGCCTTTGAACGCTGACAGCTTGATTGTCTTAGGCTCGATGCTCACGAACCCCTGTTCATAGACGCCTTCTGTATCATCTGCTGCTGGCAGGAGCCTAGCGGTGAAGGGTAGGAGAAACGATTCGGAGTCGTGATGGGACATACAGGACAACCAATCGCCCTCGTGAGGAGTGACTGCGTAAGTGAATCGATGCTTTCCGAGACACTGTCCTCCAAGCGTTTCCAGAATCGGTCCTGCAGACTCAGGTCTTGTCTGCATATTCACTGTTGAGAGCCAACCGACACATCTCAAGAGTGTGACCGCTATTGTCGATGCTTGCTCCTCAAGAATCTCAAACTCCATCGTCCCTGTTGTCGTGACAGTCAACCCTCTCCTATCTGATGACATGGTCACGAAGTTCCTCAGTGGGTATGTGGGTGCGACAGGCTGATGCCAACCTGCTGATGGTTTCGGCCTAATTGGCCTCTCGATGACATCAAACGTACTGTCTGCCTGACAGGTCTTGGAGTCGGTCCCTGTCGGGAAGAGTAGGCGAAGTCTATGGTCCCTTGCCATGTTGTTGAATTCTGTGACGACGTGGACTGTTGGACTGCCGATTTCCAGTGTCAATTCAGTTGTGAAGTCACAGTCGACAGTTTCCTCTGATCGTGCTGTTAAGTCAGCTGTAGCAGATACGGGTAGTCTGAGCTGACCTTTGACACGTAGACTTCCTAAGAGCGGGCCTTTGAGAACGGACTCAACGTTGAACTGAGATAAGCCAGACTTGATGCTTTTGTGAACGTACGCAGGGCAATAGTCGTACTCGTCTCCAACGTCCTCACTGTCTTCGAACTCGAGCAGCCCTCGGTATTCCTCTCCAGTGCGTTTGTCAAAGATGGCCATTGTCCCGTTATTGAGTAGGCTTACCCGCACGAAATCGTTCTCTATCGTGTTTCTGCTGCAACGAACCGCCCCAATCGGTTTTGCACTAGTTCCCTTTTCTGCCAATGAGAGGTCATACCGCTTCGCTCCCAGTCCCTGAACGTTCTCTGCCCATATTGCGACCCTTGCGAACTCCTCGTAGTCTGCGACCAGATGGGCCTTGTCATCTTTGCGCACCTCCGAGCCAAGCTCCTGAACAAGGACCGGCCTTCCGTGTTCATCCTTGAGTGACACGACGCCGCTCATGGAGTCTTCAGCATCGAACTTGTGGGCCCACACTTCAACCACCTCATTTCTGGAGTTCACTCTTATCCTATAGACCGTGGACAAATGTCGCAGCATGTCCTTGACTTGGGGATACAATGTCATCATGCCCGTAAAGTTGAACTCGAATTCAGTGAAGGTCCCGGCTGCAGTCTTTACTTCTCTCGTGGCGTCGGGTGTGGGATCGTATCCTTGGCTCCTGACGAAGGATATGTGAAGCTCGTTCTTGGCAGCCTCCAATGCATCTTTCGGCTTGAGCGACGGATTGAAGATCTGAACCCTTGCCAGCTTCGAAAAGCGGATGTCTGAAACGGCGGTTTCCAGAACAGCTACACCGGATCTCATGTACGGCAATGGGTTGAAAACCACCACGCCCCGAGTTCTGCTCCGGCACCTATGAGTAATGGTTTCGAAGGCTCGTTCGAGCAGCGCCTCACCGATTTCTGTCGTCCATCTGAATCTCTGCATCATGTCTTCATGGACTGCGTCAATGCTGCAGCCACAGATGTCATCGTGTGGGTGGTTCTTCAAGAGGTATTTCCAGGCCAGCCCAATCTCATCAAGAGGGTATGTCATGCCGAATACCTGGGCTGCCGCACACCAAGGTTCAACCCACCTCTCAAGTAGCCTTTGAGTTCTGTCATTTGCCTGCTTCAGATAGGTCCTAGCTGAATAGACACCTGACAAGAGATTTTGATACTTGGAGCGTCTGAACTCTCCTCTGAACCTCTTGAGTTCCTGTCTATGCTGGCGCATGCATTCGACAAACGCCGGCAACGTACTGAGAACTATCTTGCGGTCATGCTTCTGGTTGTATGTGCGGATGACTTTCGGAAGGTGTGGCTGAGCCTCGAGGTGATCTGACCCATTCATCAGTAGGCAGAGACCAATTCGTGACCACGGACGGAGCTTGTCCATGACCTGTTCTATCACTGTGACTGCGTCGTCCACTTCTTCGGGCAGGTTCGCTATGTTGCCATACCCCTCAGGAAGCCAGTGTGCCAGTATTTCGCTTCCATCAGTGGACTCCCAAATGAACTCGGCGCCAAGCCCATCCATTTCGTCCCCCGTTCCTCGTTCGAAAATGACCGAGTCGTAGCCGAACTGTAGCAGGACCTGGGGAAGTTGGCTGATCTGGCCGAACGGGTCAGGGATGTATCCTACGTCCATCACCTTTCCGAATTGCTGGGCTATCTCTCGACCCACCATGAGATTCCTAATCAGTGCCTCGCCAGAAACTAGAAACACGTCTGGGAGAACATACCAGGGGCCGACAGCAATCCTGCCGCCATGAACGAGACCTTCCAGTCTGCTACGCTCTTGCGGTCTGACTTCGAGGTAGTCCTCTAACACCACAGTCTGCCCATCAAATGTGAAATGCGTGAACTGAGGGTCCTTCTCGAGTATCCGAAACAGGTTGTCAACCATCCTCACAAGCTTCAGTCTGAACTGCTGGAAAGGCAGATACCAAGCCCTATCCCAGTGTGTTTCACTGATCACTATCGCTTCTGTTCCATCCGGCTTCAAAGGTGTGGCCCCAGTCATGTTGTTGTCGTCGGTCCGAATTCGAAAGGTCGATATGAAACATGCCCCTCATGAAGCTATGGCACAGGGTCGACTGTTACTCCGCCGGGGACCTTGCATGCCATTGCATTGGGTACCTGACCTGTTTCCCTAGCATACTCGGCAGTCACATGCTTGACGAACTGAGAAACCTGCTTGCTCTCAACCAAGCTGAGTACTGCGCCACCCAATCCTGCCCCCGTCATTCTGCTGCCTATGACCCCGTCCTGCCTTTTGGCTATGTCCACCAAGAGATCTAGTCGGGGATGAGACACATCATACAGGTTCCGAGAGCTATTGTGAGACTCATACATTATCATGCCAAAGTCTCTGACCCTTCCCTCTTGAAGTGCTTTGATGCCAAGGAGGACGCGCTCGTTCTCAGTTACCACGTGACGTACGCGTTTCGCCAGTTTGTCATCAAGCATACTGTCCACAAGTTTCAGGCGATCACTTGTAACGTCGCTCAGACTTGATATCTGCCATCCTGCCTGCCTGAGTGTCTTGAGGGCTGTCTGGCACTCGATCATTCGCTGGTTCAGTGCATCACCGGCAGATCTGGAGATCATGGAGTCAGTTATGACGAGGCTCACATCGCTGCTGAGAGGAATATCCCGGGTTTCAAGCGTTGAGCAGAATATCGCCAGTGAGGAATGCGGTTTCCCTAACTGTGATGTGAACTGGTCCATCACGCCACATGCCACACCACAGTATAGGCGCTCAGCTTCGAACGCGGCCATCGCGCTGTCCTTGGGTTTCAGGTCGAGTTGACTGATTTCCGCCACAAGATTTGTCAATGAAACTTCGAACGCGGCAGAGGAACTGAGTCCTGCACCAATCGGAACGTTGCCGTGTATCACAGCCGCGACTCCCTTGGGCTGTTGCTTTCGTCTGAGAAGCGCCCAGTACACTCCCTTTGCGTAGTCATACCACCTGTGCATCCCCGTGGGACTGAGACTCTCTGTAGAGAAAGAAACCAAGTCTTGGTAGTCTGCCGAGCATATGGTTGGATCCGCTGCGGGGATTCCAAGCGACCAGACAAACCGGTCAATAGTAGCGGCTAGGACGATTCCCCCATTGTAATCCGTATGGTTCCCCAAGACTTCGACCCTGCCGGGTGCGCGAGACAGCAGGGGTCGTGTGGCGATGCCCCCAACCATATCTCGAAGCCGATCAAGCATACCCTCGGGGACATGGATCATGAGAGCGCGCTCCTGAGCTCCCTTGCCTTTTCCTCGGGTGTGGAATCGTTTGTATAGGTCCAAGCACCAGTTTCTATGCCCGCTAGGTACTTGAGTCGGCTCCTGTCGCGCCACGGCGGATAGAGTTCTACATGAAAGTGCCAATATGGATTGTCGCCCACACCCGGTCGGGTGTGAAACACCATCACGTAGGCGACTTCTTCAAAGACCGCGGCATATCTTTGGACTACATCCCTGATGACTTGTCCAAGTTCAAGGAGATGCGCCTTCAGCTCGACTAGACTTGAAACATGAGTCTTCGGATAGATGTGAGTTTCATATGGCAGTCGGGCAGCATAGGGCACAAGCGAAATGAAGTTCTCTGTCTGCTTGATGATTCTATCTTCCGACTTGACCTCCTTCTCAATCGTCTGGCAGATGGGGCAAGAGCCTTCAGAATCCCAGAGCATCTTTGATTGCTCCGCCTCCTTGAGTATTCTGGGAGGTACGAAAGGCAGTGCGTAAACCTGAGCATGAGGGTGGTCAAGGCTCACTCCGATTGCCTTGCCTCTGTTCTCGAACTCCATTACATACTTGATACCAGGTTGGCTGCTCAGCTCGGAATACACGCGAAGATACTCCGAGAAGACGAGTGCTAACTGCGTATCATCCATCGTTTCGATCTGTTGCTTGTGGTCACGTGACAGAAGGATGATCTTGCAGAAGCCATAAGCTGGTGCTCCGACCACAACGCCCTCCTGAAGGCCCACCGGCCCTCCGTCGGGACTCAATGCAGAGAACCTGTTGTCGAGTGTCAGGACTCTCCACGGCCCTCTCGTTTCCGGACGGCCCGGGCAGAAGGGGCATTCCCGGTCCTTCTCCTGAAAGGGTCTTCCGGCTCGTTTTGGCGTGACTATTACCCATTCACCCAACATCGAGTTCCAGCGGACTTGGCTCATTGCGTGATCCTCGGGCCGCTGATGAAGACAGCAGGCTGATTAAGATGACGCAGCGCCGCACCTGTCGACTGGTATAAAGGTAGTAGACGCTCAGTCTACTCTGGAGAACCGAGCCTTGACAGCACCTGAACTAATACGCCAAATAGAGGAAATCGCTTCCAATGCATGGCCTGCCCGTGACATGGAACAGCTAGGAAACTGGAAGCTCAGGGCAAATGATGGAGTCACGAGACGGGCCAATAGCGTACTCCCACTTGGCGACCCCGGGATTGACCTCGATGAAGCTATAGACTACGTGGAGTTCTTCTATGAACGTCATGGGCTTGAGGCGAAGTTCCAGATGACGGAGGCGAGCCTACCAGAAGAGCTTGACGACAGACTTGCGCGTCTTGGATACGCCGTGGAATTGCGTGTTCATGCGCAGGTGGCCACCATAAGGCGGCTGGTGGCTGCGGAACGGCCATGGGTGGTTCATCTGAGCCCTGTCCTCACAAAGGATTGGCTGACAACCTATGCCGCTGCTGGCGGGTATGAGGGTATGGTGCTTCAAGCCCGCAAGGGTATACTTGAGCGGATTCAGCCGGACCATGTATTTGCTCTTTCAACGGTGGATGGACAGACTGCGGGAGTGGGCTTTGGAGTTGTCGAGCAAGGCTGGCTTGGGCTATTTGGCGTCGAAACGTTGGACCAGTACAGGCGGCGTGGCGTCGCCACATCTCTGTGCCAGTCGTTGGTGAGTTGGGCGATGGAAAAGGGAGCGACCAGGGTATATCTCCAAGTCGAGGAAAAGAACACACCTGCTCTTGCCCTCTATAAGAAGATGGGTTTGAGGACTCTCTATACGTATTGGTGTCGAGTCCATGGACAGTAGAGCTGACGCACCCAACACAGGATTCCCGGCGTGAGTACAGCGCCGGTTGCGTGTCCTCTACTGTCTGTTGTCTCCAGCAACTAGGTCTTGCTCATCCAAGACTCGTACTCCGACCTGATGCGTGATGCACCCTCAGAGTCGCCAAAGCTTGGCGGTTCAATCCTCAATGTGTTGCCATCCAGAATCGCCTCTACAACGACAATCCCGGGTGCTTCAATCTTGAATCCGATCTTACCATTCCTCTCAAACCTCTCTGTGTAGACAAGATCTGAGTTCTTGATGGTTGAGAGAAGCAGATATGCCAGCTTTTGGTCGACTGTTGTTTCGACCTTCTCTGGCGCTGCAGGTTTCGTCCTGGGCGGCATTGGAGCGGCACTGGTCTTTGGTTCTCGAGAAGGTGTGAACGGTACTTGCCTTGGAGGGGGAGGCGGGGGCCTAGAGGACAGCGCAACGGTTGTTGCGGTCAGAGTCGGCGGCGTCACTGGGGCACGAGCTTCCATTCTTCTTGCCGCGAGAGGTGCGCCACCTGTTACTCGGCTCTCATCGAACGCCAGTATCTCGTCCTCAAACTTCCACTTTGCCCTGAGGGCCTCTCTGAATGAGGATATGTTGGAAGCGACCTCAGGGTCGGTTTCATTCTTCTCGTTCATCTCAACAATCCGTGACGATGCCATGCCAATTGTTGTGGTGCCAACCTTGTGGCCTGCCTTCTGCACGCTCTTTCCCATTCGTAGGGCGTGCATCCTCGTCGGCATGCTGACATTCTTGCCGATCCACACCCAACATGTGTCATGATACTCATCAAGCACAATGACAGCGTTATCGCTTGTCACGTAACTGGAATCCAGCCTGACTGATTTCAGTTCTCCAGATTCATCCAGCAGCATAAGTGCGAAGGGCTTTCTTGAAAGGGTCTTAGCGGGAATACCGATTGCCTCCTGTGGTTTGGTCCCGATGGACCTTATGCTGGTCCCATCCCTTTTAACGAATTCTCGAACGGACTCAGCACGGGCAGTGAGCCAAGTATGCTCAAGAGGCTAGGCTTGAAGAGGCCATGTCTATCTCGGGGTCGACAACAAGCAAGGTATGTGTGTCCAGCAACCCGTCAATCTTCCTGATTCGAGCAGTGACTATCTCTACAATAGTTTCCATGTCCCTGCCACGGACCTCTGCTACAATGTCATACTGCCCGAACACCTTGTGAGCCTCTTCTACAGTGGACAGGCTTAGGAGTCTTCGCAGGACTTCGTCCTCCTTGCCTCCGGCAGTTTTGATCAGGACGTAGGCTTTCATCCCAGCATCACCGCTAGCAGCCTGCTAGGGCCATTATGTGCCAGATAACTCTTCCTCCAAGCATCTGGGCTATGCACATGGTCGCAGTTGATGATACAGCCTTCTGGGATTTCAGAAACTTGCGCTGTAGGCTCAGTCCGTTTCTTTCGTTCCAATGTCATGAGCGGATGCGAAACCCCGGATCAGCTGGCCTGTAGGCTGGCACTCGCACGGACGGGGGTCGCCCAGTCTGTCATCTGGCCAAAGAAGATGAATGGACTGGAGTCAGTTCTTCGGTACGTTGTCCGATGTACGGCTCAGTCCAGTACTAATAGATACTCAGAAGCAGACGCCACTACTTCATGACAAGTCTGGGGCACTTGTCACGCTTACCTACATACTCACAGGGTTTCTGCATACCCTTGTAAAACTTGAAGCCGTCCACCTTGCACTTCTCATCTGCAGCATTGTATTCGATACAGGTCATCGATTCATTCTCCGATTTCTGTGTTGGTAAGGTCCCATTGCGATCGGGACTAGCATGATTCGGAATTAAACAGGGTGTCCCTTTGGGCACATATTAACATATTCTGTCCATTACCGTTCGCTCACAACCTAGCGAAATCATACGCCTATCACATGAAATCCACACTGAAACATGAAGCACAGCTGCCACAGGCAGCTGTCCTCCTATGCGCAGAATGAGTCTACTCGACGCCGCATTTCTTCTTTAGCAGTTCCCAGTCTGCAGTGATCTGCTGCTGGACCTGCTTTCTGAAGTCCTCCCACTGGGGAGTGAAAAGGTGCTTGAACTGACCCTGCAGCTTCATGAACTCGTCCACCGGTTTCAATTCCTTGAGGCTCTTGCTCGGACCCGACATGATATACTGTTCACCGTCAATGATTTCATAGAGTGGGTGAATCCCCGTTTCAACTGCGAGTCTGGCCAGCTCGATGGTCTTTGACGACTCCGATCGCCAGCCTCTCGGGCAAGGCGAGAATGCGTGGATGAATGCAGGGCCCTCCACCTCGAGCGCCTTGCGGAATTTCGTGATAAAGTCGCGATAATGGAACGGGTCTACGGTAGCAACGTATGGTATCCTGTGCGCGGCCACGATCTCGGCAATCGGTTTCTTCCTCTGCCTCTTGCCAGGCTCAGCCTTGCCGGCCCATGAGGTCGTCGTTTCTTGGCCTGGAAGTGTAGCCCCTGATCTCTGGATCCCCGTGTTCTGATAGGCACCATTGTCATATACCATATAGACGAAGTCGTGTCCACGCTCAAGCGCTCCACTAAGAGCCCCAAAGCCTATGTCGAATGTGCCGCCATCTCCTCCCAGTGCAATCACGTCGACGTGTTCCTGTTTGTATCGGCCTTTCTCTTGCATTGCGTTTATGCCCTCGACTATGCCTGATGCGACAGCTGCGACGTTCTCGAATGCAACATGTATCCACGGGACCTTCCATGCAGTGTAGGGATAGATTGTAGTCGCGACCTCTAGGCAGCCTGTCGCATTGCATACAATCGTAGGTCCACGCAAGGACATGCCCATCAACTTCATCACAGTGGGTGCACCGCAACCTGCGCACATTCGGTGGCCCGATCCCAACACCTCTGGAGCCTGCAGCAGGTCCTTTAGTTTCATCGACATCTACTTTCGCACCCCCAGAGTTTCGTATAGGGGAGCCTTCCCCTTCTCTAAGTATTGCTTGGTCTTGTTGTATCCCTCAACAATCGTCGCGGGCGGCACGTCACGGCCTCCAAGCCCGACCACGAAGTCCGTGACCATTGGTTTCTTGGGCAGGTCGTATAGGGCAGTCCTCACTTCGAGTGCGAGGGGATTGGTTGGTGCTCCAAAGGATAGGCATTTCTCAAAGACAGCCACAGCCTTGGCACTGGAGAGTTCTTTCGCCAGCTCGGCAGCAGGGAACGGCCTGAACAGCTTCATTCTGAGGACTCCAACCTTCTCGCCCTGTTCTCGGAGAGCATCAACGACTGCCTTAGCGGTACCTGCTGGAGAACTGTGCGTGAGCATGATGATGTCAGCGTCCTTTGTCTTGTATGTTTCATACATACCATATGAGCGACCAGTCACTTTCTGGAACTCAGCCTCAACATCCTTGTAGACCTTGAACACCTCCCTCATCGCCTTGTCCTCCTGCTCCTTGAACTCGAAGTAGTAGTCAGTCAGACACAAGGGCCCCATTGTAATCGGTTTGTCCGTGTCAAGTGGCTGTACCGGCACCCTCACACCGACGAAGTCACGCACAACCTCATCTGGAAGGAGTTCTACACGTTCCACATTGTGACTCAGGATGAAGCCATCGATGCAGACCATGGCAGGAAGGAGTACGTTGTGATTCTCCGCTATCCTGAATGACATGATCGTCGTGTCGTATGCCTCTTGACAGCTCTGGCAATACATCTGAATGAAGCCGCTGTCCCGTGCCCCATATGAGTCGCTCCAGTCGTTGTGGATGTTGATAGGGGCTGACAGGGCACGGTTCGCAACAGCCAATACGATCGGCTGCCGCATTCCACTTGCGCAATAAAGCACCTCCCACATGAGTGCCAGCCCGGCCGATGCTGACGCTGTGGCCACCCTCGCCCCTGCTGCAGAGGCTCCGATACAGGCCGACATTGCGCTGTGTTCGGACTCCACAGGGATGACCTTCGTTTTGACTTGGCCTTCTGCGAAGAAACGTTGATAGTCCTCCACAATGATTGTTTGAGGGGTTATTGGATAAGCAGACAGCACGTCGATGTCACACTGCTTGAGAGCGTATGCAATGGCAGCATCGCCAGTCAGCCCCTCGATTGACCCTTTGGGTTTGGTCATCTTTACAGTAGCTGCCATCTTTCACTCAGCCTCCATAGTGATACACGATTTCGGGCACTCGTTGGCGCAAATCCCGCAGCCCTTACAGTAATCATAATCATAGGCATAGAGAAACTTGCCATCCTTCTCACTCAACTTAATCGCATTATCAGGACAGAAGATACAACACAGTGCACAGGTACCATTCTTTATCCAGAGGCAATCCTCCGGATTGTGCTTGGGACGCTCAGCTCGCCACCCACCCGTCTTGTATTCTCTCGCATTGCCTGGCTCCAGAATATTACCAGCCATTGGGATCTCGCTGGATTTCTTGCTCATTCTATGTTCACCTCTGAGGCTGCTCGCTCCATTGCTTTCTTGTTCAGTTCTCCAACTTTGCCCGGGTACCGGCTCAGCACCTCGGCAACCACGGTTTCCATTTTCACTGCGCCCGTTGCCTTGACTGCCGCTGCGAGGGTCGGCATATTGTAGAAAGGTCGTCCAAGTATCTGCATTGCTATCGTACTTGCATCGACCGTGACGACTTTTCCGCTCTTCAAGCCATACTTGCTCCTAATCTGCGCGGGGGTCAGTGTAGTGTTGAGAACGAGTGTGCCATCTTTCTTCAGTCCCTCACTAGGATTGACCACACTGAGAAGAGTCGGGTCAATGCAGACCACTATGTCTGGCTGGTAGACCTGAGAGTAGAGTTGAATGGGTTTCTTACTGATTCTCAGGAAGGCTCGAACAGGTGCGCCGGTTCGCTCTGGGCCAAACTCAGGGAAGGCTTGAATGTAGTTGCCTTCAGAGAGTGCGGCCTTGCCCAGCATCTGATTGCTGGTGACCACACCTTGGCCGCCGCGTCCGTGCCAGGTCACTTCGATGATGCCTTTCGAAAAGTCAAGGGCCATTGCTGTCATCACTACCTACTGGGGAAGCATCTGGCCTCGGCTCACTTTGTGATGCTTATGTATCTTCGTATTTGCCTCTGCGATTCGGTGCTCTCAGACCCGTTGCCTATCGGTAAGTCTTCTCCTTCCTGCCGATTTTGTCCATGAGCTTGGAGGTCACCCAGAATCGTTCCTCTCTTCATTGGTCGTACACACGAGTCTGGTCTGCTTCACAGGTCACGGGAGATGGGACCAATCTACCGCATCGCCTTGACAACAAGAATACCGGCGATAACAAGAACAACACTGAGTGCGGATGCAGCAACAACTAGGTATGTACCTATGCCGCCTAGAATGCTGACAGTCACCGCAACCATGACTGTGTCCACAGCGGCGTTTCCTGCAATGTCGGATACGAAAAGCGTGCAGTTGTGGGTTCCCACGAAAAGCGCTGCAAGTGAGACTGTTATGTCGTCCCCACTCCACAACTCCAATGGCATTGGTTCTCCGTCCCAGAGGAGCACATATCTATCTGGAAACCTGTCACGAGCATGCCAAGTAACGGATGGTACTTCATCTCCCAGTTCGAATCTGATGTCGTCTGGGTGGTCGAGCTGAGGAGCAACGTTGTCTATGAGTATCGATGGGAAGCGATCATTGGAAGCTGCTGTACCTCTGACTGAATAGGTGCCTGTTCCTGTGTAGTCGTTCCAGAAGTTACCCCTGCTGACATTGTCGTCCCATAGATTCAGCAGGCCCTCGTCCATCGCATTGACAAATGGTCTTCCCTCATACGGATTCCACCCCAGACTGTTCATGAAGAGTGTATTCCGACGACAGTCGTATGACACTCTGATTCCAGTCACCGCGTTCCGGAAGCAAGTGTTGTTCATAACTAGGGTATCTGTAGTGTTGACCATTTCAAGCCCCTCGAAGTTCAGGTACGCCGTGTTTCCGGTTAGCGTGCAGTTGTCAGCCTCCGACATCCAGATGCCGTAGCCGTTTCGCATGATGATACAGTTGTCAACTGTGCAGTTCACCGAGGAGAGAATATCAACTCCATGACCGCCGTAAAGAAAGGCACAGCTCCTGACCACACCGTTCGAAACATTATGAAGAGTGAGTACTGACCATCCTATGCCAGTGCACCTCAGCATGCATTCACGAATCAGGAAGTGTGCCGTCGTGTCAGACACATAGATGCATTGGCCTGAGCTTGTGATGTTCAGGCCTTCTATCACATAAGGGTCCTGCTTGCTCCCTGTGCCCGGCCATGAAACGAAACCGTCATTATCCGAGATGTAGATCGGATCATGTCTAATGTAGGGGCCTGTCTGGAAACTCAACCCGGGCTCTTCGAGCCCATTCATCATTAGCGACTCGCTTTGTGCAACGATGGTAGAACAGAGTGGGGCCACGAGCAGCAGTGCAACCCAAAACAGGAAAAGGTAATTGTGACGAATCCTACATCCCTCCGCTGCTGCAGTTTGTATTGCGTCATCCGCGTTTATGCTTATCTGAAAAAGTACGTACAGGTCAATCATCGCTGCACCTTGTCCGCCGGTTTGGGCTGGCCTTTCTTATCGACAATGTCTGCTTGTGCGGCATTCAACTCCAAGAACAGCTTTCCGTATTCCTTATTCCTGATATCCATGTATACAGCATCTTCATGTCTGTCTATTCTGACAATCCTGAGAGTCCGTTCTATTGCCCTGGGGAAGTAGCCCCAGAAAGCAAGGACAATCAATAGGGAAGCAGTCACGACCAAGCCCAAGAGAGGCTCGAGGAGGGGTCTAGGGTTGTGAAGTGCGTTCACTATTCCTAGGGCGAAGTATAGGCCGGGATAGAACAGGACAAAGAATGCCGCCCAGGCCACGAACCTCTTCGGAGCTGACCTAAGGCTTCGGCTGCCGTGAATGCCGCACGTTGGCACCCAGAACGTGGCCGCACCCTGCGCTGCGGCGAGCGTCGTCTCCACCTTGTCTTTGCCATCACCCCAACTACTGATCGAGCTGTCATCGGAAGGATCGAAATGCGAGCTCTCCATGACGGTGATGGACACGAGATCCTCAGGTTCGCCCAGACACACCGGACATCTCTCGGGGAACTTCACCTTTGTGATCTTTGCTCTCACCAGCAGCGGCTGGGGCTTCTCCCTGCTCTTTGTAGGTTTCAGTGTCATGATTGGCACAGCTCAGAACCCCAACACACGAATGAGCATATCTGTTCACGCAGGGGGCACGATGACAATCTGAACACTTGTGATTGTCTTGTTGTCTGAGTCTGTCGCGTCGAACGTATCGAAGGTCATCTCGTACCTGAATCGTTGTTCCATCAACTTGAGCTCATGAGCGATGCGGACAGCCAGCCCTATACCCTTGAAGCCATATCCTCTGATGGCAACGATTCGTTTGTCATTCCTCACAAGATTGCGTATGGTGGAGGAGATCTTGGGTACGTTTATCTTTCCGGCTTTCGAAGAGATCTCCACTAATACATACTCGCTGGTAGGAAAGACCGCCACGTCGTCCTCCATCGTAACTGAGATGACTGAGTCGCCAAGCCTGAGCTGTTTGGGTACTCTGTCCTGAAGCGACATGACTGATATGATGCAGAGGTCTGTCTAATATCCCTACTGTTGTGAGTCGTCATTGAGTCATCCTTAATATCTGGCTTCGCCATGCCAGAACCAGTAGCAGCCAAATGGGCTGCAATCTGGCGACTGCATCTGGAAGGAAGAATACATGGAAAGTAAGAAGGTCGTTGCCGTAGCGCTTTCAGTCGTCGTAGTCGTTTCTGTGGTCGCTGTTGCAGTGTGGTTCGCTCCTACAACGCCAGATGTGAGAATCGGATATTTGGCCCAAGACCTTCATCAGCTAGCTCTGAGAGTCGCGTACGTGAAGGGCTGGTTCGGAGAAGCAGGACTCACGGTAGAGCTGCTACAGTACCAGAACGGGGCCTATGAGATGGATGGTTTCTTGGCAGGACAGATAGACATGGGCTATCTAGGTGTAGCTCCTGCTCTCACCAAGAGCATCAACCAAAACGTGTCTGTGACTGTGCTCGCAACTGCCAATCTTGAAGGATCAGCAATAATGGTGCACAAAGGAGAGTATGACGCGGGCCGAATCCTCAATCTCACGGGTCTTGTCAACAAGACAGTCTTCCATCCAGGTCCATCGAGCGTTCAGAATTTCCTACTTCGGCTTGCTCTCAGCCAGTCTGGGCTTTCGTATTCCGATATAACGGCTATAGCGGCAGTACCACAGAACATGGCAATATCACTGACCCCGGATGCTCCTGCTTTCATTGCTTGGGAACCGTTTCCTGCCTTGGCAGAATATGAAAACCTTGCAGTCCCCATATTGCTGTCCCATGACATCTGGCCCCGTCACCCTTGCTGCGTGCTGGCGTCGTCTGATGATTTCATAAACAGAAAACCAGATGTCGTGCAGAAGGTCGTCGACATTCACAAGAGGGCAGAGGAGTGGATTGTGGCAAACCCGGCTGAAGCAATCGGCATTGCCACCCAGTGGTTGGGAGTGAATGCCACACCGGTGGAGACCGCCTTCAACCGCATTGTCTATGACTTCAACCTGAATCGCACGGCTATCGAAGTGTTCCTGACGTTCCTTATCGACCAGGAGCAAGTCACGATGTATCCGAGTGAGATCGGGCCGTATCTAGATGATTTCATCAATGCCACATTCATAGAGAGCTCACCGTGATTGCGGGGTATGGTAACGGCAGAAACAAAAGGCAGTCAGTAGAACGTCTGCAGGAACATGATGTCAGGCGCGACAGAAGAGCATGCGGAGATGAAAGGCGACTCCCCGCCTCGCCAGAGGAAAGCGAAGCGGCAAGGAACCAGGCCTGTCGATATTCTTCTGACGGCGGTCATCCCTCTGGCCATTCTACTCATGATATGGCAATTCATAGCATACTTCGCGCAGGGACTAGGCCTACTTGACATCGCGAACTCATTTGTAAAGCTCGTTATCAAGGGTGACGCTGACGGGACCACCCTCGGCCAACATACAGCCATGAGCATGGTGCGTGTGACTCTCGGCTTTGCATTGGCTGCGGCCACTGCGATTCCTCTCGGCATTGCAGTTGGCAGATACCGGCTAGTGAGTATGGTGCTTGGGCCTGTCGTTGAGGCCTTTCGCCCCTTGCCCCCAATAGCTTGGATTCCATTGTCGATTCTGCTTTTCCGCTCGAACTTGATTGGAGCTCAGGTTTTCATCATCTGGCTGGGCGCATTCTTTCCAATACTCATCAACACGACAGCTGGTGTCAAGAGAACAAGTACTGTCCATCTTGATGTGGCGAGCACATTCGGTACGTCTGAGCGCCAGATTCTGTCGAAGATCGTCCTCCCTTCAGCCGCTCCCGAAACATTCGCAGGTCTTCGCATCGGTTTTGGGATCGGCTGGATGTGCTTGGTGGCCGCAGAAATGTTTGGCAGTGCAATAGGCCTAGGATACTTGGTCACGATTACGCAGCAGACGGGCAAGACAGGTGAAACGATATCAGCCATGATTGTGATTGGTTTCATAGGCTTCCTGATCAGCTACGTGTTTCTACGAGCTGAGAAGAGACTGCTCAGGTGGCGCAGAGAAGTGGCAGTTTAGCCATACCTTGCCCTCATTGCCTTCTCCTGTTCCACTTTGAGAAGTTCAAGTATCCTGGCTCGATATGAGGAGCACGTAGGCGAGGTCCGGTCTCGGGGCCTTGGGAGGTCGATGACATACTCTTCTATTATTCGCGCAGGCGCATTGCTCAGCATGAATATCCTATCTGACATGAAGACAGCTTCATCGACGTTATGTGACACGAAGATGACTGTGGACCCAGTTTCCTGCCATATTCTAAGGAACTCCTCCTGGAGGTAATTCCTAGTCTGTGCATCAAGATTTGAGAAGC
>PRDI01000087.1 GCA_003345595.1 Candidatus Thorarchaeota archaeon | reverse complement strand
CATAGCTTGCAACAACTCTTGACCCTCTCTCGCCCTCTTCGGTCTGGGACGACTGTTTGTACTTCCTTTTCACGGAGTCCACTTGCGCGGCACGTATTCTCTTGTCTAGTAGCCCCTTGGCTCCCGATACCATTTTGTCAAAGACAGTGAGGATCTCGTCTCCTCTCATCCACGAGCCGTCTTTTCTAATGACTTGGAGCTCAACCTCGATACCGTGGGGAAACGGCAGAGTCGTTTCCTTCTCATCAGGAAGCTCCACTGGCATGGTCATGCACCTAGACTGATGTGACTGCCCGAAGCAGGGACTGGATTACAGTTGCACTCTCAGCTGCAGTCCTGGAGAGAGTGACTTCTACTACAGTAGCGTCGGCTTTCTTGTTGAGTGCTTTCACCAAGCTGTATGCAAGAAGCCCTCCACCATAGAAACCATCATCATAGAAGACTTCCATGCCCGCGCCTCTGATTCCAATCCCTATTGATTCGAGCTTGTCTTTCCTTGCCAGTATGTATCTTGTTCCGATTATGCCGGCCTTGAGATTCTCGAAACGGTCTGACATGGGGCTATACTTCAAATTGATAACGAGAATATCGCCACTTAGTTTCATGACCTCAGGCAATAGAGTGTCCACGATAGTTTCGCAGGTATCTGGTGATTCGGCGGGATCGTCAGCCCGTAGCAGAGATGGCATGGAGGAAGTGTGTGTGATGTGTGACAACGCTGCCGCGATCGGATCATTCTGGATGAGAGCTGAGGTGATGCACACGATGGTTCGCGGATTATGACGCTTGTAAACGACTTGGGTCGGTGGTTCTCTCAAGGCATGGTTCTGTTTCATGCGGCCCAGTTCACTGCTAATACGGGGCACCGACTGAATCATCCGCTCAAGAACGCGGGAGGCTCTGCGAAGCTGTGTGAAGAGCTCTTCCTCACTAGGTTGTATAGTCATAGATGCTCTCTCACACCCTTCTGGCTTTCAATTGCCCATAGATACGTTAGCGTTATTACGTTTGTCAGCTGGTATGAGGTAAGCTACGGATTACTCTGTCGAAACCAGCTGATAGGCTTCCTCAGCTATCTTGCTGAGTTCACTCAGTCGATACCACACAGACTCTCTTCCTCGTCGTTCAGACAACATGCTAATCAGTACGCCGTAGTCGAAATTGATCAGGTCTCCAAGCAGGCTCATAGCACGCTCCTCTTTGAAGTGGGTTGCGTTGACCCTGCCATCACGTAAGCGGACAGCTAGAGGTTGAAGTGCCTTTTCCGCAGAATCCAGGCTTATGAGGGCTGTTCTGTAGCCACTCTTGGGATCCTTCATGGCGAACCCCCCAACAAGTGGAGTCATCCCCACTCCGACCGATCCTCTCCCCATATCATCCAGTACATCCATGGCTTCCTGGAAGGAGCTGTGAGCGTCTGAGAGGCACTTCCTTATGGCCTTCAATACTCTCGGTCGTTCTGACACCTTTTTGCCTCCCAGTGATTATCGACGGCACATGCACTGAACGCTTAGCGCAATCATCGTGAAAGTGGCAGGAACGTGTCACACTATTGGACTTTCGCCTAGCTCGCCAGCGAAATGGCATGCGACATAGTGCTCGCTACCCATGTCCCGGTCTGCAGGTACCTCCCTGACGCATATCTCCTGAGCATATGGACACCTTGGATGGAATCTACAACCCGGAGGAACATTGATTGGGCTCGGTGGCTCACCTTTCAGCGATTCGACACGACGCTTCACTGTCGGGTCTCCGGAAGGTACAGCTGAGATCAATGCTCGTGTGTAGGGATGCATGGGACTGAAGGCCACGTCGTGGGCAGGCCCTATCTCCATGATTCTGCCTAGATACATGATAGCTATTCGATCTGCAATGTATGTTGCCACAGCAAGATCGTGGGTGATGAAGAGATAGGTCAGACCCAAGTCCTTTCTGAGCTTCAACAGCAGGTTGAGGATCTCGGCTCTGATTGATACATCCAGCATTGAAACTGGTTCGTCAGCAACCATGAACTCTGGGTGAAGGATCAAAGCTCTTGCAACGGATATCCTCTGTCGCTGCCCACCAGATAGCTCGTGGGGATATCTGTCAATGAAGTCTTCAGCTGGAGTGAGTGCAACACTCTCGAGCACCTCCAGAACCCTCTGCCTTCTTTGACTGGGAGTCATTGGTATCTTGTGGACAGTGAGCGGCTCGGCAACGATGCTGAATATGCTCTGCTTGGGGTTCAACGATTCGTAGGGGTCTTGGAAGGTGATCTGCATTCTCTTCCTGAGTTCTTTCATCTCAGCTCTGTCCAGTGTAGCGAGATCCACTCCCGAGTATACAACTTGGCCGTCTGTGGGAGTCTCTAGGTAGAGAACGCATCTTCCAGTTGTTGTCTTGCCACAGCCAGACTCGCCGGCAAGAACAAGGATTTCACCTTTCTTGATGTCGAAGGTGACGCCGTCCACGGCTCTGACGTACATCTCTTGCTTGTACAGTAGTGATGAGAGAAATCCCGTGTTGACTGGGAACCACTTACGCATGGCCTTTACCGCAACTAGAGTCTGTCCCTCGGACACCTCAGCAATCTGGGTTAGGTATCTGCCTTCTTCTGTTGTCATTGTCTATCCTCCTAATCCAGTTCCAACTTGATCTGGCCCTTGAGCTTCGCAGCGAAGTGACAAGAAACGAATCTGCCTGGTTCAATCTCATCGAAGCTGGGTTCCTCCCTGACACATATGTCTTGGGAATATGGGCACCGAGGATGGAATCTACAGCCAGTTGGCGGGTCAATAAGATCAGGTGGAGAACCTGGGATTGAGCTGAGTGTCTTCTTCTCAGCTTTCACCATACTTGGGATAGCGCCCACGAGTCCGGTGGCATACGGATGGATTGGGTCCTTAAAGACCGACACGACATCTGCCAGTTCTGCGATCCGTCCCGCATACATGATTGCGACCTTGTCACAGGTTTCAGCGATCACGCTAAGGTCGTGGGTGATCAGCATGAGCGAGAGCCCCAAGTCCTTCTGCAGCTTCTGCATGAGCTTCAGTATCTGAGCTTGAATTGTGACGTCCAGTGCTGTCGTCGGCTCGTCCGCGATGACCAAGTCCGGGTTACAGGCGAGCGCCATAGCGATCATGGCTCTTTGACGCATTCCTCCACTGAACTCATGCGGGTAGTTGTGAATACGCCCCGGGTCAAGCCCGACCATCTCGAACAGTTTCGCGCAGCGGTCTAGCGCCTCCTCCTCGGTCACGTTCTCGTGCATCAAAATGGCTTCCGCAATCTGGTCACCGATTTCAAACACCGGGTTAAGAGCGTTCATAGCTCCTTGGAAGACGATAGCGACGTTCTTCCATCTGATGTCACGCATTTCCCTTGCGTTCTTTCGCAGAAGGTCTTCACCCTTGAAATAGCAGTTACCGCCAACGATGTTCGCGGCTGGCGGCAGAAGCTGCATGACACTGTACGCCAAGCTACTCTTCCCGCAACCACTTTCGCCTGCGAGACCAAGGGACTCACCCGCCTCCAGTTGTAGCGAAACATTGTCTACAGCCTTGACCAGACCTTTTTGTGTCTGATAGTACATGCGTAGGGATCTGATATCGAGCAAAGGCATGTTGGTATTCTCCGCCGGGGCTCTCAAGTCACCATGGGTGTGGTCCTTACTCACCCTTCAGGAGTGTCGATGCTTTTCAGTCGGCTTAAATATGTTCCTTTCGACGACATGCGGCAGACCTGTATATTCGCAAAGGATGAGCCGCCTCAGACGAGCTATCGAAGGAAGCTCAGTCAAGTGACGGACATTGGGCTGGGACAAAGTGCTAGAGTGTATGGTCGATGGGCGACCGGGTAGAAAAGAGTAAAAGCAGTATTCATCCACTCGCCCAAGTGATATGTCAGTAAGGGCGTTTCCTGAAACACACCGCGAGCCTCGCAAGCGCATACTCCTTGTGCCAGTTGTACTGATTCTCGTGGGTATGCTGTTGGTGTACATGCATCCGTGGTTTTCCACAGGCTTCATTGGAGCTGTGATTTCGCTGGCAGGTGTCCTATCCATCTTTCTGGTAGGCATGGTCTTTGCAGATCTATGGGCCGCCTCCAGGAGAACAAAGGACATAATCAAAGCCCGACAGGCGAGGAGTTCATCTGCCAAGGCTGACGCGACTGGCCAAGACCCGTTCGAGGAGGAAGTTGGTAGGGAAGAGGACTAGGCGAAGCATTTGGCTCATGTCATGTTGGCTTACTCGGACCAAACTGTTTTTTAAGGGACTTCCCCATGCGGGCTGGCGTTTGAACCGAAAAGGAGCGACGTGTTGAGGTCCAGCGCGAAAGAAGTCGCTCGTCTACTACTCTAAAGACGGAGGTCAATTTTTGTCCGAAACGCGAAGGGGTAGCTGGAAAGACAGCAACTGGTACGTCAGTATGAGCGGTTTCTTCAGAGAGTACCGCAAACACCGAATTGGAGTCTTTGGAATCATCTTGATGTTCTTTTTCCTTGTGATGGCTGTGGGCGCACCATGGATTGCTACTAACGATCCTTCTCCAGGCGCGACGATTGCTCCTACCTTCATGGCTCCAGTTTGGATGCAGGTCTTTGACCCAAATGCAGTGGTTTCGAAAGAGTATATGACTGACCCATATCTGGCAGATGCACCCGTGTTCGAGTACAGAGGAAGCCCGGATGAATTCAGCTATGCTCACCACGCCTCGACAGGCAGCTCTGACCCTAGTTATGTGAATCTTACTTGGACTCATGAGGCCTATCACCCACTTGACTTCGTTGTCCCGCCAATCCCCTTGAGTGATATGCCTGATTGCCGCGACTTCGTGTTCTTCAATAAAACACTCGAATGGACCCCCGAGAAGATGCCCAACGATGTCAATATTACCATTGAGTTCTCCATGACAACGACTGGTAACTTCTCCACTAATGAGAATGGCGGCCTGATGTTCAAACTATACATCTGGCTAATAGACTCGTCTGGGAATTGGAAGATGGTCTACAAGTCGTTCCCGCCTTACTCTTCTGTAACGCAGAGCCGAAACATTGACCTGAGTTGGTTTGATATCCTTGCTGGCTGGGGTGGAATGGTACCAGACCCGGTGACAGGTGCTCAGCCAGAGGACCCGACCGATCTCCTGACGATTGGAGTAGGCCTCGCTCCTACGAAGGAGTTCAGGTACTTCGGGGGTGAGTTTCCATGGAGGACCTATAACGGCTCAGTCACCGCCAAGGTTTCAAAGCTGAGCGTGTTCTGCTATGGGAACTATTACGGACTTCTTGGAACGACAGACAAGGGTGCTGACGCTTGGAGCCAGCTTATCTATGGTTCTCGCGTTTCTCTGACAATTGGTGTCCTTGCGACTGCTCTCTCAACAGTCGTCGGCGTGATAGTAGGTCTGGTGGCTGGTTACTTCGGCGGCAAGGTAGACGAGGTACTAATGCGTGTCGTTGACTTCCTGTTGGTCATTCCCGGTCTGCCGCTGATGATGGTCTTGGCCGCATTCTTAGGACCGACCGTTGAGAACATTATCATTGTCATAGCAATATTAGGGTGGACGGGCACTTCGCGCCTGATTAGATCGCAAGTCATGGCCGAGAAGAATAAGGCCTACGTGGAGTCTGCGAGGGCTATCGGAGCTTCAGACACTTACATCATCTTTAGACACGTGCTACCCAATGTCACACCGATCCTCTTCGCGAACATCACGCTGGGTGTTGTGGGCGCGATCCTGTCTGAGTCGGGGCTGGCTTTTCTCGGTTTGACCGATCCGAGCAAACCCAGCTGGGGACGAATGCTCGCAGATGCTCAGGGCTCTGGGGGATTCTCCAATGGGGCGTGGTGGGTTGTGGTCTTCCCTGGATTGATGATCACAAGCCTTTCATTGGCTTTCACATTTGTTGGCCACACCCTTGATCAGGTTCTCAACCCGCGGCTTCGGGAGCGGTAGAATCTCTCACCGTACTGTCTGGGCCCACTGGGCCCGGACTCCCATCCTTGTAGGACCCTGTCGAATCAGCTTGCTAGGTCGCCATGATTTCTCTGAACATCAGGCTTATTAGGGACCCAAGCTTCCACTATACTGTCAGTACATTGTCAGGCTAGGTACTGTCACAATAGTAAACGCAGGAGTGACAAGAATGGGTCTGCGAGAGTACGTCATCAGACGAAGCATCTACATGTTTCTACTCATTGTGGCTGTGGTATGTTTCAACTTCTTTCTCTTCAGACTCCCAACACTTGTACTTGGCGTCAGCCCTGTGGACCTGATGATAAGTGAGGAGATGCGACGCAATCTCACGCGAGATATGCTTGAGCAGCTCTACTTCAGATTTGGCCTAGTGCCTGACCCGGACATCTTCGACTGGATCTACATGTTCTGGCGCTACCTGGTCAACATGTTCACAGGCAACTTCGGTCTGTCCTTCATAAGTGGACAACCTGTCATAGATGAGATAATGGGACGACTGCCTAACACCTTGCTGCTGATGGGGACTTCATCTCTTGTAGCAATCATGCTGGGCATCTGGACTGGTGTGAAGGTCGCTGCTGACCCCGGTTCTCGGAAGGATGTCAGTGCGGTGACTGTGGCGCTGTTCATCTATGCTCTCCCAATCTTCTGGTTTGGAATGATGCTGTTGATGATCTTCGCGGTCTACTTGCCGTCAGTTACAGGTGGATTGATATCGTTTCCCCTCTACGGCACAATTGACACCGAGCTATGGCCGACAATAAAGGACAGCCCGTTCGGAGGTCTCATCATGGCTGGAGACATCCTTCACCACCTGTTCCTTCCAATGATCGCTCTTGGTGTTGGCGGCTATGGTGGTTACTTCCTCTACATGCGCAACAACCTCATCGACGTGATGACGGAAGACTACATCCTGACGGCGAGGGCCAAGGGGCTAGATGAGAACCAAGTTCTATACAAGCATGGCCTGAAGAATGCACTGTTGCCGATGGTCACGGTAATCGCTCTCACGTTTGGCTTTCTCATTAATGGAGCCACACTGACTGAAACGGTGTTCACATGGTACGGCTTAGGGAGATACATCTTCACCAGCCTATTCCAACTGGACTATCCGGTTGTACAGGCAATATTCATGATCATCGCCATCACTGCGATTCTGGCAAACTTCGTGGCAGACTTGCTGTATGGTGTGCTCGATCCACGCATCAAGTACGCATAGAAAAGCTGACGTGAAGCGCGGAGCCCGGCAGGGCTCTGCTTTTCTCCTCCCAACTTTATCCCATAGTTGACTCTCAGTTAAACCGATGCGGTTTGAATGGCTCAATGCATAACGTTGATAAGGATGCCAAAGGCCGCAGGCTCCTTACTCTGGGCATTGGCAAATCTGGCCAACTGGCAAGATGTGTCTTACAACCTCAGGTATCGTACTGCTCCTCACGAATCCGCAGGTGTTGGGTTTGACGCTTGAGAAACGCATGAAGAAAAGCTGGCGCGACAGCAACTGGTACAGTGCGTCTACGGCATTCTGGAAGGAGTACAGACGCCACAAGATTGGTATCATAGGTCTAGCACTTCTGTTAGCATACGTTGGCATGGCCATTGGAGCCCCATATCTCGTTCAGTATAGTCCTTCGCCGGGTGCGAAGGTTGCACCGAGCTTCTTGGCTCCGGCTTGGATGCAGGTCTTCGATCCAGGAGGAGTCGTGACATCTGACGTCATCAAGGACCCCAATATGGGCTTGACCCCTGACTTTGTTGTCAACGGCACTGCCCCGAACCAGTTCTCGTATTCTTATCTGCCGTCAGGGGGCGGGACTGACTTCAACCGAGTGGAGATGACCTGGACCCATCTGACAAACCAAACATTACACTTTCGCACACCGATTGACAGCACAGGCAACCTGCCTGATTGCCTAGACTTCGTATACTTCTCATACTCATTCAACTGGACTTACGCTAAACTGCCTAGTGATGTCAATGTCACGATAGACTTTGCGGCGGAGACTACAGGGGACTTCGCCTCCCGTGAAGCGGGTGGTTTGATGTTCAAGCTATACATGTGGCTTGTCGACTCGGCTGGCAACTGGTGGCGAGTCTACCAGTCATACCCTCCCTACGCATCCATCTACCAGATGCGTGTGATTGACCTCAACTACTTTGACATTATTGAGGGGTGGGAAGGTATAGTGAAGCATACTGACCCCAGCAATGAACTTACCCTTGCAGTTGGTCTAGTGCCGTCCAGAAACATGCGCACAAACTTGGACTATAACGGTTCAGTCACAGTCAGCGTGCGCAAGCTTAGTGTGATCGCGTTCGGCGACTACTTCGGAATCCTCGGGACGACGGACAAGGGTGCTGATGCTTGGAGTCAGCTTGTGTACGGCAGTAGGGTTTCTCTCTTGATTGGCACATTGGCGACTGCCCTTTCCTCGATTGTAGGTGTTGCCGTCGGAATGACCGCAGGTTACTTTGGCGGAAAGATCGACGAGATTCTCATGCGTATTGTCGACTTCCTTCTTGTGATACCCGGACTTCCCCTGATGATGGTTTTGGCCGCTTTCTTGGGACCCACGATCATAAACATCATTATTGTGATTTCCCTGTTGGGGTGGACTGGGACATCGAGGCTCATACGGTCGCAAGTCATGGCTGAAAAGAACAAGGCCTATGTGGAGTCAGCCCGCGCGATTGGGGCGTCGGACACCTACATTATCTACCGTCACATATTTCCCAACGTCACACCCATCTTGTTCGCCGATGTGACTCTTGGTGTTGTAGGTGCTATTCTCTCTGAGTCTGGACTGGCATTTCTTGGTCTGACTGATCCGAGTCAACCCAGCTGGGGTCGGATGCTGGCCGATGCTCAGGGCTCGGGCGGGTTTAGCAATGGGGCCTGGTGGATTGTGATATTCCCGGGCTTAATGATAACCGTCCTCTCGCTGTCCTTTACCTTTGTTGGCCATACCCTTGATCAAATTCTGAACCCGCGGCTCAGGGAGCGATAGGCGGCAAAAGAGTCAGACACCCAGAGGTCAACACTACATGTCGAATCCACAGATGGGCCTGTCCTTGCTTCGTCCATTTCCCGTATTTCTTGCAGCAAGATGCAGGCCTCGAGCCGACGTCCTCTCTAAGCTATGAGTTCGCGATCTGCTCACGCTGTCTGACTGGGCTCTGTCTGGCGACCCGAGGCAATGACCCCAAAGTCATATCCTCCCTATGTGTATCCAACCCTACATAAGCCTTTTATTAGGCATTCCTTCTCAGCAAGACCAATCCGTCTTCGACTCGGAGGAGATAGAGAGAGAAAATGTTTAGCAGTCGTGCAAAGAGAGTGCTTGCTATCTCACTGGTCGCTGCTTTTACCCTGATGGCAGTTTCACCACTGTTTGTGACTTCACTCGCAGTGTCCGGTTCAAAGAGTGGACCGTATGTGGACAAGCTTGTGTTCAGGGTCATAACAGGAGAAGACCAAGAGGTGCTAGCGCTCCAGAACAACGAGATTGACCTTATCGGTGAGATGGTCAATCCCACGTATCTGCCAGCTCTACAGGCGGCAGAGAACATCGACGTGGTGAACGTACTCAGGAATGGGTACGGCTACCTCGTTATCAAGACCAACAAGTATCCGTTTAACTACACTTCCTTCAGGAGAGCCCTCGCTTTTGCTCTTGACAAGGAAGCGATATCGGATCAGGTATGGGATGGTCTATCCTCGCCACAGGACTCCTGTGTGCCACAGGTGAACCCATTCTCATGTGAGGGCCTTCTGCCCTACACCTACTATGAGGCGAACGTTGCCAAGGGTGCAGAGCTGCTGGATGCAGCGGGCTTCCTTGATATCGACAACGACACTATCCGTGAGGGACCTCACGGCGACGACTTTGATGTCCTTGTCGAGTGCGCTTCGTCGTCACCCATAGCCATTGAAGTTGGCCAGAAAGCTGCGCAGGCCTTGACCGCCCTTCACGTTCAGGCAACCTCCCAGGCAACTGACTTCTACGAATACCTGAACCGTCTCTACTTCCACGGCGACTTCGACATGGTATTCCTCGGTGCGAGCTTTACCAACATGGACGTTGACTGGCTTGGGTACGAGTTCTGGTCTGGATACGCCAACGAACCATACTGGAACTTCCCATGCTGGGGCAATGCCTCCTATGACGCATGGAGGGACCAGCTGCTTCACTCGACAGACTACAATGAAGTGTATGAGGCAGCCATAGAGATGCAGAAGGTCTGGGTCTACAACTGCCCAGAGATCATCTGCTACGAGAACGTTCTGCTGTCGGCTTACAGGACTGACAGGTTCGAAGGTTTCGTCAATGACGTCAACGCAGGTGTTCCCGGTTGGTGGACCAACTATCTGGTACATCTGAAGGACTCTTCAGGTGGCCCGTTTGGCGGCACGTTCCGATGGAGCAACCCGTTGGACCTTGACACGTTCAACTTCATGGCGAGCTCATCCGCATACACCATGAATGTGCTCAACCAGTTATACGACAGTCTGATCATTCAGGACTCAAGCGGTGCTGACGTGAACTGGCTGGCTGAGTCGTATACTGCCCAGACTCACAGCGACAATCCGGCTGTGCCGGAAGGTCACACCAGGTTCACATTCAACATCCTCCAGAATGCAACCTGGTCTGATGGTGAGCCTCTAACAGCTGAAGACGTAGCATTCACGTTGAACTTCTTCCGTGAGGCACCAGGCAACCCATATGGTTCAGACCTGACTGAGATGACAGCAGCATATTCGACAACCACCTACCAGCTTGTTGTTGAGTTCGCTGGCGAGTCATACTGGTACCTACACACCGTTAGCTACAAGCCAATCATTCCAAAGCACGTATTCGAGGCGATTGGCGCAGCCAACTGGAACACATGGAACCCGCAGCCTCCAACTCAGGAGATGGTGACCTCAGGACCGTTCAACGTGTCTAGTTACTTCGCAGGCGAAGCCTGTGAGGAAACTTGGAACCCCAACTACTTCTACGGTCTTGACAGGACACCAACCGGAACCACATCGACGACCACCACAACTCCGCCCAACCTAACACTGGCTATTGTCGCAGGTGCAGTCGGTGCGGCTGTGGTTATCCTCGTTGGTGGATACATCCTGCTGAGACAGAAGTAGGCTAGTACAGAAGGGGACTGAGGTCCCCTTGTTTCTTTTTTTCTGCCTTTGTCATTCGTTTCTGGACTAGCTGATTCGCTCGGAGTGATGCCAATTGGATGCGGATTGCTTCAAAAGCATCCTCTTTATCGCCCGACTGCTTGCAGTCTTGCAGGAAACTCGATATGAAGCTAGACAAGGAGCGCGGTTTGCTTCTATTATTGTCGGTGCTGCCCTTAGTCATAGGCTCTGTCATAGTACTCTCTGTGCTTGACACTTCTCTGATTGGAGAGATAGTTGGTGGCTCATATCGCTTCACCCCCGTTCAGCTGGCGACACAGGCGATTGTGTCTACTGGTCTGGGAGTGATTGTTGTGTTGGCCCTATTCTGGGTCGTCGAAAGGGAAGGGCACGGTGCCAAGCGCCTTGTCGTGGCGTTTCTCGTTTCGCCGATTCTTGGATTTGTCTCCATCTTTCTGGGTCAGGCATTGCTTCTCGTCTTGTTCAAAGGGTCGACAGACATATTGCAGGGCGTCGTACTGTTTGTGTCGCTGGGCGTTTCGATGATATCTATCGTGCTTGTTATGATAGATGTCATTCCGCCTGTTCTGAAGAACGTGTTTGTAGCATTCTATGGAAGCATCTTTGGTACTTTCCTGGGCATTACGATGGTCACCAGTAGCATGATTGTGCTCATTGCGTCAATCATCGTGGAGGATTATTTCTTGATTCGGTACTCGCCAGCGACTAAGACAGAGCAGGTTATTGATCATATAGGGTCTGACCCATTCGACTACACCCGCATCAAGTCTGGCCTAGTGTCAATCGGAGTTGGCGACTACATCGTCTACTCGCTCATCGCCACCCACTCACTCGTGTTCTTTCCAGCCTACGTGACAGTGATGACTTTGGCTTTGACTGGACTCGGCATCTTCATCAATGCCACAGTAATCGCACGTCCGGGAGAAGCCCTGCCCGGGATACCATTGCCTGCATTGTTAGGTCTATTCCCTTGGTTAATGCATATAGTGGCGCTGGCACTCTATTCCTCTTGATTGCATGTAACTGATGCGCCAAGCGCAAGGGTGATATCCATCAGGACGAAGCGCCTTTCCGACGAATGATGCTGTCCAACACAAGACCACAGAACGCAGTAATCGCCATTACGATCATCCTTGGTGTAACAAGTGGCATTGGCCTCGTTTCCACCACATCTTTCTACACTGGAAGCGGCATCATCATTCAGCACCTTCACTTCGACCTAGAAGACATCCTGATTTATGCATTGGACCCGACCAATGAGTCGGTTAATCCAGCCTTGGTATTCGTCTTCAATGTAGGAGCGCCGCAAGTGGCAAGTGGCGAGGCGTACATGATGTATCTCTCGGTAAGGGTTTCTGTCAACGCCAGGTCCCTGAACTACACATCCTTCGAAAGGTCAGTCACAGGTGCTGAACGCGTCCTAACATCGGGGTACAACAAGAACGTCACTGTGGGTAGCACGATCACGGAACTGCTCGATAAACAAGTCCTGTATAACGCCTCAAGCGCAGGAGAGTGGGCTTTCAATGTACGTGTCACCATGTTCTACCACCTGTTCCAGTCGCGGTCCGAGTCTATTCGTGTATTGGTATTCAGTCACGAAGGCTACACTGCGGGATGAAACAAGCTGACTCATGGTTGGTACAACTCATTTGCTCAGACTGGATGAATCCTTGTGCCTGTTCCTAGGCACGCCCAACCATCTATGTTTGATACGCGTAACATGCCCCAAGTCACCCACAAAAAAGCCGCCCGACGGCAGGGTTACGCCTTTTAAGCGTTCGTGTCGACGCAAATCGGCAGCGATATGGCCGTTTCTTATTAAGGCTACTCATTCAAGCCGTTAATGTGCTGAACAAAACATAAGCACGCTTTAATCACATCCGTTCAGTGATTGATATATCATTTCGACTCGGTAGTGAGGAGGCTAACTAAAAGTGAATCGCACGACTGCAAAGAGGATTCTCTCTCTATCTCTGGTCGTCGCTTTTGCGCTGATGGCAGTGTCGCCCGCTTTTGTTTCAGCGCAGACAGGATCGTTTGATTCGAAGGCAGGGCCCTTTGTTGACAAGCTCGTCTTTCGGGTCATCACTGGCGACGATCAACAAGTCCTCGCACTGTTGGCGAATGAGATTGACCTCATTGGCGAACAAGTAGATCCTGCCCACCTGCCATCTCTGCAGGCGGCAGAAAACGTCGAGGTCGCAAACGTACTCAGGAACGGGTACGGCTATGTGACAATCAACACCGCGAAGTACCCTCTCAACATAACGGCCTTCAGAAGGGCTCTAGCCTTTGCTGTCGACAAGGAGAGGATCTCTGACCAGGTCTGGGACGGGCTGTCGGAGCCACTTGACTCATGCGTGGCGAAAGTAAACCCGTTCTCCATTGAGGGTCTCCTGCCCTACACGTACTATGAAGCCAATGTCGCTCAGGGCAACCAGATGCTTGATGATGCAGGCTTTGCAGATGTTGATGCTGATGGGTTCAGAGAAGCACCTGACGGCAGTGATTTTGACATCCTTGTTGAATGCTCCCAAAGCTCCAACATCGCCGTCCAAGTTGGAGAAGTGGTAGCTGACGCGCTCATCTCGCTGCATGTTAATGGCGACTCTCAGGCCACCGATTTCTATGAGTATCTGAACCGTCTGTATTTCCATGGCGACTATGACATAGTGTTTCTGGGTTCAAGCTTCAACAACATGGACGTCGACTGGCTCGCATATGAGTTCTGGTCTGAGTATGCTGACGAACCCTACTGGAACTTCGCAAACTTCAGAAACGCATCATACGACTCTTGGAGAGATCAGCTACTTCACTCGACCGACTATGATGAGGTCTATGAGGCAGCTATAGAGATGCAGAAGATCTGGGTCTACGAATGCCCACAGATCATGTGCTACGAGAACATCCTGCTTTCAGCGTACAGGACTGACAAGTTCGAAGGTTTCGTTAACGACGTGAACGATGGCGTGCCAGGCTTCTGGACCAACTACAAGGTGCACCTGAAGGATTCTCAAGGTGGTCCTTTTGGTGGCACATTCAGATGGAGCAATCCTCTGGACCTTGACACGTTCAACCACATGGCTAGCACGTCTGCGTACACTCAGAATGTGCTGAATCAGCTATATGACAGTCTGATTGTTCAAAACCCGCAAGGGATCGATGTGATGTGGCTGGCTGAATCGTACACGGCCAGTACTCATGCAGACGACGAGAGCGTACCCGAGGGTCATACCCGATTTGTCTTCAACCTGATTCAGAACGCGAGCTGGACTGATGGTCACCCCCTGACAGCTGAAGACGTAGCATTCACATTGAACTACTATCGTGATACAAGCGGCAACCCGTATGGATCCGATCTGACTGAAATGACTGCAGCCTATCAGACAACAACATACCAAGTTGTAGTTGAGTTCGGCACTGAGTCATACTGGCACCTCCACGTCGTCGGCTACAAGCCCATTATTCCGAAGCATGTTTTCGAGAACATTGGCATAGCCAACTGGAATACGTGGAACCCACAGCCTCCAACTGAGGCAATGGTGACGTCAGGGCCTTTCAACGTGTCTACTTACTTCGCAGGGGAGGCCTGTGAGGAGACTCGGAACCCCAACTACTTCTACGGTCCTGACAGGACACCCACCGGAACCACTACGACAACCACCACGACTCAGCCCAACCTAACACTGGCGATTATCGCAGGCGCAGTGGGCGCTGCTGTCGTCATCCTAGTCGGAGGATACGTCCTGCTAAGACAGAAGTGATATTGACAAAGAGGGGACTCCGGTTCCCTCTCCTCTTTTTCTTGTCCAACGAAGGAGACTTTCTTTACCCTTAGATTGTGACAGATTCAGTTTGAACGATTTGAGTCGCTACCAATCGGAGGCAAGTTTCCTCTTGAGATGTGCGATCCTGTCAATTTTGAGTGGATCAATGCCAAGAGAATCTGCAAGCTCAACTGATGTCATGTCGAGGTAGTGAGTCATCGCCAGCGATTCCTCAAGCGGTGAAACGGTACTGATCCTCAAGTGGATTGACTCGCATCCGGCCTCAGAAAGCACTTCCGAAGTCACATCGAAACGCCTTTTGATGGTACTCTCCTCAAAACAGCTTCTAAGGAAGACCGGAACAACCGAGTGCCTGCTATACGACATGGCAGCTTCGATTTCGTTGTGGTCTGCTTCTGGCAGCTCCCCGTGAAACGCAACTGTCTTGGCATTCTCGTTCATCTGACACTTCGCTCTGTAAGCAATAGGGACCAAATGCTTCCATCCCATGAACAGGGGCACCGAACCTTTCAGTTTCTCGGCTAGTGTCGACGGAGAGTCCATTGTGGCTCCCCAGTTCTGAGCTTGTTGTCGGAGACTCGCTGAAACCTCGTCAAGGCCTGTGGTTTCAAGAGATAGGAGCGCCGCAACAGTGGGATACATGGCGGAAAACATCAGCGGTAAGGCTGCCCGTGGCTGAAGTCCTTTCGGGACCACATGTATGTTCTTTCCTTGTGCACGTTCGGCGAGGGTTCCCCCCGTTGTAATGACAAAGATCTTGGCTCCTCTCGACCGGGTTTCCTCAAAGCAGGCCAGTGTTTCCTCTGTGTCACCAGAGTAGCTCACTACCATAACTGCCCACTTCTTAGTAACTACTTTGGGAAGACTGTAATCCCTGACAGTGAGTATTGGCACGTTGGATTGCTCAATCAGAAGTCCCCGGCAGATCTCTCCGACAATCGAACTGCCACCCATGCCAACAAAGCAGATTCCGCTGATTCCTGATTCTCCGGCTCTCCTTGCTTTCTCCAGGAAACGAATGTCCGGTTTCTTCGCGACAAGTAGCTCAGGGAACCTGAGGACCATGCTCCTCATGCTTGCCAGATCAATACCTTCGAGCTCCAAAATCCATTCGCCGTTCTTGCGGCCGATTCTCGACTAAAGAACATTGTCCACGACAGACCAGAACGAACACTTCTGTTATCAGCCAGAGGGGTCTGCAGCGCAGAAGATTGGGGGTCTGACTTGCTGTCCATGACCACACTGCCAGCCGTTTTCGCAGTGCAGGGCAGGATGTCCGGTTGGGAGACACAGTCAGGCCGCCTCCGTCGATACAGTCACCTAGAGGAAGCCTAATACGACCCATTGATAGACTGCGACTCCTCTGACATTCAAGCTCTTATACTGGAGAATCCGCAAATGGGAATCACGAAGACCGCCGCAGTGAAAGGATTGATCCCGGCTGGAAACAAGGTGAAGGAACTAAGAGGGAACCTGAATAGGCTCATGACCGAAATGCCGACTGTGCTCGAAGATAGGTTCGGTCAAGCCGGTCTTGATGCCGTCGCAGAGATCTTCCGGAACCTAGGTGCACAGGATGCCGCCACCATGAAGACTCGTCTAGGACTTGGTGACACGCTGAGGGACTCGCTGGATGCATGGAAGGTGGTGGGAAACGTAATGGGTGCCAAGATGGTGCCGAAGTGGGTTTCGGAAACAAGGGTTGAAACTAACCATCCGTATTGTCCCCAGTACGAAGAATTCATGAAACAGGGCAAACTCTACTGCGACTCCGTGTGCCTTCCATACGTGAGAGCGATTGCTGAAGGTGTATCACCCAAGGTCAAGATGGAAGTTGTCCGAGCAGCGAACAAGGAAGCTACCTGTATCAAGGCACTGGTTTACTCACCCTGATTTGTGTCTGCTGCAAGTGGGCGAATGGGTGCAAATGCACCCTTCTGATTCGAATACAGTCAGATGAATCGATGATTGCTGGCAGCCGCGAAGCGAGGCTAGGCTTAAGTACGGGTCGCCTTGATTCGGGCATGGGATAAGCCATGCTGAAGGCCATGGTATTCGATCTGGATGGAACCCTGACTGTCCTGACTCTCCCTTTAGAAGAAATGCGCAAGGACACAAAAGAGTACTACCACGCCAGAGGCCTGCCTCCAGGGGTATTTGACCAATCGGATGGAATCTCAAGTTCGACGATGAAAGCAAAGAGCTATTTCCTCTCGCACGGAATGACGATTTCCGACTGGGAGCGTATGGAGGCGGAGGTGGACTTGATGCTGAGTGAGTACGAGGGCAGTGTGGCAGGTGAGGCCAGAGTGATTGAGGGTGCGTTGGAAACAGTGCGAAAGGTCAGAGAACGCGGCCTCAAGACGGCTATTCTCACGAACAATGGACGGTTTGCAGTAGATATCATGCTGAAGGTTATCCCCTTGGAGGATCTGTTTGATATCATACAGACTCGAAACGAGTCACCTACCCCTAAGCCATACCCTGACGGTCTCAGGACAATCGTGAGGAATCTCCGAGTGCGTTCTAGTCAGGTCGTATACGTGGGAGATGCGTCCATAGATGGGGCTGCAGCATCTAGGGCTGGTATCGAGTTCTGGGGGGTAACGACCGGTGAAACCGATCGAAAGACCCTGATCTCTGCTGGCGCGAAGGTTGTCGTTAGTTCTTTGGATGGGATACTGCCAATAGTTGATTCACGTCTATCGAAGCGCAGAGGCTAGTTGTCCGCCATCCTTATGAAGTAATGTCCATCTAGATGGTCCGGGCCGATTCGCGTGAAGCCATGTTTTGTTGTCGGGACAAGACCCGAGATAGTGAAGATGTCACCGATCATCAAGGAGTGTGACAGGCGGGGAGTAGACTACTTTCTCGTGCACACAGGCCAACATTACACCCAGTACATGAGTGACTCTTTCTTCGCAGACCTCGGCCTCCGCGAGCCCGACGCGAACCTGAATATCGGATCGGGAACTCACTCAGAACAAACAGCCAAGGCACTTATCGGGATAGAGAAGGAGCTACTTGCCGAAACGCCAAGCGTTGTTGTTGTGTTGGGCGACACCAATGCAGTTCTCTCTGCAGCACTGGCAGCAGTAAAGATGAGGATACCGCTGGCTCATGTCGAAGCAGGTCTGAGGAGCTATGACAAGCGAATGCCTGAGGAGTACAACAGGCGGCTCACGGATCATGCCTCGGACTTCCTCTTTGCACCCACTGAACATTCAGCAGAAACTCTGAGACATGAGAATGTTATGGGCGAGATCTTTGTGACAGGTAATACGGTCATCGACGCTATTGAGGCCAATCTGCCGGTGGCTCGCAAGCGGAAGAGCCCATTGGTTGGGGTCAAGCGTGGGGGATTTGTACTTCTTACGCTTCACCGGGCTGAGAACGTCGACAAGAAGCCCATTCTTGAGGGTTTGATCCGAGGGCTCTTGTCACTTCGCGCAAGAATCATATTCCCTGTGCATCCGAGAACAGTCGCCCGCCTGAGAGAGTTCGGGCTCTTGGGCCTACTGGAGAGCTCAAGTCAGATTCGGATGGTAGAACCTGTGGGCTACCTCGACTTCTTGTATCTGATGGACATGTGCTCATATGTTGTCACTGATTCAGGAGGGATACAAGAGGAAGTGACTGCCCCATCTATCAACAAGAGGGTGTTCGTTCTCAGGCTTTCGACAGAGCGACCTGAGGCTGTTGAGTCTGGCCATGCGACGGTAGTTGGAGTGGATCCCGGGGTTTTTCCAAAGATGATTAGTGATGTCTTGGCGTCAGGGCAACTAGGTACTAGACCCTGTCCGTTCGGATCCGGTGATGCATCCCAGAAGATACTCAGCATCCTTCAGCGTAAACTCGCCTGACAACGTCGATTAGTGTTGCAAATCGTTTATACTAGCCAGTCATCATTGCAGCAAACATCAATTGGCCGGAAATGCCCCAAATTAGGTGCAAGAGCGCCGCTGAGGACTGTCTTCTGATAAGGCTTATAAGCGGGGCGCCTGCCTAGTTTGGCCAGCATTCCTCTAGGAGCGAAGTGCAAAAATGAGCTTTATAGTCAAGTCAAAGGTGCAGGAATTCGCTAAGAGCCATGACCTGCAGGTCAGTTCTGAGTTCTACGGTGCTCTTGACGCAAAGGTCAAGGAACTGCTTGAGCACGCAGGGAAGCGGACCGAAGGCAACAAGAGGAAGACTCTGAAGCCTGAGGACCTCTGAAAACGCTCAAGCGTACGACTAGTGAGGTGGGTGGAGGGGCAACCGTGGGCTGCTTCTCTCCTCCCTTTCCTTTTTCAATCCGTCATTCTTATCAGCAGATCAGCCGAGCCGGGTGGTAACCATTCCCCGGAGAGCTGATTGTTGCACAAGGTCTGTCTAATCAATGATGATGGTCCTTTGAGTCAAGGCCTCCTTAGCTTGGCAGATTCGCTCAAGAGTCGAGTGGACCTGATCGTGGTTGTGCCTGACGGGCAGCGCAGTGCAACGGGGAAGGCACTTACTTTCAATCGTCCGATACGGTTCACTCGCGAGTGTGCGATGGACGGGTACACACTAATCGCCCACGACGGTATGCCGGCTGACTCTGTTGTGATAGCTCAGTACTTCGCCAAGGATATCGCTTTGTTTGTGTCAGGCATCAATTCCGGCGCCAACGTTGGGTACCAGAGCATTCTGACGAGCGGCACTGTGTGCGGGGCCATCGAGGCCGCTATCCGAGGGTTTCCCGCCATTGCGGTTTCCCAAGAAGGCCATTCAGACGAGTGGTTTACGCCGTCCGGTTCCAAAACAGACAGCCAATATGTCTGTCAGTTCACCAACAGACTCATCGATCTGGTGCTTCAGCTCGGCATGCCCAAAGGGGTGGATGTCTTGAACTTGAACTTCCCCCACGAGATTAAGAAAACTACCAGACTTGTGATCACGAAACCAACATCTGCCCGGATGGTGAATGAGGTTGAACGCAGGATGGATCCCCAAGGCAGCCCCTACTACTGGATCCGCGGCATTGAGATAGAACCTAGGCCTGGCACAGACGCGCATGAGGTGTTAGTCAACGGGAATGTTTCTTTGTCGCCGTTCACTGTGGAGGGCGTGAGCGATGCCTTGATCGACCTCTTGCGTGATTTCGTGCGTCCTCTATCTTTCTGAGTGCGCCCCACAGCGCATCGGTTTTTGGCCGAGGCAGTCTTCTCAGACCCTTACGCGAGGTAAGGACGCGATGGGCTGGATCTGATACGAGGGTCCCAATGACCCTGGCAGCGACTCCCGTAGACTGAACTGCGCTGACCACATCGTTAGCGTGCTCTGGGTCACAAGTGATTAACATACAACCGCTGCTAATCAGTTCCAGGACGTTAATGCCGAGTTCTTGACACAACGCTTCAGTTGATGGGTGGATTGGAAGTGTATCAGAATCTATTTCGCAACCAACCTCGCTTGAGTCGCAGAGTTCGTGAACTCCGCCTGCCACTCCTCCCTCGGTGGGGTCATGCATGCCTGTTACGTGTCCACTCTGGAATGCGGCCAGTCCCTCTCTGACCACACTAATCTGGCTGCGAAGACTACGACCCTCGCTGATGACCTTCCTTCCTACTCTTTCCACAAGCATCGGTGCTCCTTCAGCAGCAATTATGGCAGTGCCTTCAATGCCAATGGTCTTGGTAAGAACAATTGAGTCCCCTGGTCGGGCACCCGACGGCACTACGTACTGGCCTTGTCTCGCGAGACCCAACATGAATCCCGCGACGATTGGTCTGTCAATGCTCGGGGTTACCTCAGTGTGTCCCCCTGCCACGGATACGTTCAGAGACTTTGCCGCTTCATCGACCTGCTCCATTATCCGTCCGATGGATGACGCCTTATTGCCTGATGGTAGCATGATCGACAAGAAGAACCATCTGGGAGCCACCCCAAAGGCAGCAACATCATTTGCGTTCACATGTACCGAGAGCCAACCAACGTCCTCAATGGAGCCCGTGATTGGATCGGTGGACGCTACAAGGACCATGTTGCCAACGCGCAACAATGCGGCATCTCTGCCAGTGCCGGGCCCGAGTACTACGTCCGGGTCTATCTTGCCAAGGTGATTGAACACCAAGCGTTCTAGCACGTCTGGTGGGAGCTTACCATGTAGCAACTCAAGCGACTCCTTAATTGGTCTTCTGCGAGGGGCGCACCAGCCCTGTGCCATGATGCATGAAAAGTGGATTCATCGAAAACCCTACTGGGCTCTCCTCACTCACTATGACACCAGGCGAATGTCGGGCTGAGTGCGCCTCTGTCTGGGTGTCCTGGTATCCTGATAAAACAATCGCGATGCCAGCCTCACCGATGAACTGGAATTTATGACTAATGTGCGATGTACGACTCGGCCTTGCGCAAATCCTCAGGTCTGTGTCGCGTCTGGCTACTGGTCGCGTTCAGAAAGGTGCCCAAGACTGACTTCTTAGCAGTGAGTTCGCTCGAAAGGAATGCCTTTCCGCCACCAATTCTGGCGACAAGGTATGCTCCAAAGGACTTGCGGAACTCTGGAACCGCCAAGACGGCTTCCACAGGATCAGCCAAGCCCTCCTTTCTTGCCCGGAGCATTGCGGCCAGCTCCACGGCCTCGTGATAGGGCCTCTTGAGAAATCTTGACCATGCTGATTCCTGTGTGTCAACGTTGACAGCGACGAGTCGTACTCTCTCTCTTCGAAGAAGCCTGGCAGCTCTGATCATGTCTTCTACAGGAGAGTACACGGTCGCATTTCCATCCAATGACCGGGCAAGAGGTATGTTCGGGGCGAAGTCTGATATGAGCACTACCAGGGGCTCGATGCTGCTATTCCTCATCCTCTCTCGCTTTATCGCATCTAGAGCCTTCATCAGTGCCTGCGCTAATGGCGTCAATCCTGAAATCCTAAGAGCAACGAGCGCTCTATAGATTCTATTCCAGTTTGAAGTCGGAGCCTGGACCTCGACAGCGCCACTGTCTTTGAAAGCCACTATCCCTGCCCGATCTCTGGAGCCCCGTGTTTCCTGTTCTATCCTATTCACTATCTTCCTAACCTCGACCATGCTGCCCTTCATGGACAAGCTGACATCAATGACCAAGATGATTGTTAGGGGGGCTCTTCCGGAGAACACCTTCTCCCTCAGGTCTTCCCGCTGGATTAGAGGACCCTGCCTTGCCCCGGTCTTGCCTCTCCTGAGCAGTGCTGCCACAAGAGTGGACGGAACGTGAAGGCTGAACCATTCACCCCGCGGTATTCTCGAACGTAACAATCTACCTCTTTGCGCACTCTCAGAAGCCTTCATTGAACCCATGGCTCGTGAGCTCACGCGCATGCGCAGCCTACCTCCCGATGCAACGGATGCTCGTTTCGTCACTCTGGAGCTCAGTTCTGAAGGGTCGAAGAGCTCCTCACCTGCCGTGAAATCGGGTGTTGTCGAAAAGAAGTCGATACCTAGTCCTTCAGGCGTGCTGCGCAAGTCTGACTTTGATCCTGTGATTCTAGACGGTGTCACAGGGCTGTACGGTCGTGTCGCTCGCCCCCACTGATCTCCTGGTTCAGGCTTTGCGTCTCCAGTTTCGACGAAGTCAATTCCCGCCGCGAGACCTCCCTTCCTTCTCATCATAGTCCTAAGCCATCTGCGAACTAGCAGATACATGATGGGCGCGTACACAAATGTGTCAACCAGGATGACTGGTAGAGATGGAAGCACGCCTGGTCGCTGCCCGAAATAAGTGTTGATGGGACTGAAGAACACCCAGGCAGAATATGTGGTCACTACTACCATCATGATTGCACAGATGGTGCCCTTGAATGGATTACCTCGTGGCCTCATTATGTGCCGAGGAGCTTTTTTTTTACATCGTCGCTGCCGGCCTTAGCCATTCCTGCTTGTCGACCGAACATTCCTTTGGCTCGCTTTTCTGATTTCTCCCCCGGCTCTTCAGGTGTTTCAGATGGAGATGCTCGCTTGTCTTCTCTTCTTGTGACGTCTACAGCTCTTGTAATAGCCCGGTCGATTTCATCTGACGATGGAGGTTCGAGCAGCCCTCCTCTCCTTGTCCGATGGCTGAGGGCAAGCTGTGCTGCGAGCTTCAGGTCGTCCAAGGACACCTCCTCTCGTCCATCGAAGGCGGCATTGGTGATTGCGGTCTTGCTGATGATTATGTCCGGCCTGACGCCGTCAACCTCCAGCGCGTCACACGCCATCGCAATCGCTCTGAGTCCAGTCTCAGAGAGAACGACATGCTCCAGGAGTTCCTTGGCAGTGACAATCTTCCCCCTCAGTCGGGATTGGTCCTCGGCCCACTGCTCTCTGAATGCTGTGGGGTTTTTCTCAAATGCAAGGTTTCTTCTAACGAGTTCCATCCTCTGGTCGACAGACAGTCCAGCGCCAACCTCAACATGAAGAGGAAACCTGTCAAGGAGTTGCGGTCGCAGTTCACCCTCCTCGGGGTTCATGGTGCCAACCAAGACGAAATCAGAGGGATGCGAAACTGAAACCCCTTCCCTTTCGATCACGTTCACTTTCGTGGCTGCCGCATCGAGCAAATCATCAACCAGATGATCAGGAAGGAGATTCACCTCGTCTACATAGAGTATGTTCTGATTTGCCTCAGCAAGTATGCCCGGTTTTAGCGCCTGAATACCGTCTTTCAGAACTCGTTCAATATCGAGAGCACCAATGAGTCTGTCTTCAGTTGTGGACAAGGGGAGGTTGACTACTCGCATCTTCCTTGTCAGACTCTTGAGCTCCTCGCCCTGTTCGCGGCGTTTCTCACATTCGAGACACAGAAACTCACTTGAAGGGCCACAGCCGAAACGGCAGTCTTCTACGACTTCCACGTTTGGCAGCAGATCTGCGAGTGCCCTGACCGCAGTCGTCTTGCCTGTACCTTTGGGTCCTGAAATGAGCACACCCCCAATCTTCGGGTTGACTCCATTCAGCATAAGAGCCAGTTTCAGCTTCTCCATTCCAACAATAGCGGCGAACGGCATTACTGGTCTTCCCAACTCAGTCAAAGGCACACCAACTTGGTCGTAGACGGGCTAAAATAGAAGACAACCACATATATCTCTGAGGTTTGCTGTAAATCACTCCATGCAATCGGCCTCGTGTCTTGTAGAGCTCCAGTGTCCAGCTTGCGGGCGCAAGTATCAGGAAAGCAGGACTGTGTCGTACTGTTCATGTGGTTCACCTTTGTTCGCAAGATATGACATGGTGCACGTGAGGGAACTAGTGTCATCAGCGGGTTTTCCATCTCATTTGTCAACCATGTGGCGTTACTCGGAATTGCTGCCTGTTCGCTCCGAGTCCTCCATCGTCAGTTTGGGCGAGGGCTGGACTCCCCTGATACGATCAAGAAGACTGTACTCCGAGGTAGGACTGACGAGCCTGATGATAAAGGATGAATCGCGAAATCCTACCTCCTCGTTCAAGGACCGGGGGCTTTGTGCTGCTGTGTCGAAACACCTTGAGCTCGGAGCACGGTCCTTTGCTCTCCCGTCAGCAGGCAACGCAGCAGTATCGATGAGTGCCTACTGCGCAGCTGCTGGTGTAAGATCCCATGTGTTCATGCCTGCTGACACTCCATCTTCTTTCTTCAACGAGTGCGGTCTGTACGGGGCAGAAGCGACTGAGGTTAAGGGCACCATCGCAGACTGTTCGGCGAAGATGAAGCTCTCGGGCGGGGATTGGACCGACCTGTCCACCACTAAGGAGCCCTATCGGGTTGAGGGAAAAAAGACGCTGGGATTTGAGATATGCGAACAGCTTGCATGGAGCGTCCCGGATGCTGTGATATGCCCCACTGGCGGCGGCACG
>PRDI01000086.1 GCA_003345595.1 Candidatus Thorarchaeota archaeon | reverse complement strand
ACGACTCTATCCACACCCCCGGTGGCTAGGATATCACCCTTGGGACTAAAGGCAATGGAGGTACATAGGAACCCATCCTCCATTCTCTGCATTTCCTCACAGTTGCGTGCATCGAAAAGGCGTATCGTGCGGTCCTGCATGGCCGCGGCAATCATTCTTCCAACCTTGTTCATTGCGAACCGCCGAGTGATTTCTCCTCCCTGTGAGGCAGCAGGTCTTAGTGTTCGCGGTCTCAGAAACAGAGGCGCATCTTCTTGGCCCATCGTTCTCACTCACTAGACTTCGAAGGACATGAAACACCTCGGACCGACGCTAAAAGCATTGTGAATATAGTACAAACAATCGAGATTCGACCTTTAACTCAAGACAGCTGGCAACTCAGGCCATGCCGCCAGCCTCAAGAATCTTGATTGCCAGTTCCAAGAAAGCCGCTTCCACGTTCTCGCCTGTCTTTGCAGAGGTTTCGAGGAAGGAACAGTGTACGCCGGTGCGAGAGATGGCCTCTGCATACTTCTGACCCTCCTGAGTGGTGACAATCGTCTGCCGCATCACAGGGTTGTCCTTGAACTGCTCCCTGAGGTCCGTCTTATTACCTATGAGAACAATCGGGATCTTCTTTCCTGAGTTGGTCCAGCACTCGTTCAACCAATTGGGCAGGTTGTCAAAGGACGTCCGTTCGACCGTTGAGTAGACTGCAAGTGCGCCCTGAGCACCCTTGTAGAAGGTGGACCTCACACTCTTGAAGTGTTCCTGGCCAGCCAAGTCCCATATCTGTATGCTGACGTCGTGTCCACCATCCAGATGCATCTTCTTTACCGCGAAGTCTGCACCTATGGTGATCATGTACTGGGCGCGAAAACCCTCACCCATGTAGACCTTTCTTAGTGTGGTCTTGCCAACCGAGCCATCGCCCATGAGGACGACTTTGAACAACGCAGTTACGATAGTGACCACCTCAGGGAATCTTCACATTGGTGTCTGCCGGTGAGGTCCAGAGAGCTGTCTTTTGGACTCTCTTGGGAACGGAGTATCTTCGAGTTATTAAAGTTCGTTGTGGCAGGCTGCTGAAAGGGATTCTGTGGCACCTTTACTTTCGGCAATCAGTCTGCCTCTGCACTGTCTCCTTGGATAGACACTTGCATCTCGCAAAGGCCAGAATCATCCAATGTGGCAGCGCAAGTTGCTAGTCCAGAGACCGTTTCCCAGTCATATGGTTTCGTGAACCGAGGCTGATACCATGGGGCGAACCGTGAGAACGTTCCGCAATGCCGTTGACATCGAGGAGGCACGCTGGAAGGAATTCAGACGGACCCTGAAACCGCCTCAGAGAGAACTGCTTGACAGGCTGTTCGACTCCGCGAGGAAATGTGCAGATGCAGGTACCATGATGGCCACCCCTCGCATTACTGAGGTCATCCTGATCTCATCGCTGATTGACCTGCTCAGTGAGATTGATAGTCTGAGGGAGAGAGTTTCTGACTTGGAGGACAGGGTCAAGGGGATCGGACAGGAGTGAGGCAGCAGGGCTGGCTTCTCGATGCCAGTGTCGACCACACAGACAGGTCACTCATTCTCTGGATAAAGGTCGGAAGGAAGACACGCGGCTACAGATATCGCGGATTCTTCCCCTCCGTGTTTGTCAGCACAGACATCCTCGACAGCCCGGAATGGTCCAAGGCCACCGTTCTCCAGGCAGTAGAAGAACATCCGGATGTTGTTGAGTCGAAGATTGTACACAAGTTCGTCACTGTCTATGATAACGAACCCAAACCAGTGCTGCAGGTGTTCATGCGACCGGGGGCACAGGAAGAGGTCGCAAGAGAACTGGAGAAACTGCCAGGCGCCACAGTGTTTCATGCAGACATCGACGCTGTACAGCAGTTCTTCATCTCGAACGATATCTTCCCCTTTGGACGCGTCGAGTTTGAGTTGAGCAATGACACAGTCACCAAGATTAGATGCCTTGAGAAACGTGAAGACACGGAGTATGAAACACCCGAACTCGAAGAGATCGGCCTGGACATCTTTGCTGACACCAGACATGTGTTCCCCCGTATGGAGGACCCAATACATCACATCGAGGTTTCTCACAAGGACGAGGTCATCCATATCTCGGATCGTGATGAGAGAGAGATGCTGCTCCAGCTACAGGCTGCGATTGACAGAATTGACCCGGATGTGATAGTCACACGGGGAGGTGATGATGAGCTCTTCAGGTACCTCACCCTGCGCTGCAGGCTCAACGGAGTGGATCTGGTGTTCTCTCGGGATGGTACGCCCCTCAGGGTCATATTCAGAGAACCTAGCTCGTTCTGGCAGTACAACCAGGTCGTCTACAGGTCAGGGAACCAAGTCATGCTCAATGGCAGGATACACATTGACAGGGCTGAGAGCCTTTACTACTCACCCTCAGGCATGGCAGGGATCATCGAGGGCTCTAGGCTGGCGCTAGTCCAACCTCAGAGAGTGGCTCGGATGTCAATCGGTGCTGTCAACGCCGCCATCCAATACTACAACGCATACAAGATGGGCATTCTGATACCACCTGTGAAGCGTAATCCCGAGTTCCTCAAGACTGTGACCGACCTCACTGCCATTGACAGAGGAGGACTCATTCTTCAGCCCAAGCCGGACATCTACGAGGACGTCGCAGAGTGTGACTTCTCATCCATGTATCCCACGTTGATGATCACTCGGAACATCAGTCCTGAGACAATCTGCACGCGAGAACAATGTCCCTACAATCATGAGTACTGCATTGAGGTCCCGGGGGTGAACTTCCGTCTCTGCAATCGCAAGAGGGGAATAGTAGCTCAATCACTTGAACTGGTCGTGAAGAAGCGTAGAGCATTCAAGAAACTAGCGCGACAGGGACGCGATGCAGAGAAGTACGAACTCATGGAAAACACACTGAAGGGCGTGTTGGTCTCCTGTTTCGGGTATCTCGGGTTCAAGAACGCAAGATTCGGCAGGGTGGAAGCACACACGGCAGTGACGGCACTTGCCCGTGATGTCCTGCTGAAGACGCAGGAGATCGGCGAGTCCATGGGTCTTGAACTGATTCACGGGATTGTGGACTCATTGTGGCTCAGATGTGAGGGTGGCATCAGACACTCTGACGTTGTAGAGTTCTGTAAGCGTGTCACCGAAGCAGTCAACATTGAGTTCTCACCAAAGGGCGTGTACAGGTGGATGGTGATCCCATCGTCGCGTATTCACCCCACTATCGCACCCCTGAATCGCTACTATGGTGTGTACAGGAACGGTGCCATCAAGACACGAGGCATCGAGGTGAGGCGGCGTGATACGTGTCTGTATGTAGGCGACTGCCAGAATGCCATGATAAAGGCTCTCGCGCATGGTCGTGACAAGAGAGGATTCATAGAAGCGATACCTGCCGCTCATGCTGTGTGTCAGGAGTACATCGAGAGGCTGCGGGAGGGAGACGTGGACCTCAGAGACCTCGTCCTCCACTCGCGACTCACATGTGAGCCCGGTGAGTATCGTGCAGTGTCGAGGACCGCTCTGGTGGCACAACAGCTCATCAAGTCAGGTCGAGAACTGCATGCAGGTCAGAAGGTCAGATATGTGCTGGTCCAACCTGAGGCGGACAGTCCGATGCGAAGGGTCAAAGCTCTAGAACTCTTTGATGACTCCACAAGGTATGACCCAGAGGCCTACGCTAACCTCTGCATGAGAGCATTCGAAAGTCTGATTCCCTGTCAGTATCTCACAACCGATACCCTTCGGCCAGTAAGAGAACAGGCATGCATTCCACTCTGAGTAGATGACGCATGTGGCTCCACTCGGACACGAAGGACCGATTCACTCCGTTATTGCATAGGACTGGAGTGCGATTCGCGGCTTGAGCTCCCGCACAGGAATACCTGTCGCCTGAGAGATCCTGACCACATCATCTGAGTCAGGCTTTATGTTGATTATACTGCCGTCCATACCACGGGATATCCTGACGCGGACCATGTACTCCGTGCCGTCAATCTCTAGACGACACGCCACAGTTTCACGAGCAGCAGTCAATCGCTGCCATGTGGTGTAGCGAACGCCTAGAGTCCCCAAGTGACGCATCAATATCTCGGCGACACTCTTGAGCCCGGCCTTGGCAGCCAACACCTTGATGATGAAGCATGGTCTGTTCTTCTTGCAGAATGCAGGGATCATGACAACATCATAGGCGAGGCCTTCTGACAGAAGAGTGTCAAAGAGAGTACCAACTATCTCGCCGTCTGCGTCTTCAACCGTGGTCTCGATGACGACTATGTCCTCGTCGCTCCAAGCCTCAAGAACCCCTGTCCGCTCTTCCGCAGCCATAACTGGTGTCGTTGTCGGAACAGGAGTGGCCTTCTTTGCAGGTGCTCTCTCAGATGGCTTCTCTGCAGCCTTCTTCGAAGGCTTCTCCGCTGGCGGTGCCTCCTGGCCTATTATTATCCGCATCAGGTTAGGTGTGCCGCCCAGGTCACGTTTGCCAAAGCCCACGCCTTGGCTTTTTGCAATGAACCCCTCAGATGACTCAACATACTCTTCGGCAAGGCAGACTAGAATGGCCGCACCAGTGGGAGTAAGAACCTCAGTGGTTGCGGAACCCGTCTGAAAGGGCACATCATGTGCCACAAGAATCTCCGCCACAGCTGGGACAGGGACCTCCATATCACCGTGCTCGGTCGCGACTGTGCCGGTGCCCACAGCGACTCGCGTGCCTACGAACCTGTACTTGCCCAGCAGGCCTGCCTTCTCGAGCAGGTATGCAGTCCCCACCAGATCCAAGACTGTATCAACAGAACCGGTTTCGCCCAACTGCAGCTTGTCGATGGGAATCTCGTGTGCCCTTGACTCCGCCTCCAGAATCTCATTCAGAGCTTTCTTGGCGAAAGCCTTTGCTCCTTCAGATAGCTCTAGCTCCTCGGAAACTGCTGTCATGACTTCCATTATCGACTTCGGGGTGAGCTGTACGCCCTTGTCCCGGCTTATCTCGAGCTTCTTCCCAGAGCGATCGCCAGCATACTGAGATACAACACGAACACGGAGCGTTGGATCGTATATTAGCAGACTCGCTGCCACCGGGAGAAGGGCATCATCCTGACCAAGCAAGTCAATCAAAGCAGACAGAAACATATCGCCAGATGCTCCGGCGGATGCAACATCAAGAAGGACCTTATTGCTCGTCAAATGCTCAGATCTCCAAGCGAGTTTCTACCTGCGCAAAACTGCTAACCGGTTATAGCCTTTTGATTCTTTCGCGGACAGAGGACCATTGATACGCGAAGGCTATTGACTGAATCTCGACTAATTCGGCAGACCGCGAAGCCAAAACAGGGACTGGAATACGCTGCCAATGGTCACTTCTTGCCTCGACGCCACTCTTCGAAGATGGCCATATACATGCACTCTCGAGGACTGATCCACATCTCGGCCGAGTCGAAAGACTTGTCGACAAACTCAACCGGTGCTTCGCGTACGAGAGCCGCTGGCACAGACTCATCAGCCTCACCGATGACAAGCTCGCAAGCCGAAGCCAAGTTGTCTGCTAGACCACGGCGCTTGATCTTCAGTACATTGCCAAAGAGGTCTTTCTTGCCACGGTCGTCACCAACTGGTACGAAGCCTGCGACGCCCAGAGCAAGCCCCACGTTGCCCAGTCGAAGTGGTTGCGTGCGGCTGTCTATCACCATAGTGCCTATTGTCTTGCCTAGGCGCTGCTTTACTTGATCTCTGAGCCGGACCGCACTCGCCCTTGGGTCTGCTGGGAGGAGACACGCGTGGCCCGGTGGAACGTTAGACTTGTCCACTCCTGCGTTGGCCATGAGTGTATTGTTCTTGATTGTTAGGAGGACATGCTGTATTCCTCCAAGTATCTCATCGGACTCACGAATCACAAGCTCGACGACCTCAGGAATCATGTCATACTTGGTCGCCAGCTTCTTGGCTTGGGCAGACGGCTTCACTTCAGAGAGTTTCACTATCCGTCCTTCAGTGGTTGCAAGTGGGGTCTCCGCAGCCACCAAGATGTCGTTGTCTTGAATGCCGTATCCAGTGTGCGAGAGTGCCTCAAGCACAACATCTAGGAAGTCATCTTTCGGGGTTATCGTTCGTGTCTTTACTGGTAGTACTAGCAATTGGCCCGACCTCGGACGCGCACAGCTTGGATACAAGATAAAGCCACCCGAACAACCTCAGGCGGCACGATGAATATCCGCAGTGAAAAGGAGCGGCTCACATGGTCTATGACCTGTGAATCGGGTGACCTCCCCGCTTTTCCTTCTGCAGCTTCATGCGTGCTCCCATGATACATGAATCGCCCTTGCGTCCGCCCATCGGGTTCTCCCTCGTTCCCATCGAGTTCATGCATCTAGCTGCCACAGCCGCGCCCATTGCTAGGCCGTCCTCGACGAACACGATCTGATGAGAGCCGCTCCAAAGGGATCCATCTCTTGTCCGCAGCCCATTCAGGATCATGCTTGGCTTTGCTCCTGTGATGATTGCCCTGCCAGTCAAGCCAAGCGATGTCTCTTCCAGAATGAGCCCATGCTCCTCGGCCACACGAAGAATCCTCTGCATAGTGTGGAACTGCACCTGGTCTATTACCCCCATCATCAACTCGGTGCCACCTGCTTCAACGATTCTTGCTCCAACATGTTCTATCTCTCTGATCGCTGAGCCGTTCGAGCCTGCATCCACACCTATGAGCAGCACTCCGGATTCCTCGGCAGCGTCGGGGTTCACAGGGACAGTCCCGAATCGTTTCGCAGAGTGTGGCACGACCTCAACACGGATCTGCTTCTGCACCTGCTCTATCCATGCCGGATCTACTTGGATACGACGTCGACTGGGATTTGTCGTCAGGTCAAGAACGCAGCCTGCTGGTCCGATAGCCTCTACTCCACCTCTGGCAAGAGCATCTGGTATAGCCCCGGCAAGTCCAGCGAAGGAACCAATGGTCTTGGCATAAGGATAGCTGCCATCATTTATCCTTCCAGCAAGCGTAGTGCCAAAGTCCAGGACCATAGCAGGGTTTCTGAAGTCTATGCCAGTCCCTTTGACAGCGCCTTTCATACCAGCTGTGACTAGCTCCCCTTCCATCTCATTGGCCACGACCTCGGTGTTAGATGGCGGGAGACAGCTTGCCACTGCTCCGTCGAAGTAGACCTTCCGGAGCCAGCTGAACTGTCGTATGTCCGCAGGCAGATTCTCTGGGGCAATCGATGCAGCCATCTTGCTCGGTGGAACTCCAGCAGCAAGACAGCCGTCAGCCAGTGCCCTCACCATCTCTCCGACCTCGGAGGGCTGTGCAAACCCTGCTGTCACACCTGTAGACCGCACGACAAAGTGCAGGTCGCTATCAAGACTTAGCCGAGCCTTTGACAGTACAGATGTCAGTATTGCTGAAACCAGCTCCGAAACCGACTGACGAGTCAGCTCAACGCCTGTGACAGTCCTCCCGAAGACTTGTTCTCCCTTCTCAGGAGGCCTCACGTCACGCGTGAATCTGACTTCCTTCGCAATCTCGAATATCTCTGCAGTCTTTAGGTTCGTGGACGCAATAATGCATTTGGTTGTTGTATTGCCCAGCTCCACAGAAGCCACAGTGTAGAACGGACCGGTCCTGAGTGAACTTACCCCTATGCTCCTCGGCCTGATCACTCTGGCCTTCGTGGACATCGTCCTATCACCTTCTCACAAGAGCCTACGGAAGGGATGGCTGTCAGACGGCTCGATGCCAGACTCAACACTGGCGGACTCCGCTGCGAACACATCTGCCATCGCGGCTACTGGGAAGACGGTTCTAGCATTACTGATTGGCCCGTAGAGGACAAAATCTGCACCCATCATCTGGACAATAAGACAGGACGCAGTATCACAAGTACGGTAGGCATCTGGATTGACTTTCTTGTACTTGCGGAGCCATGACCAAGAACTTGGTGCATTGTGAACCCCTGATCCCGTTGGCAGTCCGTAGACGGCCTTTGCCACAAAGGTGAATGCTGCAGCGGTGCCCGCACCCGCACCCATCGCAGTGGTTGCAGTATCAATTAGGGGCTTGGTGACTCCGAGCTCTTCACTCAGCTTCAAGAGACCCTTGTCAAACCCGGGCACACCCTGTTCAAGCACTGCCCTCTTGCCTGCAATGGACGAGTCGTGGGGGTTGAAAGCCAGAATGATGGCGCATTCATGCTTGATCTCTCTAAGGGCGTTAAGCTCTGCCTCTGTGGCAGAGATGTTGATTGAGTTATAGATCGCCTTGTCGAGTAAACCAGACTCTTCGGCGTGCTTCAGGCCGGCAGTCCTGACATCAGGCACAGTTGAATCAATCAGAAATGGCGCGTCCGTGATGTCGGTCACGAAATCGATGTACCGACGCACGGCCTCTTCAGACTCTGAGAACACTTGAACAAGAGCGGGGTTCCCTGTAAGATCTGCCATCTCATCTTGAGTCTTAATCAGAGCCTCAGCGGCTTTCCTGTCAAAGAGGCCTTTCTTCGCGTCCTGCACTATGTCATGTCCTGTGTAGAATATCGTGCCCGCCAACACCGTAGGAATCTCGCCGGGTGTTCCACCGATTCTGACGCCGCCGATGTTATGAATCACTTGCTCTTTCTCGAATGCGAACAAAGCTTACAACTCCTGTCCTACAAGTGCGGTTCCCGTTTCGTCGCTCTTCATGACAACTCCAACAGTTGTTGGATGAGTGGTGACCCATGCGACCAGGTCCATCCTCGACACCAGTGAACTTGCGGGGTCGAACGAAATGCCAAACTCTGGCAACAGCGCAATGGCCGCACCCATATTCCTTGAACTCGCCTTGCCGGGTCTAGCCTTGAACTCGACCCAGATGGGATCAGCAGGGTATGGTCCCGGGTTCCTCAAAACCACTTCATCAGCCACACGCGCTATCTCGCCCGGATCTGTTACATCAACCATGCTGATCAGCTGAACCTGACTTCGAAACCTCTCGACTGCCTCGATTGGTACATTCTCAACATATGGTATTGCCCCCTCAGCCCCGAGGATCCTTCTGGTGCTCGGGTCAATGCCGCTCTCATGGAGGCATTTCACCGAGGCGCCTGTCTTGTGCCCCGGAATCTCGGGGCCGGCGAGTATGAAAAACCTGATACAGGAATTCGAAATGACGTTCACTATCATGCGCTCTATGCCTATGTTCTCAGTCTTGCATGTGCCTATTATTGCGTAGTCGGTAGAAACCTCTATCTTTTTCCCAAGAGTGCATATCGCAACACACGAACTGGGGTTCTTTACCTCAAAGTCACCAGGTATGGGCGGCCAGTTCCTATTGTCATTCATGCCCATCGTCACACCACCTACTCAAACGACTTCGGTTCGAATATGGGCGTGGAAACCCCAATTGCCTGTTGAGCCTCAGCTACTGCGGCTGCCATTGCATTTGCTATGAGTGATACTGCAGTGAAGACCTGCTTCGATCGAGCCATCGACCCGTACATGATGCAGTCTGTGGCAAACAGCTGCGCCGCGATAGTCGATGCAACCACGGCTGAGATTTGGGTGGCCTCATCATCTAATCCGGGCTGCTTGATGAACTTCCAAGCGGATGGAGCATTGTGAGGACCGAGGCAGGTCGGCAGACCTAGCTCCGATTTTATGGCTAACATAGTCCTGTACTCCAAGCCATAGCCAGCACCCACAGGCATTGTAGCTGGGTCTACTACAATCTTCTCCATGCCAATGGACTTCGCCTCTGAAATCATGGCCTTGATCGTTTCCATGCGATCGGCCAGACCTGTTGCTCTCGGAGACCATCCAAGGACAACCGCCATTCTGATAGGGCTGCTCCGAAGAAGCGTCTTTTCTTCTTCCTTCATAGAGAGGTTGATTGAGTTGTAGATAGCCCTGCCTGCAAGCCCACTCTGTTCACAGAACTGTATGGCGCGTTTCCTTGCATCCGCGTTTGTCGACTCGAACATGAAGGGACCTTCGAAGTTATCTGCGAGCCAGGTCAGATGCCGTTCCATAGCCTCGGGAGTCCGGCCGAAAGCTTGGATGATGAGTGGGTGACCTGTCTTGTCCACCATCATGTTCGCAGTATCAATCCACTCCTTTGCCATCTGCTCATCGAAGGTGCCCTCCTTTGCGTTCTTCACGACTGGCTGAGTCTGAAAGAATAGACCGCCTATGAGCACAGTTGGGTTCTGCCCTGGCTGACCACCGATTGTCACGCCGCCGAAATCAAACGCTTGTTGCTCCTTCTTGAACACAAACATAATGCCTCAACCTCATTTCGGTCGCGGGTACAGCCCCGCGGCTCTCACGAGCTCAGGGATGCTCTCTTCCCAGCCTATTGCCATGATGTGGATGCCGCTGATTCCGCGGATGCCCCTGACTTTCTTGATTGTTTCAGCAGCTATCTTGAGTCCTTCGCTGCGAACAGCCTCTCTCTTCTCGTCACCCTTCAGGCCGTCGCCAGCCTGTTCCAGCCGTTCTATGAAGCTCTTTGGAATCTTGATACCTGGGATTCGTTCGTTCATGAATGTGGCCATCTTGGGTCCTTTGAGAGGTATCAGTCCGGCAAGTACCTTGACACCAAACGGCTCGATTTGTTCCATGAACTGCTCTAGCCTGCTCGTGTCGTAGATGGCCTGAGTTTGGAAGAACTGTGCCCCAGCATCGCGTTTCTTCTCAACACGCCAGACTTGTAGCTCCATCGGGTCAGCATTCGGATTGAGAGTCGCGCCCAGATAGAATGCCGGGACTCCTTCAAGCTCATCGCCAGCCAAATCCTGCCCGGTCATGAGATGACTGGCAAGCTGCAATGCTTGGATGGAGTCAAGGTCGTAGACCATTTTCGCCTGAGGATGTGACCCTAAGATCGTGTGGTCACCTGTGATGAACAGCACGTTCCGTACACCAAGAGCATAAGCCCCATAGAGTTCGCTCTCGAATAGGATTCTGTTCCTGTCCCTCGCGGACATCTGCATTACGGGCTCAGCACCTGCCTGAATCACAAATCGGGCGCAGACCATGCTGCTCATTGTTGGGATTCCCCGGACGTTGTCCGTGATGTTGATTGCATCGCAATAGTCTTTCACAAGATTCGTCCGATCAAGGACGAGACTATGGTCTGCTCCATGCGGAGGACCTACTTCGCCGGTGACTGTGAAACGACCACTCTCGAGCATCCGCTTGAGCGCGGTTTCAGGGAAACCTTGACTGTGTTTCAAACTGACCTCGGATGTCGCTCGTCAGCAGGGCCACATATCTCCTTTGGTCGTTCACAATCTAGGTTTCTTGCTTGATGATCTCGCGTGGACCTCTCGCCAGACTCCAGTCCTTGACTTTCCAGATGGAGCGGAGGTTGTCGAGCTTCCCTAGGGCCTTCAGTCTGTCATATATCAACTGCCACACGCAGTCCGTATCAGGGTCTCTCTCACACTTGCCGTCCATTGACCCTCCACACGGTCCGTTCAGGATGCCCTTGGCGCACCGAGCGATGGGGCATATTCCTCCAGTCAAATCAAGGATGCAATCTCCGCACATGATACAGCGCTCTTCATGAACGAATCTCTCAGGCATTGAACCAAGGAACTTGGAGTTGGCAGCTGGAAACGACTCCTTCTCAGGCATGAGCTCCGTGAGCGTTTGAGTGGCGACACCACAGGCCTGTATCAGAAACGCATCTGCTCTCTCGAGCATCTCCTGGTTCTTTATCAGCTCCTGTCGGATATTGTTGGTGTCACAGATTCCCCCCTCAACGAAGATCCTGCCTAGCACTTCCTTTCCGTTCTGCCGAAGGAAGTCCTCCATATCCTCAAGCTGGAGGATACCGCCCACATCACACATCTGCGCGCACCCGGAGTCGCCGAACAAGACTATCTTCCTGTATCCCTCTAGCATCTTGAGGATCTCTTCTGGCGACTTCAGCTCCATGGCGATCATTGTGGCATTCACCAGCAACGTACACAAGCACGATTAGTCCGTCTAAAAACTGTTGGCTATCTGCACATGGAACTAGCTCGTCCTGCCAGACCCATCAGCATCCGGTGATGCAGACTCGAGTCGCCTCAGTGACCCTCTGGGGAGCATCTTGAACAGCTTCTGTGCAGCACCCAGACTCAGAGTTGCCTCCACTTCCACCCCGTCCCCTCCATAGACCTCGCTCTCAACATGTCCAGCCTCGTGTATCCCAGACAGCATAGACATGGTCGAGTCCCCATATGGCAACGTGATGGAGTATCTTGAGAGCCCCGGGAGGAGCCCCTCGACGACCTCGACCAAATCCGTGAGGTTGAGCCGGTCTCTAGCGGACACCGGCACCACTCTGGCACCAAGATTCCTCAACATGGAAACCCTCGCTTGGACCTCGGCCGCACTAAGGAGGTCAATCTTGTTCAGGGCCGTCACAATGGGCACACTGTTGATGCCTATCTGGCTGAATGTATCCATGCACACCTCGACCTTCCTCTTGACCTCTTGTAGCGAGTTAGAACCATCGACAACAAGTATGATTACGTCAGACTCTGCAATCTCCATCAGCGTGGTGTTGAAGGCACGAAGAAGCGACGTTGGAAGGTCACTTATGAAACCCACTGAGTCAGTCAGGACTACCCGTCTTCCGACCATGGTTAGCTCGGTTGATTTGGTAGACAATGTCGTGAAGAGTTGGTCAGCCACCTCAACGTCAGACCCTGTGAGAGCATGATGCAGTGTGCTCTTGCCGGCGTTTGTGTATCCTGCGAGTGCGACTTCTGAGAAACCCGCATCGATTCGTTTCTTACGTTTCATGCTCTGTGATTCTGAGATCTTGTCGAGCTTGTCGTCAATCATCGCGACACGGTGTCTGAGCTCCATGATTCTGAGATTCAGGAGGTCTTCACCTGCACCGGTCTGCTCTCCAACGGGTTTCGCACCTGTGTGTTCTTTCTGCATTCGTGTCCTGAGCTGATGCCGTACGAAAGGTATCTCATAGCTCAGCCTTGCCTGCTCTATCTGTAACTTTGCCTGCACGGTGCGGGCGTGTTTGTCGAATATCTCAAGTATAAGCTGAGTACGGTCTCTAACCTCTGTCTTCCACTCCTCCATCAACCTGAACATCTGGCTGGACCTTAGTCGTGGGGAGTAGATCACGACATCCGGCTTATTGATATCAATCCATGTCTTGATCTCTTCGACCTTTCCGCTTCTGATGCCAAACCTTGCGGACATGGGACCAACAATATTGAACTCTCCTAGTACTTTGTACTCAGCAGTCCAAGCCAGCGCCTTGAACTCGGCCATCAAATCGGGCTCGCCAGTACTGCGATGCTGGACCAGCAATGCTGTAGGAGAAGTCATCACGGGCAGGTTGAAGCATACGGTCTTAAACCGATTGATTGTTCCCTGTTCCTGCGCACCTCGCGCCAGCCGGTGCCGAAAGAACTCCGTGACAACCTGAGGGACTGCGAATGACACAATTCGAACTGCGCGCAAAGGACGGCCTGGCAAGGCTTGGTCGGCTGGAAACGAGCCACGGGAGTGTAACGACGCCCCTCTTGATGCCTGTCGTTCATCCCGCGAAGTCCGAAGTCAGCCCGAAACAGATGTTGGCCGAGTTCGGATTCCAGATGGTCATAACCAACTCCTACATCATCAAGTCGACAGAGCGGTTCAGGGAAACGGCTCTTTCTCAAGGTGTGCATAGCCTGCTTGACTTCAGTGGTCCTATCATGACCGACTCTGGTACGTACCAGATGTACTTCCACAGCCTTCCAGATGAGGAAATAGATCCAATCGAGATCGTGAGATTTCAGCGGGACATTGGATCAGACATAGGCACGATTCTCGACACCTTCTCCGACCCCTATGTCGCGAAGGCAACAGTCGAACGAGATGTCGCCATCTCTCTCGACAGGGCCAAGAGGTCCGTGGGTGAGAAAGGAAATATGCTCCTGGCCGGGACTGTACAGGGCGGCATATACCCTGACCTCCGAGCACGCGCTGCGATGGACCTCGCGCCTCTCGACTTCGACATCCATCCCATTGGTGGCGTCGTGCCGCTCATGGAGCAGTATCGATACTCAGACATAGTGAGAGCCACTCTATCAGCCAAGAAGCATCTGCCTCCAGACCGACCCGTGCATCTCTTCGGCTGCGGACACCCTATGTTCTTTGCACAGGCAGCTCTCTTGGGATGTGATCTCTTCGACTCTGCATCTTACGCCAAATTCGCCGAGTCTGGAAGGATGCTGTTTCCGACGGGCACAGTCCAGCTCGACAGGCTGAGAGAGTTGCCCTGTGAGTGTCCAGTATGTAGCAGCACAACCGTTGAAGGAATCAAGTCACTCGACCCTGCCAGTCGCGAGCTACTACTGACTAAACACAATCTCTACGTCACGGCGGCTGAGATGAAGAGAGTCCGACAGGCAATCTCAGAGGGCAGGCTTCTTGAACTGGCCGCTATCCGGGCAAGAAGCCATCCCAGCTTGTATGAAGCTCTACTGGTCTTTCTAGAGTTGATCGGCGATGTTGACTCATCAGTGCCAAGCGCAGGTTCGAACTCTATATTCTATACAGGTACCGAAACATCCAGACACCCACTCCTGAAGGCTTTCCAAAACAGAATCATAGAGACATACCCATACCGCAAGACAACGATGCTTTTGCTGGTGCCGCATCAGGGCGACAGACCGTTCTCTGATACGTGTGCATTGATTGAGGACCAGGTCAAAGTCAGGGGCCCGGAGGAAGTCCTTCTCGTCTACGTCACTCCTATTGGTGCAGTCCCGTGGGAACTGGAGCATGTCTTTCCAGCACAGCAATGCCTGTTCCCCAGCACCCTAGATGGCTCAGACATCAATATTGCTCAGGAACGTGTCCAACGCTTCGTGTCCACCCTATCGTTTGAAGAGTGCGTATGGCTTTCGAGAGACAGCCCAACCGACAAGATCATTTCGTTTGTGTCCAGCCGCAACAAGGTGACGAGGGTTTCTGGTGTGGCAGAGGTACTGAACCTGCTGCCGCCTCAACAACATTCTGCCCCCTCCTGGACGGCCAGGATGATTGCGGCCATCTTAGCATATCAGTGGGGAGTAAAGGACGCGACATTGTTTGGGCTGGAGCATCTCGAAACGAGCATCTCCAAGGCAACGGGTAAGATACGGCATATCATGAGGGAGGGAAAGGTGATCTTCACATTGGTGCCAATGACCGGTCTCCTGACACCAACCTATGAGGGAGGACTGGCACTTCTCAGAGCGGGCGCAGGCAGCGACCACACAGTCATCGTCGATGACGACGCCGTGGAGTTCGTGAAACAGGGCAAGTCTGCGATGACGAGATTCGTCCACTCTGCCAGCCCGAAACTGAAGGCAGGCGATGAAGCTCTTGTCATGGACAACAGTGGACAGCTGCTAGGAGTCGGAAAGGCAGTCCTAGACGCGTCGGAGATGAAGGCCTTCAAGCGAGGCGTCGCTGTTGTCATGCGGCACACGCGGCACTAGCAGGCCCACTTTCAGCAAACAGAGGATGACCGGGGACCTTCTTCAGAGCCTCCACACCGCCGACCGGCAAAATCATCACGTCACCTCTTGGAGCATATAGGTGGATAGTGTCACCTGTTGTGACGGTCGAGTCAGGGTCCAATCGCGCCTGCGCCGAGATATCGCCAACACTGAAATAGACCTCAAGTGCATCGCCGACAAAGATGGTTCTAGTCACCTTTCCGGTGATCTCATTGTCTTGTGGGTCCGTCCTCATGAGGTGCAGACTCTCGGGGCGCATTGCACACTTTACTGTTTCACCGACCTCAAACGGGTATCCTTCGATTGTTTCCTTTCCGGAGATGATCTGATTGCTGGGAATACGCGCGCGGATATACCCATTCATTGATTCGACCGTACCATCTACGAATGTGCACCTGCCGATGAAGTCAGCCACGAAAACAGTTTGCGGGTTCGAGTAGATCTCCTTGGGTGGTGCAAACTGTTGGACGTATCCGTGATCCATGACGGCGACCCGGTCTGAGATGCTGAGGGCTTCATGCTGATCGTGGGTCACGTAGACGGTTGTTATGGAGAGCTCTCTGTGGATGCGGATTATCTCCTCCCGCATCTCTAGCCTCAGCTTCGCGTCGAGGTTAGAGAGAGGCTCATCGAGCAGAAGGACATCAGGCTCTATGACGAGAGCCCTCGCGAGAGCGACACGCTGCTGTTGTCCGCCTGACAGTTGATGTATGTGACGCTGCTCCAGACCTTCCATCCTGACCAGTGACAGGACATTCATCACGCGTTTGTCGATAGCAGACTTTGTGAACTTCATACCTTTTATCCGCTTGAGTTTCAACCCATATGCCACGTTGTCATAGACTGACATGTGGGGCCAGAGAGCGTAGTTCTGGAAACACATTCCAGTGTTCCTCTTGTGCGGTGGCACACAAGTCACGTCTCTGTCGTCAAAGAAGATCTTTCCATGGTCCGGCGCATAGAACCCTGCGATAAGACGAAGCAGCGTTGTCTTTCCGCACCCCGATGGACCCAAGAGGGTTGAGAGCTCTCCCTCTTGAAGTGTCATATTGACCTCATCTGTGGCAACCACATCTCCAAACGTCTTGCGAAGGTTCTGTAGGCGGATCTTGGTCATGACATCACCTCATATCCCTGTGATCGCTGAAGTCCTAGTTCCGAGGATCTTGTTCGTGATCGTTATCACTACCATCTGCATCGACATCATTACAGTGCCAAGACATGCCGCGTGGTATACTCCACCAAACTGACCGGTTGCTTCGAGTATCTCACGAGTCCAGAAAGTCATTGGTGCCTGAGCGCGGCCCACACTGCCGAGTATGAGGCTTGTGCTTACCTCACTCACAGAGTAAACAAACGACAGTAGAGAGCCGGCGAGAACACTGACCCCAATGAGTGGCAGAGTGACCTTCACAAATGTCTGGTTCTTGCTAGCGCCCATGTTCTGAGAGGCTTCTTCGAGCACAACAGGAGTCGATTTGAGACCCGCATACGCGGCTCTTACTGTGAACGGGAACTTGCGCACAGTGTAAGACATGGTGAGTAGAAATGCCGGGGCCTCCGGAGGGAAGAATGGAGTGTTATAGAACAGAGTGAAGTAGCCTGTGGCTATAACTATCCCCGGCAGGGCTATGGGCGAAGTCACCAACAGGTCGAGAGCGGCCTTTCCAGGGAAGTCACGTCTGGCGATCAGGTATGCTGCACTTGAGCCCAGCAGTACGATGATTACTGTGGCCGTCACACCATAAATCAGGGTGTACTGAATCGATCGGGCTACATCTGGATACTCCCAAAGCACTGCATAGTTGCCGAGCGTCCAAGTGTCAGGCAACACAGAGTTGGTTGACCATGTTCCTGTGAAGGAGAGAATGATCACACTCATCTGTGGTATCAGCGCTAGGAACAGCAAGGGAATCAGGACAAGGTAGAGCAGCAGTGTGCCCTTCCCCGTGAGCCTTCTGGTTCTCGGATTCCACTGTCCGCCTTTGGTGCCTGACTCATAGGACCTCAAAGCTGCATACTTCCGTATCGCGAGAAAGCCCGTCAGTGCAAATACGAGAAGTATGATTCCGATAGCTGGTCCTGCAGGGTTGATCGTTCCCGCCTGGTTGGCGATGCTCTTGAACACCTGAAAGGCCAGCGTCTTCTGAGCCTGTTGAGATCCGTAGAAGACAATAGGCGAACCCAAGTCTTCGATGCTTAGGATGAATGTCAAGATCGCTCCTGCCTGAATGCCCGGCATCGCCAGAGGAAGTGTGACTGACCGAAACAGTTTGAACCCTTTGGCACCTAGGTTCTCGGCCTGCTCCTCCAGAGACGGATCAATGCTCATGAATGACGAGTAGGCATTCAGGTATACGAGTGAGAACAGAGACAGCGACTGCACGAATATTATCGCAGCAAGGCCCTGCAGCTCAACACGAAAAGGCAGAATGTGGAGTGTAGTGTAGAACAGATTGTTGAAGAAACCAGCTCGGCCAAGGAAAGTCTTGATGCCCATAGCACCGACAAAGGGAGTTGCAAGGATTGGAAATATGAGCACAGTGCGGACTATGCGCTTCCCAGGGAAGTCGTACCTTGCAACAATGAAGGCAAAGAAGACACCGAGAAGCACAGCAATAGATGTGACTATTACAGCGACATAGATCGAGTTCAGAATGGCCCCGAAGTCCCAGCCCTGGATTGTGACTAAGTCGCCACCCCTCTGGATGGTCTGGAGATTGACGTAGCTGATCCAACTTCCTGTCACAGGGTCGTATTGCCAAGGCCAAATATTCGAGTCATGAAACAGGTTCACAAAGTGCACGAGTGAAGGCATGCCAGTAGACGGATCTGTGAACGAAAAGACTACGACGCTCAGAAGGGGCAACACGAGAAAGAGGGAGAAGACAATCACTATAGCTGTGAGTTGGATCGCTGATAGGGAGTCCATCTCCTTCCTAAGCTTCGACCCTGCGGCCCGGAGCCTGAGCCCGGGGTGCTTTAGGAAGTCAACAAAAGAAGCACGCTTCCCTGTGCCTGCCGAGGCAGGGCGCGGCGCCCTGCGAGTGAAACGTGACCCAATCCTCCTCGGCAAATCCGAGAAAAAGGACTGGGTGTTGGTCACGAGATCATCGGGAACCAACTCCTCCTCAGCCACTTGACGAGGTTGTGCCTCATCTTTTCTTGACTCGGCGTCGCTCACGTGCTTCTGTCACCTTTCTATGGAAGTAGAGCTTGGACCTGACTTAGGACATCGTTGTAATGGTTCTTCGCAGCAATGGTCCAAAGGTCTTGAACCTGACCTGCGTAGACTGTGTCGTAGATCATGTTGTTGTTGATCTCTCTTGCATAATCGATTGTGAACTTCTCACTCAAAGAGGTCTTCGGGTCCAGAATGGTCACTGTAAGTCCCATCATGTCCGCGAACATGTTCATCTGACTCACATTGAGATGCCCTGCATAGTATTCAGTCACGATCGTTGTCCAGCAGTTAACAAGCTCTGTGTGTGCGTCCGTGAAGACTGATTCGAAGTAGTAGATGAAGGCCGTGTTTATCTCCAGTGATAGTGTGTCATTGAAGTCAATCCCCACAGTCTTGATTGTCTGGTTGAACACCGCGTACAGGTCTTGAGCCTGACTGCCAAGCGGCTGGTCAAAGGCTGCTCTGAGAACTGGCATCCGTCTGATGTTCGGGTGTAGCCACAGGGACTGACCATAGGGTGACAACACGAAGTCAACGAAGCCCTCTGCCAAATCCTCGTGCGATGTGATGTTTGAGATTGCTATAGGATCACCATTCACGATGGTCTGACCCTCGGGCACGACGTAGTGGCAGTCGGGGTTCTTGTACTGGCTCAGATATCCGTAGAAATCAATCGACATGGATATGCCAACCTGTCCGAGTTCTGCGGCGGCCTGGGTTTCAACTGACCCGCTGTAGATGTTGGAGCTTCCCGCCATCCTACCAAGAGTAGACCAGCCCGCATCCCAGCCAAGGCCCTGAGTTATTATCTCGTAGATGCGGGTATTTGATGTCGTATCAGGAGCATTCCCCATAGCAATGGTTGGAATGGTCGGTAAGAGACTCCCATAGATTGGCTGCGCGAGGTCGGTCCATGTGCTTGGCGTCGGGAGCGTATAGTCTGTGAGAAACGCGTCGTTCACGGTGAATCCGAATGACGATATGGCGGCAGCAATCCAGACTAGGTTTCCGTGCGAATCATATCTCTTCATGTCAGCGCCCGCGATGGAGTTGTTGACCCTTGCCGCAACGGTCTGCATCAGAGTGCTGTTCAAAGCAGAAAGAAGACCGTCCCTCATGAGCTGATCAAACAATGTGGGCCCACCGCCCCAGCATACGTCTATCTGACCTGTGTCTATCAGGGCCTCCCAAAACTCCTGTGATGGTGTCTTCCACAGAATCTTAGTTATACCATGGGAAACTGCAAAGTCGCTCGCGAGAAATGCGGGCTCATACACGGAAAGAATCGACACATCATGTCGAGTGATGACAGTGAGCGTCTCTCCACTGGATGTAGTCGTTGTCGTCGTGGTTCCAGTAGTGGTCGGCCCGATATTGCCGAGGAGGCCCAAGCCTATGTATCCTCCAACGGCCACCAATGCTACGACAACTACTGCAACAAGTATTGTCTTAGTGTTACGGGTAGCTTCCATTTCACTCATCTTTTGCACCTCTCGAGTTCAATCTTGAATTTGTTCTCTTGTCCCTGACCTTTGAGTTGAGCTGGATTCAAGTCACCTGTGATAATTAAGCCTTTTCACAAGCGGTGCTATTGGCTGACACCTCAGCTAGCACGACATGGTCCTTCAACTCTACTTCGGTGCTCTCGAAACGCTTTTATCACGGCTCAATCGAAGGCTGTCTGTCTTCTAGTCGGAAGACCAGAAGGAGGACAACGATTAGATGAGAATTGGAATTAGAGAGAAGAGAATTGCCACAATGCTGATTCTGGCAGCTCTCTTTGGCTCGTATCTTGCCGCACCAGTTCCCGTGCGTGCTGCAGGTACAGGGACGATAGTCTTTGACCTCAGCCATGGCCAGTATAAGGCTACCATATTCAACACTACCGACTTGTGGTTGACTGGTAACCTTACTCAGATGGGCTACACGGTGGTCTGGGCGAAAGGCGGGATAAACGCGAGCATACTTGAGAATGCTGTGGCTTTCATCGCCGGCTCCATCTATGGCGTGACCAAGGGTTACAGTACCGCTGAGTTGACCGCGATAACTGACTGGTTCAACACCGGAAAGAAGTTCATGTGGATCGGCTATGACTCAGACTTTGGCGGTTACACGTACATCAACGACAACATGACCGCGATTCTTGATGGAGTCGATTCTCACGTATATGGTGAGCCGACGGCCGTAGCAGATCCTATATCTTGCACTGGCGCTTCCTACAGAGTCGTGGCTAATGGGACGAGCACTAACAGCTACGTGGCTTCAATCGTAGCAAATGTGAACAAGGTGCTCATGCATGGTCCAACACTAGTGTACGGCAGCAACAGCACAACTCCCAGCCACTCGACCGCCCCTGTTGCCCTTGAAACAACCACGATCACCAATGTGTACCCGTTGCTCTACTACGGTGGCAACGCGACAATCCTTGACAGCGATGCAACTCCACCCATTGCCCACGCCGATGGTGCCAAAGGCAAATTCGTCGCTGCTACACTCGAGATCAACGCAGGCACAGCCAAGACCGGCGTACTCGTCGTTTCAGGAGCATCGCCATACGGCGACTACCAGCCGATGTACTCAGACGCCTACTATGGCGTCGCACTTAACGGCTACAATCTGGTGAAGCAGGCCATTGACTTCGGCATCAACACTGCGACTGCCGTTGACATGACCCTGACCTACGTCATCGCGGCGATAGGTGTCGTCGTTGTAATCGTCATCATCGCAATAGTACTCAAGAGGAAGTAGACTCCAAGAAGAAGTAGACCGGTGACCCCTGTCTACTTCCCATCTCTTTTTTCTTGCCCTGATTTCTTGAAATACAATGAACGTGGCAGTCTTGACATGGTTGACTCTAGCTTAGGATCTTACACCACTGCCATCACATCCGTGGTAATCTCTGCAGGAGCGCCCCTCTTCTTGTTCGTAGTCACGGAAAGACAATAGCACATCTTCCAAGCGCAACTCGTTTCTTTGGCAAGGATGAGTGAGCAGCGTTTCCGCCCGAACTCATACAGTATGCGGTCTGAACCCGGAAGAGTCGTTTTCTGTCGACCGGACGCACCCTCGACAATCTTCATATGCATTGGACTCATACAATACATGAGCTTCGCTGTGGTGGTGCACTGTGTCTGCAGATATCGGACTGACTCAGCGTGAGGCTGAATCAGAGCTGGACATCATTCGCGCGTTCGGATGGTCCATAATCGAGTTTGAAGAGGTCCTTTTCCAGAAGTTTCTCATCATGTCAGGTCCAAACTCGATCATGACTAGGGAGATGTTCGCAAAGAACCTTGCAGGAATGCATTCCAAGGGCTACATAGCTCCCTTGGAGTTCCTTGGAAGGAAAGTCTGGAAACGTCTTGTCGTGGCGGATGTCATGGAAGACACTCTCTCACCGAGACCCATGAAGACCGTGCCTGTTGGCACAGAAACCACTTTGCCCGGAAGTGGAGTCCGGCAAGTACCAGAGGAGCATCTCGTCAGTGAGTCGAGGGTGATAGCGGAAGACATCGTCCGCACGATGAGGAGCGGACTGTTCAGTGGTAGAGACCCGGACCAGAGAGCCAAAGAGATTCTGAAGCGACACGCTTCTGGGATGCGTCGTGCACTGAGCGAGTCCAGACAGGGCTTCCTTGATTATGTCCGCTCAAACACGCCCCAAGTGAGCGAAGAGATGCAGACGATTCTGAGTTCCAAGGGAGAGGAGCTCGTGCTTCTTAGCCTGCGCCTGATTGAAGCAGGTTATGCAGGTTCCTGAACGATCCGGAGCCTCAACGCTCAGGCCTACGGCAGCTGCTTAAGACCTAGTAGTTCCGCTCCACCAAGAAGGCGGACAGGTCAAGGAGAAATCGCTTGTACTTGGGCAAGAGAGGAGGCTTGGTCTCCAATGCTTTCTGTCCAGTGGTAAGCAATTTTCTCATCAGATCCTGAGTGGCCTTGAGCGCCCCTGAGTCCTTGAAAACAGCCTTCACCTGCTCCACGTCCTCTTTTGCCAGATCACTTCTGCCCAGGTGTTCGTCGAGAGTCTTCTTCTGCTCAGGGGTCCCACGACGGTATGACTCAATCACTAACATTGTCTTCTTGCCCTCCTTGATATCGCCATCAACGGCCTTCCCTGTAATAGACTCATCACCGAACGAACCCAGTATATCGTCCTGAACCTGAAATGCCTGCCCGACCTTCGTACCGAACTCTCGTAAGCCGTCAAGCTGAGGTTGTGTGGCTTGTGCTATTGTTGCTCCCATCAGCAACGAGTCCTCAAACAACACGGCCGTCTTCATGCGTATCATCTCAAGATACGCCTCCGGTGTCGTATCCTTCTCTTTCGTCATGATCGTTTCGAGAAGCACTCCTTCTGCGAGGGTATGGTAAGCATGCTGATAGTACTTGATGCATTCCAGTGCGATCTTTGGATCCAGCTCAGATGATACAATCATCTCAGCGCCCATGTTCAGAAGAGAGTCACCACCCAAAATGGCCATTGCAGTCCCAAAGTCCTTGGCCTTTTCCAGGTTCTTGGACATCTTCTTGTACATGTCTCGATAGAGTGCATGAAATGTGGGTCCTCCTCGACGAGTTTCATCATGGTCTATCAAGTCATCATGGAGGAGAGACCCATTATGGAGTATCTCAATTGAGCATGCGGCACGATAGAGATACTTCACGTCGACTTTCTCGTGCACCGCCCTGTAGCCAGCAGCGACTAGCACGGGCCGAAGTCTCTTGCCACCGCGCATGACGTACCCTTTGACATTCCCATAGTACTGCCCCACCCATGCTCCAAGCCTCTCACCCTCCTTGACCTTCAAGTCGAGAAATTCGCCCAGTGCACGGTTAACCAGTTCTGATTCTGAATTCCAGATCTCCTTGTAATCGCCCAACGCTGCTTCGCTCAAGATGGGACAGCCAAAGAGGAACTCTTTAACATTTCTGAATATGTCGAACTCAGATTAACTAATGAACGAAGTGGCACGTGCTCCGTCTATTGCCCCACCAGCTCCAAGTCGGAGAAGGCTAACGTGGGAATCACGCAATAGTCATGAACCTCCCTGTCGGAACTAGCCACAACCTCTCGAGTGAGGGACTCATACATGTTGCCTACAAGAAGACAATGCTTGACCTGTGCAGTGATCTCACCATTCTCTATGATGCAAGCGTTCCGGGCCTCGTTCGAGAAAGCTCCCGAGATCGGATCGACCTGCGGCCAGGCAAAGTGCTCAATGTAGACACCCTTCTGAACTTCACGGATGATTTCATCGAGCGACTTGGTTCCGGCAGGTATCTCGAGCGTCGTCACACCGCAAGATGCAGGCTGGCTGAACCGCCCAAGACTGTCCCTCGGGTCGCGTCTGAGTCCATTCCCTGTCGACGACACACCGGAAACACCGGCGTTGTAGCTGTCAAAGATATACGACCTGAGAGTGCCGCTTTCGATGAGAGTCGTCTTCCGAGTGGGAACCCCTTCGTCATCCACTACTGAGCTAAGTAGACCGGCGCTTGAGAGGCCGTCATCAATGACAGTCAGTCCCTTGTGTGCCACTTGACTACCGAGCTTGTCTGCCCAAGGACTTGATCTGTTGTTCACATTCTCTGCCGAGGCCGCCGATCCTACTAGCTGGTGTACCATCTCGCTCCCTTCAGAGGGAGCAAGGATCGCTACGATACCCGTCCAGTTCTCTTTGAATGCTGTTGCATTGAGTACACTCATTGCCTGAGACTTAAGCTTGTTTCCCAAGTTTGGGAAGTCGATTTTGGACAGGTCGCGAGACCAGCATCTCTGTACACCTTCTCCAACCACACCTCCATCTTGGGCTTTCGCCGTGAAAAAGCCGAAGACATTCGTGGACATCGAGCCTGCTCTCACACCAAGTGAGTTGTGAACAGCGAAATCAATGGAACTAGCACGCAAGACCCCATTCGGAACGCTCACGTTCTTGGCCGCAGCAGCCTGGACGAGCATCATCACCTTCTCAAGGAGCTCGGGGCTGCCGGCGTTTGCAGTCGGCTTATCGAAGAAGCGGTCCATCCTGCCTGAAGCTACCTTCGGGTCAGGCAGCGAAACGAACTTTGGGTCCTCGCTGCTAACGTGGGCCACCGACTTCGCACGTTTCACAACATCCTCAGGGGACTCAGATAGCAGCGTCGAGCTCGTGAAGCCCAACTGCTTCCCTAGGACGAACTTGAGACCAATGCCAAACTCGGTCTTCAGGTCAGCGACCTTTGGTATGTTGTCATCTATATATACGCTCGATGTCTTCACTGTCAGTGCAAATACCTCGGCTTGAGACGCACCTTCCTTTTCAGACAATGACAACAGCTTACCTGCGATCCGCTCCTTGTCCATTCTATCCACCCCCGACGACCATCCGCGCCCTCATGTGGGGACCACCCGACGACACAGGTATGTAGTCCTCCTCACCCTTTCCGCAGGTGCCTCCCGAGAACTGAAGGGTATCCCCTACTGCATCGACTGTCTTGAGAACGTCGAGCACTTTGCCGGTCAGTGCCATCCCCCTTACGAGAGTCTTCAATTCACCATTCTCTATGATATACCCCTTCAGAGCCAAGCATTGGACTCCACCACCCACTACATCTTCCATGCCTGATGTCGGTCGGATTACATATAGGCCATCCTTGGTGTCTTCGATGATTTCCTCATCAGTCCACTTTCCGATGTCGAAATAGGTGTTTGTCATCCTAGCAAACACTCTGTGGTTGTAGTCTTGCGCTCGTCCGTTGCCAGTTGGCAGCACACCCATCCGGGCTGACGTTTCGAGTGTGTGCAGATAGCCTTTGTATTCCCCACGACCGATGATTTCAGTCCGCGATGCCGGAGTGCCTTCAGTGTCAAAGGGAACAGTGCCTCTTAGGCCCTCAATCGTCCCGTCGTCGACCAGAGTGACTCCGTCTGAGGCCACACGTACGCCCACAAGTCCTGTTAGGAATGAACGGCCCTTGACTACTTCATCAGCCTCGCTCGCGTGACCACAGACCTCGTGAGCTATCAGTCCAGCGATGTCCCCATCTGTCACGACCGTCATCTCACCAGAAGGGGGCTTTGCCGCCGAGAGAAGATCGACCGCACCGCGTCCACATTCTCCCGCGAAGTTGTTAACGTCGATTGCGCGGACTAGCTCGTAGCCCGCAAGCCCATCCTTCACCGCATAGTCGAACTGCACCTTTGAGCCTTCCCTCGCCACAGACTGAACCATGGCCCTCATTCGAATTTCATCCCATTCGAGTCGGGAACCGGCGCTGTTGGCAAGTCTTGTTTCAAACCTCGATTCGTCGTACACGGAGTTGGTATTGATTACTCTGTCGTCCACTTTCTGGGCCCTATCCAGTTCTACCAAGAAAGACAACTTCTCTTCATCACTCACCGTTTGAGGGTCTTCTTTCATCTTCTGCTGCACTGACATGGTCAAGGGTTTGGCGTGAGAGATCTCGATTCTCTTCTTCGAGTACCTGGCCCCAGCCCTTGCCATGCGTAAAGCCTCAGACAGCAGTTCCTTGAGAGTAGACGCTGTCACTGCCTGTGTTGTCGAGGCCTGACCCCAGCATTCGCCGACTAATACTCTTGCGACAGTCCCAGCTCTGTTTGTCCGGTCGAACTTCCGTAGAGCACTATTTACTACCGCGAGACGCGTTGCTGAACGGACCTCGTGACGAATATCTGCGAATAGTACATCCCTAGCGGAGAAGCGCTCAATTGCGCTACTCATGGCATCTAACATAGCATCACGCCCTGAAATCAGCCGGGCAATTGAAGATAAGTGTTGGTGAGGGAGCAAACTCTCTCCCTGTTCAGCTACCGAGTATAGAGTGTCCCTCGCAGGACTGTGACTGCTGTGCCGCTTACTTTCACCTGTTCTATCTCACTTGCGTCGCCCTTGACCTCAACGAAGACGTGCCCGGGCCGCCCCATTGAATGACCCTGCTCGACCACGATGCTCGTCACGGGGATAGTCGGGCTCATGAGGCCATACTTGATGATGTAGCACCCCATGCTTCCTGCAGCGGAACCTGTGGCAGCATCCTCATTGATTCCAAGAGTTGGAGCAAAATGCCTGACATGAACGTCAGATGTGGCCTCAAGAGTCTGCCTTGTGAAGACTTGGACTGATACATAGTCTGCGTTCTTGCCAAGTTCCAAGAGCCGGTCCTGTTCTGGATGGATTCTCTGAAGGGCACCGAGCGTCGTGACAGGCACCATAAGCTGGGGCGTCCCTGTGCTGACCGTTTGGACGGGACAAGAGGACATGATGTCTGCCAAGCTCAGACCAAGAGCCTCAGCATACTCTCTCGGATCATAGGTAGTCATGAACTCAGGCTTTCTGTGAGTAATCTGTATCTCATGCATCCCCGTCGTTTCGTTCTTGACTATCTCTACAGGCAGGACGCCTGCCTTGGTCTCCACAGTCATGGTGGTCACATCTCCGACTGCTTCGATAACGCCCTCCTCCACCATCAGGTGAAATGCTGCAATCGTCAAGTGTCCTGAGAAAGGCATCTCACCTCCAGGGGTTACGAACAGAAGCCGACAGTCGGCTAGGCTGGATCCTGAAACAAAGACTGTCTGTCCCACACCAAGCTCTCTCGAGAGCTTCTGAATGGTTTCCTCAGTCAGGTCATCTGCGTTCAAGACAACCCCAGCCGGATTCCCACCAAAAGGTACGTCCGTAAAAGCGTCAACCTGCGCGAATGGAAGTCCATGGCGTTTCTTCATTATGAAACAACCCAGACACGTGTCTTCATTCGTCAATTAAGAGTTGCGTGTGAATAGAGGTGCCATTCCTAAGAACCGCTCTTCAGCAGCGAAAGGTGGCGATGAAAGAATCAGGAGGTGGCAGGCGTGCAGGTAATCGTGGTAGGAGGGGGGAGTTTCGTAATTGAGGGCATGTAACGAAAAACTAGCCCGCACGCCCGCCTATTTTTCTGGAACTACTTGTCGGTGTTTTCCCACATCACCCACCAGTAGTCTACAGACAGAGAAAGGGAGGTTTCTTTTAAACTTATTCCTGCAGTACAGGTTTAACCGAACATTAACTTTCGAGTCCCGCAGGTGCAAGTTCGCCATCCGCAGCAGCATCGCAGTCGTCCTGTGCAATGAGAATGCAGTCCGGGGTCATCGGCGCTTTCAAGAGTGAGAGAGAGCCATGAGGGCTCTTCTGTTTCCAAGACCAATTCAGTTGGCTAGGACTAAGCCTCGCCCACATACGGCTTGGTTATGCTCTCAACTTCAACCTGACTCGGGTCACGTGTCTTCTGCCACTTGGACAGCGGCATTGCGAACTCTTTCTCAATCCTTGATCTGTGGATTGTGTTCATAGTGCAAAATGGAACAATCCGTCCATCAGGCACCGCGTAGTTCACATCACACTGCTGTACTCGTTCCAGATCAAAGTTGTAGGCGTCTTGGAAGTGCATGATGCCTAACATGACGATGCGGTGCATGAAACTTGCCAGCGACTCGTAGTCACCCCGATTGAGGAATGCAGTGAGTAGGTCCTTCATGATCCCCTTCTTCTTGATGTACCGCACACTACCCACCAACTTCGCCTTCGCTCGCTTGCTAGCACCACTCTTCTTGTCTGCATAGAGATTGGCGATGTCTGTTAGCACGCCAAGGAACTTGTCAACGTCAATCACGTTTGTAATTGGCTCATAGCTTCCATCCTCATCGATGAACAAGAAGGTGGCCATCCCACATGCAAAGTGTGAACTCAGTTCCAGCTGAGGAATGCCTTTCATGAGACCAAGAGCTCTGCCCACAGGCATCATGGCCGGCACTGGATACCATGCCGAAACTGGAATTCGGCCACTGGTCTGTTCATCAATCTTGTGAATGACATCTGGAATCGTGATGCGCATCTCTTTGCGCTTGTCATGATCAATCCGACCGGTTATGCTGACCGGCTGGAAGTTGACGCACCGAACCACGTCTCGGTTCTCGACTGCAAACTCCACTATCTTGGCCAGTTGGTCGTCATTAACGCCTCTCACCACCGTGGGCACAAGAACCACCGCATCCAGACCAACCTTGCGACAGTTTTCGATAGCCTTCATCTTGATTGGCAGAAGGTTCGTTGACCTCGCTGTTAGGTATGGTTCTGGTGTCACACCATCGAACTGCATGTATATCGCGGACAGACCTGCGTCGGCGAGCTCCTTCGCATACTCGAGACTCTTCCCAATCCTAATCGAATTGCTGGCAATCTGAACATGCCTGAAACCTAGCTGTTTTGCCCATCGGATGTATTGAGGCAAGTTCTTGCTCACTGTTGGTTCTCCGCCGGCGAATTGTATCGCTGGTGCTGGCACGGGCATGTTCCTCCTCAGGTTTCTCATCATCTCGAGTACCTCTTCTGGAGTTGGCTCATAGACGGTGCCAGACTCTGCGGCATGTGCAAAGCAGATGGGACACCGTAAATTGCATCGATTGGTGACATCCAAGAGTGCAAGCGCCGTGTGAGACTGATGCTCAGGACACTGACCACAGTCGTTGGGACAACCCTCAACTGTCTTGGTCCTTGGATTGTCAAGTCCAACCGTCTTGTACCAATAGGTCTGGGCACGCCTGAACATCTCCGCATCGCCCCAGTAGACATCTAGAAACTCACCATGCTTAGGACAGGTCTTTTTGTACATGACCTTCCCATCCTCTTCATACAGGGTCGCATCAATGACATGGACTTGATCGTCAGTGAGCAGACACTCAGGACAGATGGACTTGGTTGTGTAGGGCAGCGACTTGATTTCGTGCTTGCTTACGTGGTACCTTGAGATGTCCTTGCCATCTGTGGTGTGTGTGACATCTGTTTCAGGTACGCGCGTGACTTCTCTTTCCATAATCGTCAATCTCCAGCGTCAAATAGCGCCACCACTGAGAGTAGTGGTATTCTTAGAGGAAGGGGGCGCTTCAAAGCGATTTAAGCCTTGTCCAATGTTTCAGAGTATGAAGTAGGGTACGAACAGTCGCTCAGTCATGCCCCGAGTGAGAGCACATAGCCTCTCTCAAAGCCGCCCCGGAGGACTCTTTTCTGTTTACGTAGCGCTTCGATTCTACGCCAACCGACACACCTCAGGTTCAGAAGTGTACGGACTGCTTCCAAAATGTCGGCAATCTCGGCAGTATCTCCTGAAAGAAGGAATTCCTGGGCTTCCTCTACAATCTTCTGTCTCAACAGTCTGTCCATCTCTTGTTCTGATGCGATTCGGACAACAGGAGACCCACCTTCTGCCCGAATTGCATCGGGAACGAGGTCGCGGATGAGCTTCTCTCGGGCCATCAAGGTCACCGGCTACACTTCATCTAATGGCCAGAACAACCTCGATCTGCGGCCGCATAGACTTCACAAAGGCATCCACACTGCCGGCAACGTCAGACGGCAGTGCCGTCTTCCATGACGCTTCAGCCTCACGAACCACAGAAGATGTCATTGAAGCACACGGAAGGAATCTTGGTTTGAGTGCCTGACTAAAGGCCACACTGCCAATCCACCGTCCATCTTTCACAATCTCATAGAGTGGCTGGAACTTCCTCATTGGAGTTGGGACTATAGCGTCCCAGTAGAAGGATATACCACTGAACTGACCGGGCTTTCCAACGGACACCAGATAGCTGTCCATGGTGGCCTTCGCTGAGACAACGTTGTAGAGAATCCCTATGCGGCAATTCAGACATTGATTGAACTCGAGTCCGTCGCCGCTTGGCTTGACGCAGACGATGCCGTTCTTTTCTATGTTTGTGTCGTTGCAGTGAACACATTGACTCATCCCCCATCTTACTTCCGTATGATCCTTGAATGGACCATTCAGGAACCGAGTCGACCCGCTGTCGAAAGCTGTCTTCACGACTTTCGCTCCCTCTGTGTCCAGCTTCTTATGAATGGCAACCCAGACCTCGAGTGGGTCGCGCCATAATACGTTCAGAATTGTGTCTACGAGTTTATCGAGCGGTCTTCCCTCAAGAGTACTCATTGGACTATGCCTCGCAACTGACGATTGTATGGATTCGCCAACAGGGTCTAATAATCTCGTAATTAAACCTTGGTTGATTGTCCCATCACCGCGTTTAACAAACAGACGTGCAGAATGCTGAGCCTATGCAATGGTCTGCGTGGACAAGTCCCACTAGCCTAAGCTTTTTAACGGGGCCTGCGGTGTCTGGATGAAGACCCCACGTAGGTGAGCAAAAGGATGGATCACCAAATCATCTAGGAGCGGCTTCTCAGGCACCGATGAGTGCCAACCGACACTCCAACGAAGAGCGACCTGCGAGGGATTTCCTACGAGTTTGTGTACAGATTATCACCGCAAGAGGAGACCAAAATGAGCCCCCTGCCGAAGCGTTACGATCCACAGACCCTCGAACCCGAGATACTGGACTTCTGGAAGAGGAGTGACATGCAGAACAGGACCGAGAAGCTAAGAAGCTCAGGGCCTCCATGGAACTTCTTGGAGGGACCACCTACTACCAACGGCTTCATGCATGTAGGCCATGGGAGAGGAAGGGCCATGAAAGACGCCGAGATCCGATATATGACCATGAAGGGATTCAATGTCTGGAGGAGAGCAGGGTGGGACATGCAGGGTCTCCCTGTCGAGCTGGAGGTGGAGCGCAAGGAGGGCATAGCCGAGAAGAGGCAGATTGAAACGACGATAGGCCTGGATCTCTTCGTCAAGAAATGCAAGGAGTTGGTCGACTACTACCTCGAGAGTTGGGTCAATGACTCCAAGCGTCTTGGATTGTGGCTTGACTATGAGTCGGCATACCAGACCCGAACTGATGACTACATAGAGCATGTCTGGCACTTCCTCAAGCTGGCAAGCGAGAAGAAGCTGCTGGGACGCGGCTACAGGGTCAACCCCACCTGCCCGAGATGTGTCACGGCTCTCTCTGGACATGAGGTGTCGCAGGGGTACAAGACCAAGGTTGACCCATCAATCTACGTCAAGTTCAAGCTCATAGACAGACAGAATGAATACCTGGTGATATGGACAACAACACCGTTCACACTGCTCTCCAACGAGATGGTCTCAGTCCATCCTGACTTCACTTATGTCAAGGTCCAGGTGGATGATGAGTTCTGGTGGATTGTCGAGAACCTAGTGGAAACGGTAATGCGGAAGGCTCAGAAGACATCATATCAGGAAGTTGAGTCGCTCAAGGGCAGCGAGATGCATGGGTGGAAGTATGAACACCCATTCAAGGACGAAATCAAGTGGCACCGGGATCACACTGAGAAGTTCATGCATGCCGTCGTGACAGGCACTCACGTGACTGTTGAAGACGGTTCAGGTCTGGTTCACACAGCACCTGGCTTTGGACCAGATGACTTCGAGGTGGGCCGGAAGTATGAGGTGCCTGTCTTCTGCCCGGTTACACCCTCAGGGCTCTTCACGAAAGAGGTCCCAATGTTTGAAGGCAAATTCGTCTTCGATACCAACTTAGTTGTACCCAAGATGCTCAGAGAGAAAGGTCTTCTGATATTCGAGGAAACCATAGAACACGAATACCCTCACTGCTGGAGATGCGACACACCGCTGCTGTACCTTGCTGACAAGACACAGTGGTTCCTCAAGATGATAGGTGTTCGTGAGAGGCTCGTCGAAGAGAATAACAGGGTGGAATGGACGCCGGAATGGGCAGGCACAGGACGGTTCGGAGACTGGGTGGCAAATGCCGACGATTGGTGCATATCTCGTTCAAGAGTCTGGGGCTCGCCCCTCCCCGTCTGGGTCTGTGACAGCTGTAAGGCAGAGACTGTCATAGGATCGCGGAGTGAACTGAAACGGCGCGCGGTCGAGTTCCCAAAGGACTTCGAGATGCACAGACCTTGGGTAGACAGGGTAGTGCTCAAGTGCGAGAAATGTGGCGGCATGATGCATCGCGAGCCATTCGTTACAGACTGTTGGCTCGACTCTGGAATGGCACATACGGCGGGCGTGGGTTACCTCAGGAGCCAAGAGCTGTTCAAGCGGCTGTTTCCCTACGACTTCATAACAGAGGCAGTGGACCAGTCGCGAGGCTGGTTCTATAGCCTGCTTTACACCTCGGTTGTCATGCATGGGACAGCACCATTCAAGGCATGTGTCAGTCAAGGACATGTATTGGATGAGGAGGGAGGGAAGATGAGCAAATCTAGGGGCAACGTGGTGTGGATGAAAGATGCCCTCCGAGATGTTGGCGCGGATTTATTCAGGCTGTACATGCTCAGTAAGTCTGCTCCGTGGTCTGCGACCAACTACTGTCAAAAGGAGATGGAATTCACAAAGAAGCGCCTTGATGTTCTTTGGAATGTGTTCCTTTTCACAGAAACATACATGGAATTGGACAGATACAGATTCAACCGACAGAGATTCGTGAGGAATGTGGAGACCTTTGACCTGGAAGACAGGTGGCTCGTGTCGCGCGTGCAGAACGTTCTGAAGGAATTCCACTCGAACATGAAGCAGTATCTCTACCATTTGGCCGCGAGAGCACTATTAGACTTCGTGACAGAGGATTTGAGCAGAGTATACCTCCCATTGGTGAAGAAGAGGGTGTGGTTGGAGAGTGATGATCCAAAGAAGGTAATGGCATACGACACGATGTTCTACGCCCTTGATGTCATGATGAGATGCCTCAATGTGTTCACACCGTTTCTCACAGAGAAGCTGCATAAGGACTTCTTCACTCGCTTTTGCGAAGGGCTACCGGAGTCTGTCAACCTTACAGACATGCCAGAACCTGATGAAACGTTCGTTGAACCGGACATAGAAACGACCTTTGAAGTCCTACAGGAACTTCGAAGCGCCTGCTCCTATGCCCGGAATAAGAAGGGCGTCAAGCTGAGACACCCTGTGAGTCGGGTCATTGTGTTGCCCACCAGTCCAGAAGTGGCAGGACGTATCGAGAGCTTGAAACCACTCTTGAGAGGCGATCTGAACACCAGAGACCTCGAAGTGCTCCAGTCAGGCTCTGTGCCAAGCTTCACACGACTTGTGGTCAAGCCCAACTACAGGACACTGGGACCTAAGTTCAAGGCGATGATGACGGGGCTGATAGCGGCCCTCGAAACTGCCGACCTGACAAAGCTAAGATCAGACCTTCAGAATGGCCAAGCCGTAGTCACCGTAGATGGCAAGGACCTGACACTTGCACCCGAAGACCTTGACTTCGAGGAAAGCATGCCCGATAATCTGAGCTTTGCAGACAGCAAGATAGGCAGGGTCTACGTGGACACAACCAGAACCAAGGAGCTAGAGGCAGAAGGACTAGTGAGGGACGTCACTCGGCGAGTGCAAGTGATGAGGAAGGAGATGGACCTCAACGTCGAACAGAGGATACGACTCGCCATAATGTTCTCGGACAAGGAGTCAGTTGAGCTGGCACAGATGTTCTCCGACTATCTTGCCACAGAAACTAGAGCCGATAAGATGCAGCTCGTCGGACCACAAGGGAGACCCGCTTGGAAGCAGTTCGCTCATGTGAAGGAATGGGACTTGGAGGATCTTAAGCTCAAGGTCGGGATGAGCCCCGAGACGGAGACCCCGAAGGCGGCCCCTCGGAAGAAAGCACGTCCAGCAGAGTCCGGAAGAAAGCGGCGTTCTGTTCAATCGAAGTGAGTGAAACCCACTCGTTGGGTCCGTGCACATTGTCACCACGTGGGCCGAAATCGAACACTTGGACTGCAGGATCAGTGAAGTATCGTGAGTCTGATGCACCGTAGCCCTCACCTACCAAGTAGTCGATTCCCTCCTTTCGAAGTGCCCAGATAGCCGAACGAATCAGCCTTGAATCTACCTTGGAGTCGACATAGCCACTACCCGGCTCAACTTGGAGGGAGTAGAGCTCGACCTTATCTCGGAGAGCGGTTTCGAACGCACTCCGTACTGCATCGCGGTCATCTGTCATAGCTCTCACATCACAGTAGAGCGTCCAGAGGTTGCTATCAAGTGACAATAGGTTCGGCGATACAAATGTACCCAGGTCCGAATGCTTGGTAGGGAACGAGGCATGTGCTAGCGTGAGCAAGGACCTCAGGAGGGAAGTCAGCGAGCGATCGCATTCGACCTCCTCGCCGGGTTCATCGGTATGCACAACGTCAAGCTCGACCCACTGGGGAATCACATTTGACTTCACGAATCCTCCTCGAAGCCCTGACACTAGGGCATGCTGATGCATGCTGAGGTACTTCGAGGCCGCGAGCATTGCATGACGATCGACCCCGGGTCTGAAGTATGCAGAATGACGCGTTTCCGTACCAAGGGTTTCTGTTACGAATCGGACCGTTTCGCGCCGTCCTTTCACTTTGGAGGCAGCTCGTTTCACCTTTATGTTGGTGGGTAGAACATTACGTCGCCTGTGAATCACCATCTGGTTGATACCATCTGCGACAACCACATAGTTAGGGAACAGACCTTGCTTCATCAAGAACTGCTTCAGATGTCCTGCACCTTTCTCACCGCCTATCTCCTCATCGCCCGTCACTGCAAGCATGACGGTGAAAGGAGGATCGATCGTACTGAGTTTCTCTGCGAGCGATATGAGTGAGACGATGTTACCTTTGTCATCACATGACCCTCTGCCGGTCGCTTTGTCACCTTCTTCGACCAGCTTGAATGGATCGCTCTTCCATCCCTCTCCAATAGGTACCACGTCATAGTGTGCTAGAAAGAGTACCTTGAACCTCCCTTGTCCCCGGCGGGCAAATGAAGTCCATATACCATCTGACTCAAGCAAGTCAGTAATGAAACCGAACTGCTCAAGTTTTGCGTTAATGTGGCGCGGGCATTCTTGGGAGGGATGTTTGCCAGCCTTGGCATCGCTCACAGTATCAAAAGAAATCAGCTTCTGTAGCTCTTGACGCACGTCTATTGTCATCGTGATTCGAGATTCACTTGGAGTGCGCTGGTGAAAAATGTATGCCAGCGTTTCCTGAGGCAAAGCTGGAATGCCTACATGATGGGCACAAACCTCGAAAAAGGAAGAGCCCTGAGTGACGCTCGTGCGAGTGTCACCCGGACTGTATCTCTAGGTTCTCTTGTAGACCCATCTGGCCCATGAAGAAAGGCTTGGCATCTCCTGGGGCATGTTCTTGCGCTTTCGGATCTCAAGAATCCTCGTCTGTTGAAGGCTTGTTGGTAGAGGATCGAACCCCCTGAACTCATACCCGAAGAAGCTGCGTCCAGAGGTCGCACTGCGGAACTCATCGGCGATACCTATCGTTTCGGCAGTGGGAAGCGCTCCCTTCACGGTGACTGTGTCTTCCTCTGCTTCCATGGTCACAATCTGCCCTCGGTGACCTGTGAGCACTTTGATGACAGCGCCCTGCGTGTCTGTGGGCGTTTTGATGTCGACCTCAAGCACAGGTTCGTATAATGCAGGATTTCCTGTCAGAAAGCTCATGTTGAGACCGGCAGATGTCATGGTAGCAACTTCGCTGTAGCCTGTGTGTGCCGGGTCTGTGTGGATTGTGGCATCAGTCAGTATGGCTTTCACACCCATGACAGGCTCATGAGCGATAGGGCCGGAGTCACAGAACTCTCTGAACACCGTCTGCACGTAGGGCAGAATCCTGTCGAACCTCTGCACGCCGGCCATGGCGTCGACCAGCATGCATGACTCATATATGTCGAGTATCTTCCGGGCTTCCTTCGGGTCCCAGCCTGCTCCTTCGCGCAGTAGTGCTGCTCGTTCCCTTGAGTCCTGATCCGCGGTGACCTTCTTCTTACGGATGAGATCAAGGGTCTTCTCGTCCAGAGGCTCGAGGTACATCCTTAGACGGTTGTGACCATTGGGAGACTTCGTATGAAATTGATCACCGCGCTGAGTCATCTTCTCCCGGTACACTATGACAGGGTCGGATATCTTGATTGGAACCTGCTCGTTGATCCGTCCTGTGAGAATCTCAATCTGTAGAGGATCTATGCCGTCCAGCCGGTATTCATTCGACTCCTTGTCAAGATGGAACCTAGCTGTCGGATCGGCCATAATCCACTTGCTCACGACTTCTCCGAGCTTGCCGATGTCCTGGGGGTCGACTGGCTTGATGGTGCGGCTCACAACAGGCTCGCTCGCGTACTCAATCGCTTCGAACGGCTGTATGTCAGTGCCAGCCTCGACAAACGACTCTCCAGCAGGGCACATGAAACCGAAGACTGAGAACAGGTTTCCAGCGGGAATCTCATCCATGTCCAGCATTTCTGTGATCTCTTGGACGCCCAGTCGCTTGACCCTCACACTTTCATGCCGGTTCACTAGCCGAATCTCCTCACCTGCCCTGAGTGTTCCAGAGAACACACGCCCGATGAGCGTGGGTCTCTTGCTCTTGGGGTCAACATAGATCTTAGTGATCATTCCCACCACTGGACCGTTGGGGTCACAGTTCATGAGGGCCTTGCCTTGAGGACTGTCAAGATCTCCCTTCCAGATTCTCGGTATCTTGTACAGTTGAGCTTCCTTCGGGCTCGGTAAATGCTTAACAATCATCTCGAGTAGGGCGTCATCAAGTGGCAGGTTCTGACGAAGCCACTTTTCATCCCCCTGAGCATACTTCTCAAAAACGACAATGGGCTTGATTCCCTTTTTCTCGAGGGTCCTCATAGTGAATGCCCAGCCAGTCTTAGCGCTCCCGATGGCGACACTACCCTGTTCGAAGCTGACTCTCCAGTCCTTGCCGAACTGAGCAGGAGCCGTCTTCATGATGAGCTCGTTGACCTTGGCAACGATTATGTCGATGCGCTCGTAGACCTTCTTTGGCGGCAGCTTGAGCTCGTTGATCAGACGGTCGACCTTGTTCACGAATAGTACGGGCCTGCATGCTTCGCCACCCACTGACAGGCGAATGTTGGTCTCAGTCTGAGTGCGAACGCCCTCTAGGGCATCGACAAGAATCACCACCCCGTCACTGGCACGGAGTGCCCTTGAAACCTCACCGGTGAAGGAGAGGTGACCAGGTGTGTCAGAGAGTTGGATGAGGTACTCTTCCCCATCTACCTCACAGTTAAGCAGCACCACAGATGTGAAGATTGTGATGCCACGTTTCTGTTCCTCCCAATCACTCGACATCATCAGCACTTGGCCTGCTGCTGCATCGCTCATGAGTCCTGCAGAACGAAGTAGAAAGTCCGAAGTTGTCGTCTTACCATGGTCGATGTGAGCGCTGATAGATATGATTCTCTTGTGCGCGTAGTCATTCGATTTTATTAGCGCCCTAACTGCTTCTGGGTCTTTGATCTTGACCATTCAATTCACGCTCTGGAAACAGCCCGCCCCGAACCCACTCATGCGAATGGAGAGAATTAGGTCGGGTCCCCGATAACACTATCGGTGGCTTTGGCGAAATCGTTCCGTTGGTCATAAAAGGATATCGACTTGTCAGTGTCATCGTGACGCCACGACAACCATCCTGTCTGACTTCGCAGTGTAAGGCGTCCGGGGGAGACTGTTCTCGCCATAGAGGTCAACCTTGATGAACCCGACACCCTCAAGCAGTGATTGAATCTCAGGTGCTGTGTACATCCGAATGTCCTTGTTTGATAGGGCGTCCTCATTCGCGAGCACAACCACTCCCGAGTCCAAGTCAATGAACGTTGCAGGCCGACCCCTCAAGATGCCAGCAGGAGCATCAAACACATGGGGTTCACTAAGAAGATACCCACCTTCAAGCTTGGTCCAAGTCTTCTGAAACACGGGGATGTTGTAAGGGTTCATGAGATCAAGCAGGAGAAATCCTCCATCAGCAAGCGCCTCGTATACCTGTCTAAGCACGTGCTTGTTCTCCTCATGGTTGAAGAAGCCGAAACTATGACTGAGAAGCACGGATGCATTGAACTTCTGCTTGAAGCTCATGTTTCTCATGTCTCCTTGGTAGAAGTTGACCTTCACACCTTCAACCTTCGCTCGCTCCTGAGCGATTCTGATGAGGCTCTTTGCCAGGTCGAACCCCGTGACCTTTATGCCGTGCTTTGCAAACTCTATACTCTGATCACCTGCACCGCATGCAATGTCAAGAAGCTGCGACCCAGTACTCAGATGTAGGACTTCAATGCAGAACTCTACGACCATCTTGTCATATTGCTCGATGCCCTGTAATGAACGGCGGTGCCTCACGCGGAAGACCTCGGCCCAGAAATCATCCCAGCCGCGCTCGACTTGTTCCACCATTCGCACTTCCGGCAACTCTCATCTGGCGGGAGTGATATGAAGCTTGTCATCTCTTGATAACTGAATCAGCCCTTGAGATTCATAGGACTGCCACAATACGATCTACCGGAATCGACTTGGCCCATCTGGAGATATTCACCTCTGTAGTCGTTTCAACTCAGCCGCCAAAACACAAAGAGGTGGAGGAGACCCGCAACCTGTTGTTCTTCGCCGGGAGGGACGCAGAATTTCGCAACAGGACGCTCGATCAAACGAGTAAGAGTCTGCGGGTCTTGCCTCTCCAAGGCTGAATCCGCTCGTCTGCCTATAAACATATAGTTTTTGGATAGGCTGTAGATAAAACGCGCGGAATTCAGCAAAAACAATGTGATGAGTCTTTTTATCGTGATATCCCCTACAATGCTCGCATTCTAAGGCAAAGACGCCAATCTTGGGATGAAGAACAATAAGGCGGTCCCTGAGAGTGACGAGAGTTCCTTCGTATTGCAGAGTATATCGACGAAGAGTAGATGGTAGCCCCGTCAGGATACTCTCAATGTCGGGAAGGCCGACAATGCTTCGAACCTGAGTCGGAGGATCCAGAGTCCCTCATGCTGGACCACTACACCACGGGGCTATGACCCGAATCTGGACATTGCCCTACTCGAGGGGTCAATCGAGCCGCTCGTCTGGGACTTCTAATTAGGGTTTCGGTAATGCTTGGAACAACAAAGAGGTTTCTAGCGCCATAAGTCGGGCAGTTGACCTTTGCTTCTCGCGCCAGATACTTAATTAGGACTTCGAGCGAAAACGAGGCTGACCGACAAATGCCATATTGGCAGGAACTCACCCATAAACAGTTCGTGAAGGCATGCCATGAAACAGAAGTGGCAGTCCTGATGACAGGCGCTCTTGAGGCACATGGTGACCATCTTCCTCTTGGCTCTGACAACTTGCTTCCAGCCTACCTTGCTGAGAACGTGGCGGCCAAGACAAAAGCTCTTGTCCTTCCAATCATTCCCTTTGGTGAGAGCTGGACATTCGAGCAGCACGAGGGCACAGTGACTGTGGATCCTGCAACGCTTCTTGCCTTCTATGGTGACATAATGGGCTCGGTCTTTCACCACGGTTTCAGGTTCATAGTCGCTCTGAATGGTCATGGTGGCAACTCGTCCCTACTCCAGCTTGCAGCAAGAAAAGCAACAATGGGTAGTGAGCGTAGCGTGATCATTGTCAACTGGTGGACTGACTTAGCCAAGGATGTCAAACAGAGTATATTGGAAACCCCCGAGGGTCATGCAGCAGAGGACGAGACATCTGAGATGATGCATATCAGACCAGAACTGGTGGATAAGTCATCGTATGCGGTTTCGGATGTGAGAATGAAATACACGATCGTTTCTGCCAGATACAGAGAGGAACTTTTTCCTTCTGCAGTTCACGGAGATCCTACAAGGGCGACACCAGAGAAAGGCAAGCGCATAATGGAGCGCGCGGCGGAAGAGCTATTAGAGCTGATTGCCCAACTCGAGAGAGGAGAGTTGCCCCTCAAGAAGGTGGGCTAATCCATTGTCACGCATCTCAAGACAGTGTTTCAGCAACGTGCCAGAGGCGGCAGTTCTCTCGGCACATGACGTCTAGATACCGACCTTAAAGATTAGTGCGTCCCTTAGGATTCTCTGAAACATTCTCAGCAGGTTTGTACCTGCGGTCGCGACCGTGCCAAAGACGGGATATCCCTCAAGACCAAGCATGCTGACCATGTAGTCGACGGGTAGTGCATTCGGTACGTCCCTCTTGTTCAGGGCCACTACGATGGGCAGAGTTGCGGTTCGGTCTGTACCAAGAGCGATGCGCAGCTCCTGGATTGATGCCAGATTCTCATTCATCTGTTCTGGTGTGCTGTCCGGCATGAAGATGATACCGTCCGCGTCCCTCAGCACTGCTATCCTGTTGCTTGCATGTCGCCTCTGGCCTGCAACAGTGAATACATCAAACACAATCTTTTCACTTGCAGAAACGGGCACAAAGTCAAAGAAAGTAGTCCGCCCCAGATCATCTGACACCTCGACGATTTTCCCCTTCGCCAGCGATCGCACGTTCGCAAACAACCAACGAAGCGCTGTGGTCTTCCCCGACAGCGACGGTCCATAGAACACTATCTTGATGTGGATCCGGTCCTTATCGTCTCTCTTCAGGAGCTTGCCAGGTACGACCTCAGCCGTGGTCTGCGGCATAATCTTCGCCGCTCGGGCCAAGGTCTGGGTTTCTGCCGCGTCAATCATGAAATCCTCTCTGGATGCGACGAAGGTGCCCACAGGCACTGCAGATGCGGTACCGGCATACGGTCTGACCACAGGAGGACTAGGTGGCGCGGTAGCTCGGGGTTCTTTACCGGCAGCCGCTGGTGTCGCTTCCGCGCTGTCAATAGGCCGGGACTCTTTGGTCTTGGGCTTCTTGCGGCGCGCGGTCAGCCTCCTGAATATGGACAAGCCGCTCTCCGACATAATCCGGACTGAGGCCAGTCTTAAACTTTGGGGGGATTGAGCCTTCAGTGAGCTTTATCAGAGACTGGCAAGCCAGTCGGACATAATGCCAGAACTCTTGGATGCGGGCTTCATTGGCAACTACTTTCCCACACTGTCTGGGATGACATACCTCAATAACGCGTCGACTGGCATTCCTCCAGTCACTGCAATTGAGGCCATGAAAAGATACCTCGACAGAATGGCCCGGGCCGAAGATAGCTTCGAGGAGAACTTGGAGACATTGAACGCTGTACGCGGGCTGCTGGCGAAGCTGCTCGGAGGCGACTCTAGTCAATACGGTCTTGTTCCCAGCACATCAGAAGGTATCAACATCTTTGCCCATGGGGTTGAGTATCCCAGAGGCTCAAACATCGTCATTTGTGACCTAGAGTTCCCTGCCAATTTCGTTCCTTGGCAGAACGTCGCCCGAATCTATGGTGCACAGCTGCGAGTCGTTAAGTCTCAAGACGGCGCGGCACCAATCGATCGGTTCAGGGAGAAGATTGACGAAAACACGAGAGTAGTCGCAGTGAGCCAGGTCCAGTTCGCATCAGGGTTCAGGACCCAGCTCAGAGAACTGGCTCAAGTGGTACATAGTGTCGGTGGTTATCTCTTCGCGGACATCATTCAGGCTGCAGGCTGTATCGAAACAGAGCTAGTGAAAGAAACGGTGGACTTCGCTGCCGCCCAAGCCGCCAAGTGGCTGCTTGGCCCTGTGAGTGCAGGATTCATATATGCTAGAAAGGAGATAATCGATGAAATCAGGCCGAGGTTTCTGGGCTGGTGGGGAGTGAAGGATGTCGAGGACTTCAGCTATTTTGAGAGGGTGCCTCAGGCTGACGCAAGGAAATTCGAAGTCGGTTCTGCTTCTTTCATGGCATACGCGGGCTTCATCGAATCTCTAAGGCTCCTCCTCAAGATACCTGCAGGAATCCGAGAGAAGGCCGCACTCGACAATGCAACATACCTGAGGAAGAGACTGTCTGAGATCGGTGTCGGTTGCTATGACTTCGGTAGCAAGGGCAACTCTGCGATTGTTTCCTGTGCTCCACCTAATGTCGATAGCATATACACTAGGCTGTCGAATGAGAAGATCCACTGTTCTGTGCGCAACGGCAGGCTTCGAGTTTCACCACACTTCTACAACACTCACGAAGAGATTGACAGACTGATTGAACATCTCAGGTGATTGCTTGTTCCAACGTATCTCGGGTCCCATCTACTTCCATGCGAGCACATCCTTTGACAGCAACATCACTTACATCGATGGCGGAGAACGTCACGTTCTGATTGACACGGGGACAGGGCTTGAGTCAGCAAGGCTCGATCAGGACCTCAAGAAGATTGGTACCTCTTCTTCAGAGATCACAGACATCGTCCTGACACATAGTCACATTGATCACATAGGAGGAGTAGTTCCCCTGCTGAGGTCCGGTTCACCGAAGATATATCTCCACAAAGAGGAGGGGGAACGGATAAACTCAGGAAACTTGGAGCTTACGTTAGCTGACACATTCGGAGCTGAGCTAGATACTATAAGGATTGACAGAATGCTTGCGGAAGGTGACGTCCTGGATTTTGGCGAAGTAAGCCTCAGGGTATACCACACCCCCGGCCACTCCATTGGCAGCATATGCCTTCATGAGCAGAGTCTCGGCATCATGGTGACTGGCGATACAATGTTTCCAGATGGCAGCTTTGGCAGGGTGGACTTCCCAACCGGTGACCAGACGAAACTTGTGGACTCTCTGCGCAGGTTGTCGAAGATTGACTTTCAGATCGCTCTGCCAGGCCACATGGGTCCTGTAATGCACGATGCAAGCCGATCTGCTCGAGCGTCCTACGAGATGGCACGTGGCTGGTTCATCAACTAGATGTGGCTTCGGTGAGTTCCTCAGAACTGATAACGCCTGCAGAACTCTGAGGACCAGAACTGCGAAGGTACTCGGACTCGAGAGCTTTTACGAGAGCATATACGGAGTCACTTGCGGGAGTGTCAATACCGAGCTGTCTCGCGAGCCTAATGACCTCTCCAGTTATCGAGTCGATCTCGGTTCGCTTTCGTGCACGTATGTCTTGGAGCATCGAGTTGATGTTCGCTCCCGTTGCCTTAGCTGTACCGAGAGTATAGCGGACGGGGTCGTCAGTCGTTAGACGTATCTTCAGACCTTCAGCTACTCTTGCAGTCTCCTGTACAAGGCGGAGAACCAACCCTCTCAGCGCTTTGTTGTTATAGACGTCGCCGTTTGTGAGACCAGTCAAAGCACCGACAGGGTTCACACCACAGTTGACTATCGTCTTTGTCCACACGACACCGTCAATGTTGTCGCTTGTCCGAACAAGGAAACCTGCATGCCGCAAAAGCACTGCCATTCGCTCAACCATGTCAGTGTTCTCTGGATGATGAGACCCAAGCTCAGTGAGACCTTGGCCTGTCACAGTCACCTCACCCGGATTCTTAACGAGCGCGCCCATACACGTTGTGGCCCGCATTACTCGGGTGCTGGACAATACCCTCTCTACCTCCTTCTCTGTCCCAAGACCATTCTGGAGCACGATAACATATGCGCCGCGATCTACAAGATGGCGAATCCTCGTTGCTGCACTGATCGTGTCGTACGCCTTGGTTGTGATGAACACTATATCGGTTTCACGAATCGCCTCCGGATTGTCCGTTGCGTTGAGTCTTATTGTGTGGTCACCGAGCACACCCTTGAGTCTGAGTCCGTCATGCTGAATGGACATGATGTGAGGCTTCCTACCCACTAGTGTGACCTGAGCTTCTCCGGACATCTGCAACAGGCCACCATACAGGCTGCCTATTGCTCCGGAACCCATGATGGTGATTCTCATGATGTAGCCAGTCCCTCCACTGTATTCTCATGTAATGAAATATGTCTGCTTGCTTCTGACTCAAGGTGGGCCATGATCAATCGGATCGATTCGCTCAGGTTGGCACGATTGTCGAACTCAGAGGCCATGCGTTTCAGTTCTTCTCTTGGCTGGTCTTTCATCTCCTGTGCCAGTCCATTCATCAATGGGAGTACGCGCACTATGTTGTCGACAATCGTTATGTCTGCATGCGTCGCTGTCCGACTCATTGGATTGAGGTCAATAGCTATCACGAATTTGCCTAAGGCTCTTAGTGCCTCGGTGCGATCGCCATCCTCAAGGGGCACCAAGACTACGTCGGCTCTGGCGATACCCTCTGTGTCCACCTTCCTCCGGTTGCTGCTAAGCTCCGGAATCGTCGTCGATGGACGGTCGTGTGTGCCAAGGATTCTTTCTGCACCTGCTCTCCTGAGGCTCTTGAGAACAGCATCCTCTCGCTCTCTTGCGTAGTAGAAGAGATTGATCTCTAGGGGAGCCCCAGTAGCTTTAGAGAGAGATACGAGGTCATTTGCTACAAGTGCGCAGGCATTCCCATTTACGCTCACTACGGGGTTGTCTGCCGAAAGGATTGCGGCCACAGCAGCACGGGCAGCTCTGCGCGCTTGTTCACTTGTCTTCTCGCCAATCAAGTAGTCGAACGCCTCACCGCGGCCATGGGCAAGAAGACCTGCGGTCGCCACGATATGTTTCTCGTGACCTTCAATCACTCGTTCCCTGACCTCAAGGGACTCTCTTCTTGGGTGGTCTGGAGGCACCTCGATCTTCTTCATCCGATCACTTGGCCTCCTTTTGCTGATATTGAAGTGACTATGACCTCGTGTGGTTCCCACAACTTTGATAGAATGTCGACCGCGCTACCTGTTCCTTCTTCGGTACAGAAGCAGAATACTGAATCGCCTAGCATGACTTGAGCAGACAAGCCCAGACCTGCAGAGTCCAACATGTTCAGACCCGATGTTACCCGATCTGTAGCTAGACCCGCGGCTTCAGCAAACCTGCGAGAACAGTCAACAAACGTGCTGATGGACCGATGCCCCGCCACAGACTCAACAAGCTTGTCAGCAGCTCGGTTGATCTTGTCATGCCAAGCCGCATCTGTCAGAGCGGCTTTCTTAGCTCTGAGACCTTGGCCGCCCGCGAGAACGACCCGAATCTGATCATCGTAAGGTATGCTCACTATCCTGCCAATACCGGGGGCGCCCGGATGAGTCCGGACTTCTACACCGCCCTTGAACTGACCAATCACATCTCCAAGCCCTGTGTGATTGACGACCTCCGCACAATGAGCGAAGCCTGCAGCGCTCGACCGGGACATCTTAGGGTCTAAGAGTCGCCCCAATGCGAGGGCAGTACTCAGAGCGCCAGCGCCAGATGCGCCAAACCCAACGCCGATTGGAATGGATGACTCATGCTCAATGCGAGCGCGGAAGATCTGGTCGTATTTCTCTGCCAATGTGCGTGCCACCATTGTCGTCACTGGTGCGTCTATCAGTTTCTTGTTGTATTCGACAACTATGTCTAGTGATTTGCTCTCCAGTAGGCTGACAGTTGTCAAGGTCCCGGCCAACACCGAGAACCCAGCGCCAGTGGAGCCAGTGTATAGCGGCTCTTTGGTGCTGTCGTGAATTCTGAACAGCCCTGTTATGTGACCCGGTGCAAATGCCCGGGCCAACCTCACCGACAAATCCAATCGATGTCCTTGTTTTGCTAATGCTCTTTGTAGAGGATTACTTTACTCTTGTGTATACTATCCTCCGACGGTATATACATGTATATATCCAGACCGCCAGAGAAATGCCGCACAGAGCTCACCTGCCAAGAGGGACTAGACTGGTGTACTCCTTGACCCTCGGATCGGAGGATGGGGGCGCCGGATATGCCCAACGCGCATCTACGTCCCTACCACTAAGATCATACATCTGAAAAGAGCCAGAGCTCCATGTCAAGGGACTGAAGCCAAGCAACAGCGTCTGGGTTCTCCAGCTTGTCACCACCAGATGCCTGTTCATACCTGCAGTCGGAACCACCAAGAAGACATTCGATAGCTCCATCAGCAGCGAGGTACTGATTCTATAGAAGAAACTGTACATCTTCCTGTGTTCTTCAGTTCCTTGGGCCCTCAGATCATTCAAGTACCTAACAATGGTTTCGTCATGTACTGCCGGATCCATGACATCACTGAGGTCTTCAACATCCACCACAACGGCTGTTTCGAAATAGTAGGCTAGGGGAAACTCCGTGACATGGAAGATGACAAACTTGTCCTTGGTGATGATATGATAGAGATGCTGGAATATGGCCTGCTTTGAATACAGCATGCTGGCGTCGAGCTTTGCAGGGTCGAAGTTCTTGGACTCGTCAGAGACCACCAGTCTAAACATATCATCCAACATGTCGCCGTCATAGCCAATGTGTACTACGTGATAGGGAAGCTTGGCAGAATCATCACTGAGGCGTCCAGTCGTCCTAAGAAAATCGTTGAAGTCGCGCTGGAAGGTGTCGACCTCATTATCATTGTCCAGTATGAACATTGACTGGCTGGGAGTACCAAGTGCAGATACTACCCTGTCGTAGGCTTGGAAACGAGCCCTCTTCTCAGGTTGCATCCTGCTGAATGTCGCCTCAGAATAGCGAGAAGAGTCCGCCAAGTCTTGCGCACCGCCATTATGTTTCTAGTGAGAGGGGATTTCCCCTCAGCAATCCGTGCTGTTCCTGTGCGAGGGTCCAAGCGTGCTCTCTCTAACGGCCCAATCACAGGGGAGTCCGTCATTGGCGCATCGAACTTCCCTACTTGGCTCATATATTCTTTGCCCAAAGCCAGAACAGGCACTCTTGTTGACGAAGGCTGCGCTTCGCTCAGTTTATCAATGGATGCGCCCCAAGCCTAACTGGGAACAGACCAATGGAACACACATCGAAGCTCATCACAGGGAGCCTCAGTGGAGTGCTGCAGGGACACAAGATAGCTCTGTGCGTGACAGGCAGCGTGGCAGCCGTTGAATGCGTTGCATTGGCGCGACGACTCATGCGTCACGGGGCTGAGGTGTATTGCGTGATGAGTCCAATGGCACAGAAGATAATCCATCCCTATCTGCTGGAGTGGGCAACAGGAAACCCCGTGGTCACGGAGCTCACAGGTCAGATTGAGCATATCACCCTTGCAGGCAAAGGACCAGGTCACGTAGACCTCGTCCTAGTGGCGCCAGCTACCGCGAACACCATTGGAAAGATTGCGAATGGTATCGACGATACACCTGTCACAACAACAGTTTCCTCCGCAATAGGCGCGCGGATACCAGTCGTGGTCGTTCCTGCAATGCATGAGTCCATGTACGAGCACCCCGCTGTTGTTGCGAACATTGAGAAACTTGAGCACATGGGAGTGGCAGTACTCGCTCCCAAACTTGAGGAGGACAAAGCGAAGATACCAGATGTCGATACGATAGTCGATCGTGTGTTTGCTGCCCTTGGCCCGGCGGACCTTCGCAACAGGCACTTTGTTGTGACGGCGGGACCCACTCGGGGATGGATTGACCGTGTCAGATTCATGACAAACCCGTCCACAGGGAAAATGGGCATCGAAATCGCTAGAGAGATCATATCACGCGGTGGTAGCGTGACTCTTGTCGTCGGCCCCACATTGCTGGCACTTCCTGAAGAGGCTGAGATAAGGCACGTCGAAACGTCTCAGGAGATGATGCAGGCAGTACTTGATGCAATTGCAGCGTACAAGACATCGGCCTTCATCTCATCAGCGGCTGTACTCGATTTTGAGCCTGCACAGAAAGAGGACAGGAAGAGACCCTCAGGAGAGGCCTACTCAGTCCAGCTTGTGCCGACACCAAAGATCATAGAGGAAGTCCGAAAGAAGCACAAACACCTCTTCATTGTCGGCTTCAAAGTGGAGTCGGGAGTAACGGACGAAGAACTGGATGCTCGCGCACGAGCCAAGGTCACTGAAGGCATATGTGATCTTGTTGTCGGTAATGACGAACGCAGAAAGGGCGCAGCCTTTGCAGCAGACACGAATGAGGTGCTGATAGTGGGACCAAAGGGATTTCTGAGAAAAGTCCCGCTCGCATCCAAGAGAGAAATCGCCCGTGTGATCGTGGATGAAATCGTGAAAAGAATCTAGACGGGCCGGAAAACCAGCCGGACCTGTGCGATGCTGATCAGGCCCAACTACAGTATCTCCAACAGACCCTGAGCCATCCGTTTCATGTCTACGAATATGAGTCCGAGCTGCGCGTCAGGCTTTGCTAGGACCAAGAGCAGAGCACTTCCTCCCACGGACGTGAGCAGGGTGTAGCCCCTGTCGCCTTTGACATATATCTCCATCAGTTGACCACGGTCGAGTTCGGTCGTTGCCTTCTCACCGAGAGACAGAATCGCGGCACTAATCGCGGCAACTCGTTCTTGTTCACTCTCGGGAAGAGCGGAAGATATCATAAGACCATCCAAGGAAACCAGAGCAGCGCCCTCTACTCCAGGTACTGTTTCGAAGTCCCGTATGGCCTTGTTAATCCTGTCAACGCGGCTGGGCATTGCTACTCCACTCCGTCGCAATACTCGTAAGTCCTCTGACGGTCTTAAAACCTTATTGTGACCAAGCGATAGGTCCCGACACTGGAATCGCGTTTGATGCAAGCATTCACACCGTTACGGTAGAGCCCCACTACGAGCAGTCGACGAGCACTGCAATGACGAACTACGACAGTACGAGCCGTAGACTTCGCCTATCATCCCAATCAGTTTGCGCCGACCAGATTATTGCGCGTGCAGGCAATGGTAGGCCGGCTCATCGCCGATCGCCGGCATCCAGGATTTCGAGTCTGACAAGTAGGGCTTCTACTATGGCAATTGAGTCGTCGAGGAATCAGACGATTAGTCGCGCCTACTTCCCGGGATGCGTTCAACCCAAAACATATGACTGCCTCAATGCCAGCGTTCTACGGTTGGTATGGGCGCTACATGGACTTCCCCGGACCGCACTGTCTTGGAACCCCTCTTCAGATCCACAACAAGAGGCCAATCCATCATCTCATCGATTCTCGGACTCGGACTGGGCACAATCAAGGTAGATTCGGAGCGTGAACCCCGGGTAGCTCTTCTATTGTACCCGCCCTTGAACTTCATCGGGGGCGAACTCTCGGCCGCCAACGAGTCTGGCATCCTAGAAGACTTCCCCCAAGGCAACCTGCTCCTCGTTCCTGATGAAACATGGGAGTCACATCTGAGAAGCATTTGGGGTGAGGACCTCAAGGTTATCCACAGAACCAGAATGTCTGCAGGCCATCTTAGCATTAAGCAACTGAGGAAACTGAAGCGTCCGTTGCCCAAGGGGTTCGAGCTGAAGCAACTCGACAGTTGGCTGCTTGAGAGGACAAATGCGAATCTCAAGGCACATGTGTCAATGTTCTGGAGCAGTCCCCAGGATTTCTTGGCGAAAGGTTTCGGGTTTTGTATCGTTCATGGCGAAGAAGTGGTGAGCATGGCCTCGACATTCATTCCCTTTGTTCGTGATTTTGAGATTCAAGTCGACACGATGGACTCTCCGACGTATCGGAGGAAGGGGTTTGCGACGGCCGCCTGTATCGCTCTCATTGAGCACGGACTCAAGAATGGCTTTGTCCCGTGCTGGGATGCAGATAACGAGGTATCAGTCAAGTTGGCACTGAAGCTAGGCTACACGGACCCCGACTCCTACAAGGCATATGTACGGTGGAAAACGCCGCAGTGAGCTATCGGTGTGGAGCGAGCCCAACGTGATTAGGAGAATTCCACGAATCTATTGCTTTGCGTGGATCAGAGCCACCGGTGCAGCGATGGATAGCACGATATCAGTCAACGTATCCGTACTCGACATGGTCGACAACGACGTGATGAGGGCGGTCGTGAGGTTCTGTTAGAGTAACAGCGCATTCATGCCAAGAGATCAATTGGCAGTGATCTGGTCTTGTCTATACACCGAAGAACTCAGAGGGGTCTGCCTTCTCGTCTCTCTCCTTCTGACGAGCTCTCTCCTCCTTCCCTCTATCTGGCTGCTTTTCTGATGGATGTCGTGATTTGGGTCGTGAGAACACCTTGCCGCTCCTGCGGTGTCTGATGTAGAGCGCGCCCACGACTAGTACTCCCGCCACCGCTGCGACTACGCCGATAGCGAGCCAAGGCGATGGACGGATGTACATGAAATCGACGAGTAACAGCGATAATGTGTCGTGACCAGCCTTCATAGCAATGACTCTGAAATCGTATGTGCCAGTACGGTTACTCGTCCATTGCTCATCCATAGTAATAGTGTATGCACCTTCGCCGACCTCATCAACAGGCAGTTCATATGGACCGAGCCAGGCCCGGACAGTCGCACCCTCAACTCCAGTACCGATGAGGTCTGTGATCTCAATAGTAACCACTACTCTGTCGTTCTCCCATATCACGTACTCATTCATGGTCACGCGCTTTAGGACCAAAGAGGGTTCTTCACCCCAGGTTACCGCATTCTCAACTGTAGCTATCTGCTCGGTGCCGACAGGAGTTGTTGTCGTCAGACAGAGCTTGCCTGCACCTACGACTCCTGCCACGACAACTGGGTTCGACCCGTCCGTCGCCAGTACGGACAAGTTGGCCCACACCGAGTCAAAATGACCTTGAAACGCAGTGGCGTTCGCGAGCTCGTTGGGTACAGACATGAACGGATGGGTCGGGTCTGAGATGACAATGCTGGGGCCAGAGTTGGATTCGTTCAGCGAAACTGGCCAAGGTAGCCATCCGATATCCCCGGAAACGCCTAGAAGCACAAGGACGCCTCCACTCGTAACATAATCGTCCAACTTGCTAGCGCTCGCGGTCATCACACTCTCAAGCGTACCAAGCGAACCAGGTTCAACAATGACCACTCGCCTCAGTGGAAGGAGAGAAATGAAGTCACTGTAGTTGGTGCTTTCGTAGTAGTCATTGTCGACTCCAAGCATCAGTAGGGAATCTGGTAGATAGCTGGATGCGCCCAGTCCGGCCACTGCGGCTACGCCTCGACCCGGCATATGGTTTCCGAACGTGGCATTCATCGGATTGACAGAGGTCACTCGTGGGTCAGAAACCGTGTCGTACAGTTTCATCTCGGGGTCTCCAAATAGGACATGTTGATTGGCATAGTCACGAGGATCTCCTGAAGGTGGGTCTGAGTAGTCGTAGGAAACCGTCTTCAGAGACTGGGTGAGGGCAGAGCCTGTTGTGTTGCCTACTGCGATGGCCTGAGTCATGAGGACACAGGCGAGACCTGCCGGAAGGAAGTAGACTGTGCGTGGTGACGCGATCACCGAAACCGCACCATGTTCCATGAGCATTAGAGGGAGTTCTGACCCTCCCAAAAGACATGCAGTCAGAATGACGATGGGTGAACCCAGACTGCCAATTGCCTGCTCAAGATCTCCCGTGTTTTTCATCACATGGTGAACAGCCTCGGCCTGATACGCAACGGGGTTTACGATTTGATCAGAGTCAGTCGTACTCTCTCGTTCAGAAACACTGACCTCAAAACCGTAAGGAGCATCTGAGTCCCTCATCGAAAAGATACCCAGACCGCCCGGCCGCTCGGGAGGATCGGTGGGCAGACGCGTGAGTGTGCCATGTGTACTCATTGACCAGAAACCAGGCTGAGAGCTCAGCGCGCTGAAGACCTGTGAGTAACCTACATGGCTGTCGACAGTGAACCCAGCCGACTCCAATGCATTCACAGAGTCATCATACTGCTGTATGACATGTGAGTTGAAGTAGTTGTCAAAGTAAGTGGCTCCGTCAGTATAGGCATACATGGTGAGCAGCGCTTGATCTGCAGAGTCCGCGGTTCGAAAGATGAACCTGTGCAGCGCAGCCCTGGAAACCATGACCGATGCCGCGGGTGAGTCTGTCGCAGGAATACGACCCGGAGAGAAGTGGCATTGAAGAGACCTATCGAAGCTTACTTTGATGTTGTCGACTGGCGAAACGATGATGACTGCCTGTGAGCTGGTGGCATTGAAAGCATTTCGATCTTCGAGGAACTGCTGGAAGGCGTCAGCCGACTCTGCCATCGAGTACCTGTTCGGAATCCTCTCGTCATACCAACCGTTCTCAGTCCTAGTCGTATATCGGCTGGTTATGTAAATCTCAATCTCAGGACCCACCAGATAGGGTGCCCACGTTTCTTCAGCCCTAGTCGTCAGAGTGTTGTCATCACCACACAGTGAGAACACAGGGGCTCCGTGCACTGCTCCAGAAAGGGCAGATGGAGCAAATAGCTCGTTTCCTGTTCCCATTGGGACAGTGACTACGACATCACTCTCCCCGGAGATAGCTTTTATCCAAGACGAAACAAGAGGATAGTTGTTCAGTTCTTGCACAAAGGAGAACAGACCGAGTGCATCGGCTAGGGTGCTTGAGTGGATGTTGTTTGGATCCACAAGGAAGCTGACGTTGACACCAAGGCGGTCGACTGCCCATTGGGTGACTTCAGGAACCGTGTCTTCGGTCACATAGAGGAGCGGAGCATTCAACAGAGATGCAAGGACTGCCCCATTGGCCGCGCTCTCCAGATATGCTTGGAGGTTCGCAGTCATGGATGCAACACTCCAAGACAGCAAGACATCATTGCTCTCAGAAGTGGAGTCCATCCAAGCTACGACAGCAGTCCAGTTGCCAGCCATTGGATATGGTAGGCTGACTGACTCCCGTCCCAGGTTGGAGAGTATGCTGCCAGCAGGCGCCCACTGACCAAGGCGACCAGCTGGGTCGACGAGTGCGAGATTCAGATCCGTTGCCGCATTGTTCCAATCTATGCTCACGTTCAGCCATCTGGCGCAAGAAGGCACACTGATGGTTTGAGAGAAGCCAGTGTGATACTTGATTTCGCAATCGATGGAAATAGCTTCGGCGAT
>PRDI01000085.1 GCA_003345595.1 Candidatus Thorarchaeota archaeon | reverse complement strand
AACATCTCTGAGGCCAAAGTGAACTCTGAGGCGACCGGTATATTCACGCCGAATACTCCTCCAGATCCGTGAGTTCCCTTTGCCACGGCCTCAATCGACTTCTGAAGAATTACTTCTGGTGGGTCTGTCCCGAACAGCCGGACCGCATCTATCGGAGCAGCATCTGGTATCATTGTGGCCGCCATCCCAATGCTGCTTATGACTCCAAGAGCACCTGCATTGGACACCGCGGTTGCCAGTGCTTCAGTCTTGTACGGGCCCATGCCTCCTTGCAGTATTGGGTGCTGGATGCCAAGGATGTCGCACAGCTCCGTGTGGATGCATTTCATGGCCTAATCGACTCCGATGCCCCCATTTAAGTCTGACACATGAACGATAAGAGTCAAGAAACAGACCACTATCAATCCAGTCAGGACTTCTGCCTCATTGTGTACTTCTAGGAATTTCCAGAATCCATGCTCGGTTCAAGTCCTGCCCTAAGTGGATCGATCTCGAAGTTTCCTGCACGCCAGCCAGACGACAATCGTAATGAGGTCTAAGATGGGGAGGTAGGGAAACGCTAGAAGCTGCATCCAGAGGGGGTGCAAGTTGCTGATTTGCGTCCACGCTACTAGAGTCAGCAGTAGCTCAACTGAAACAACGATTTTGAGATAGTAACAGATGCGTGTGGTTTTCATTGATACAGAACCCCCAGCAGTTTTCCTCCAAAGAGAAGCACAACACTTCGTGTTGCATATACGTTACTGTCAGCACGGCCGAAGTTGGTTAAGAAACCTGCTCTCGCGCGCAGATTCAGGACAAGAACGGCGACCACTGAGATGAACATCATCTCTTCGGTGCCAAGCGGCCAGGAAACAACGGGTAACAGGAGGAGTGTGAGCATCTCTCCTCTGCGTCAAGTCCGTCCCGGGGGTTCTGTTAAAGGGCCTGGAACTACAATTGTGTAAGTCTGAGCCGCACGAATAGGTGAGGGCCTTACTTCTCGTCTGGGAACTTCGTTGGAATCTTGGTCGCAGTGGCCACAAGCTCGGCTGCGGCCTTTGTATACCTCATGACCTTGCCCATGTCACCCTTCAGTGCGAACTTGCGTTGCATCAATCCCTTGATGGGGTCTATCTGCCCTGCGAGAAGCAGCCTCCAGTTCGCCAGCGTTCCAGAGTAGACAAAGGCCGCCTGCTCATCTGGTTTCGCCATTCTTACCTTCCTGCACTCACCATGCCAGAGATCGATATAGCCGCGCAGGGGCTGCTTGATGGTCTTGCCATCCGCGTCGATTTGGAAGACGAAATCCCCTTCCCAATCCTTAGCTGCATCCTTATAGACCGCGCTTTTGTTCAGTATCTCTTGGAACTTGAGAAGCCACGCTTCTGAAAAGAAGTCTATCTTCTTTTGGCTCATCGGGGCACCATCCGTTCATTATTGCTGCTCGACTGGTTAGAAGCTGTCACAGAAAAGCGTTCTGGATGATGGCCTAGTTCTCAAAGCGGGGAACCTCCGTCTTCGTTTGAGTGGAACCGGAGTGCAATACGAGCGGCCAATCCTTATGGCCAGGGTTTCTGACAGATACCCATGGCTCCCAGGCCCTCAGCTAGCCCGCTCTTGACGAGTCTTCTCGAATTGGCCTCGGTTTCTGAAGAGACAGGCAGAGGAATCGTTGAAGGTCAGTGAGATTCTTGGCATCACTCGAATCTGACCAAAATGCATTGAGTGCTACTATAGGGGTTCATTAATTGAGCTATGAGCACGTAAGAGCCCTTTTGTCGCATGACTATGCAGAGAGGTCTCTGATTTCGTTTCGTTCACCTAGAGGCAAGTACGATTCTCTCGCAGTCCTCGATGTAGTCTTGGAACCGCCTCATCTTCTGTTCGACGGTTTCAGGTGCGTGTTCTTGCGGTGAGTCCATTCGTGCACGAATCTTGTCTATCTGCTGGTCGACACTCATTTTCCGTGCAACAAAGCCTTTCTCCTCGCATAGTTTCTTGGCAGCTACGAGGTCGTCGAAGCCTCTTGCGAGCTCCTGATTCTCAACGTTGAAGAGACCCTGCAGGATGAGAAGCTCTACGAGCGCACCATAGAGCTTGTATTGTTGCGCCAGCTCCAGCGCTTGGTCCAAGTCCTCTTTCATTGCTTTCAGATATGCGTCCTCAAGGGTCAGTCTGTAATGATGCAGTTCGAGTTCTACGAGTTGAATAAGAGAGAAGAGCACATACTCGAAAGTACTCCCTCTCTTGGCAAGTTCAAGACAGTTATTGAAGTGTGTTCTGGCAAAAGAGAGGTTCCACTGTCGTTGCGCCAAGACCCCGCTGTAGAATTCGCATATCATGTCCGCATTGTCTGAGTTCAGCGCCTGCGCAGCAGACCAGATCTCGTCCAAGTGGACATGCGCTTGGTCGAAGCGGCCCGTAGCTGACATGAGTCCAACCATGAGTCCCCTCATCTCAACGTACGCAAGGTCACGCGTGTCCAGTTCGTCCAAGATGTCCACTGCGCGCTGGGTCCTGGCTTCGGCCCTCTTGAAGTCCTTTCGCGCCAGAGCGACTGCACCCAGATTGCCCCAGCAGATGGCCTGACCGTACTTGTCGCCTCTCTTTCTATCGCCCTGCAGTGACCTACGATAGAGTTCCTCTGCCTGAGTATAGTCCCCCCGGAGTCTGTGTATCTCGCCTATGTTGTTTAGACAGGCTCCGACGCCGAAGCTGTCATTGAGTTCCGTGTGGATTTTCAGTGATCGCTCGTAGAGTTCCAGCGCACTTGGAAGGTCACCACGGTCTGCTCTGACCACGCCAAGATTGTTCAGGCACCTCGCGACGCCCAAGAGGTCTCCAGCCTCTTCGAAGATGGTCAACGCCCTCTGATATCGCTCCTCTCCTTGTGCCATCAGGCCCATGTCAAGTAGTGTGTTGCCTAGGAGTCGTATTGCTTTTGCAGTCGCAATCTTGAATCCATATTCAATACCGAGCCTTTCAGCTTTCTCTAAGGCTTTCCTTGACTGCTCGTACAAGCCCTTCTCTCTGTATGCTTCCCCCATATACGACAGAGCCAGAATGTGAATCTCGGAGCTATCAGGCTCGGACAATACGATCTCGCTCAGCTTGGCCAACGCTGAGTCGTAGGCTCCGGAATCAGCTTCCTCCATTGCGACATCCAAGAGGTGGCGTGAGTCAGACATACCGATATTGCATCTATACTCGTTTTTGACACTTGAACATTGTTAGTCGTGCTTGTCATGTGAGGCTTCTCACTAATGACCCCGTGATTCATGAAGTGTCATTTCAGTTCGATGGAGTTCAACACAGGTGCTTACGTGAACCATGAAGCTGTACGGGCACCTACTTCATGAGTCTAGGTCTTCTGTGTCGCTTCTGAGGTCAGTCCAGCTAGAAGATATTCAAGTCCTCACTGCGAAAAGTCCGAACCTGTCCTAATCCTGAACCTAAGTCAGACATCCTTTTATTGCAGATGCGAAGGCATAGACCAGCTTCTTCTGTGGGGCATGATCACAGTGAGTAGTAGACAGCTGAACAACAAGGTTCGAGACTTCCAGTTCACCATGGAGGACGCAGCGCGTCTTGCGGAGTGCTTCAACTCTTTCGACGAGTCAGACAGCTGGCCCGGTGGATTCACACATGGGGACCCCTATACTGCACACACGGTCTTGGAAGAGAAGAAGAAGAGGAGAGACCTCAGGGTACTTGTGGCCTACTCTGGTGACAAGATAGTTGGTCACTGCAATGTGACTAATGCCGAGATGGACCCAGAGGCCGCCTATGTTGGAACACTCGGGGTCAATCCGAGATTCCAGGGACAAGGTTACGGAAAAGCAATGCTGATTGAGGCGGCTGAAACAGCGGCCCGGCTAGGAAAACGCAGGATGGATCTTCATACATGGCCCGGCAACCTGAAGGCCATGCCTCTCTACAAGCGAGTCGGCTACAACTGGGTGCCAGGGACAAGAGTGCTGATGGAATCGCACATCCCGGGTATTCTCAACAGCCCGATGTTTGCAGAGTTCTTCAAACGTCATTACTGGTATGACACACTCAAGCGTGAAATAGGGCAAGTCCCGGACGATCTAGTTGAGAATGGTCTGGGTGTCTACAAGTACGTATTTGCGGCAGAGAATGGCGACCGCCTCGAAGTGAGGGTCGACCGAGACGCCAAAGGCATTTCGGGATTCAAGCTGATTATGGATGGTCACACGCTATCCGCCCATGTTGAGCCCGAAATACGAATAGGATACATTGGATTCGACGCGGTTCCAGTTCGGCTCACAATACTGAATGATGCTCCCCGCGATTTGTCTGTCAGAGTGATTGTGGCTCCCGGACAAGACCTGTCAGTGAAGCTTGACGAGAATATTCCGTCAGTCATAGCACATGGAGGAGAACTGGTTGTAGGAGCGTCTTATAGTATCGAGAACACTGCGGAACATCTTGACAGGGAGCTGGAACCTGCCATGAAGGTGAAGACTCAGGCTGAGTGGGATCTGACATTGGGAAACGGTACTGTCAGCCTGTTCAGCGGTCTCATTCCTCATGAAGTGATTTCGCTCCTCTCAAGTCCGCCCTATCCCTGCCTGCCTCCGGGCGCCTCCGCGAAGATGGAAATCGTCTTACAGAGCAATCTAGGTAGACCCATTGATGGCAACTTGATCATTGATCTTCCTGAAGCGAAAGGTCCTGCATCTCAAACGTTTGGTTTCGGGCTTACTCCGGGGGAGAGAACCAATGTTGGCTTCGAACTCGCAACGGGCTCAAAGGATGCCAACAGCATAATTCCCGTTCATCTGTCGGTCTTCATAGACGAGAAGTCTGTGACATCGCTCGTCAACGAGAAAACATTGAACGTACCTGTGATTGGAGAGTCAGGAGCACTTGCCTACGAGGCAATTGATGGTCACTTCGTCATTGAAACCGAGGCATTCAGGGGTGTGCTGCTCAAGGCGCCTCCGATGCGTTTCGCCTCTCTCGAGAACAAAGTTTCGCACGAGTTCTTCAGAGGAGGCTACGACTTCCTGTTGTCCACTATTGGCTACCCGTTCCCATCTGGTGGCAACGAATGGTCTCGGAAGAAGTTCCAAGTCCTGCTCAGAAATGAAGGCACCCACGCTCAGATTGAATTAGTCGGTGACTCAACAGAGCGGCCGGGCCTGACTCTAAACCACACATATCGAGCCTATCCAAGCAGAGGGTACTTGGAGATCATGACCAAGCTGACCAACAAAGGTTCGAGCAAGCTGACGAATCTGGGAATCCAGACTGGCGGCTGGATGGAGCTAAGTTCCACAAACTTGCGCGTTCCCATACGGGGCAGCATCTACAGTCTCGACTCAGTCGAATGGACAGGCGACAGACAGCTGCCAAATGATCCCAAGTCTTTCCACGAGTCATGGGCGGCTTTGGACGGCCCTGATGGCAGGATGCTAGTCGGCTACGTATGGGAGCGCGAGCATCTTGCCGAGGTTTCTCCGATGAGAGGACTAAGGCCGATTCGGGTGGAATACCGGCTCCCGGACTTGGATGTCGGCGAGTCCATCGAAAAGGTCCTGCTTCGCGTAGTAATCAGTCAAGGCGACTGGAACGAGGTACGTTCACTCTGGGCAAGGCTTGATGAAAAACCCGAGCCAGTTATGGAGCTCCACGGCCTGAGGTCCGACCTTGAGATTGAGATCGCTCCCCGCTCTTTCAGGTCCCCGGTGAAAGCGGAGGCACCGATGCTCATTGACCAATCTCTGCCAAATGACATGGAGATACGTGTTCGAGTCCTCAATGAGGATCCCGTATCGGCACACCTCACCATTACAATGCCTCAGGGTCTCTTGGCAAATAGAAGGAGGAAGCTCAGCTTCAGCATAGACGGACTGACCATTGACTCTCCATTTGTGGTGCCTGTAAGGGTCACAGTTGGTAAGGGTGACAAGTGGCTGAGGAAGGGCGGTGAAGTCCTGCTCAGATTCGAGAACAGAGTCCGACGGGTTCCACTCTCAGCGATCATCTATGATTCGCAGAGTTCTACCACCACCAACGAAACCACAATAGGTGGGATGACTCTTCATGAAGTGAAATCAGGTCATTTCATGATTTCAGTTTCTCCGGAGTATCTAGCGAGTCTGGTGAGATTCGGATCAGATGGAGGACTCAGCCTGTTTCAAGATACCTTTCCACGTGCAGACCCTTTTATGTGGGTAGACCGCCATTTCACAGGCGTGAACCCTATCATTCAAGCTTTGGGTGTATGGGACTGGCAAACGGGCCTGCAGCTTGAGAGATGGTCAGTATCCCTGAGGGAGGACGGCCCTTGGGTTGGCTTTGAGATGAAGACCAGAATCGAGCATTGTTCCGGCCTAAAGGGTATGAATTTCACCCTACGACACATGCTCTTGAAAGGCACACCTGTAATCAGCTCAGAGATTGAGGCGAATAATGGGAGCAGACAATGGAAGCGACTGACTCTCGGGCTTCAAGGAGTGCCACGACTCAATGGTCGTCCACAGAGCATCATCTACACAGCGGTTAATAACAGGAATGTGATTTACGAGCCGACAGTGAACAGAGCTGAGATCATACCCACTCCCCAAGAGGGATGGGCCGCATTCAAAGAACCTGACAGCGGCCTTGTGTTGGGTGTCATATCAGACTGTAAGACGGATGACATCATCGGTCTTAGCAACATGAATGAGAATGCTCAGTGGGTTAGACTCTCTGCTCTGCGCGACATTGAACCTGATGGCAAAGCTTCAGTGAAATCATACTTCGTCGTGACTGACAACGTTGATGACATTGTGTTGATCAGGAATCTGACTTCAACAGGGTGAACTCAATGCAGCCAATCTCCAAACCCGGTGTAACGTTGCGAAAGGGATTCTCAATGCGACCTGTACGTCGCATGATGGGAATGACTGCCACGCTGAACTTCCGCACGAAGATGACGGATAGCGGCATCAGTGTGAACTTCAGGGGCACGGATTATCCTATTACCTATCCTGAAGAGGCATGGAAGGCCATGCCGGCAGATACCAGGCGGGCTTTCAAGGACAACCTTGCGATGGCTGCTACAATGCACCTGCCCTTGGTGTTTGAGTCTTCGGCTGCATCGTATGATTCCGGCAGGCCTCTACTGGAGCCGTATTTCATGTTGAACTTCCTCAAGGACATTCCGTCCTGCACGGAGGTAGATATGACTGACACTGCAGAGGTGGTGCGCAAGTTCTTCAACATTGAATACAGGTTTCAGGACCAAACGGTGGTCTATCCCTCACCGGAGCCTGTAAAGTCGCCCTGGAGAGCATTGGTAGGACTGAGCTTCGGCAAGGACAGTCTGTTGACATTTGCTGTCGCAAGAGAGATAGGACTTGATCCTGAGGCAGTCTATGCAGTAGAACAGAGTATGACCTACGAGGAGAAACACAAGACCCAGCTTGCCATAGGATTCAAGAAGGAGTTTGGCAAGGAGCTGCACATTCTGAAGCATGATACTGGCAGGCTACGGGACTACGCACATCTTGGTCTGCCCAAGTCGGAGCTTGGGTGGGCATTGCAGACAACTGAGTACGCTCTCGATCTGGTGCCTTTTGCATACCAGTACAACGCCAAATACATGTTCTTTGGGAATGAGCAGAGCTGTGCGGCAATATACGTGGACCCAGCCGGCAAGTGGATAGTGAATCCTTGCTACGACCAGTCACATCTTTGGACCATACATATCGACCAGATAACTCAGGCATTCTCTGGTCGAATAGTGAGGACCGGGAGTCTCATAGAGCCTCTGATGGATATGATGATTCAGCGTACTCTCGCACATCGTTACCCCGAGATGGCCAAGTACCAGATGAGCTGTTTCACAGAGAATGAACAGGGCAAAGACTACTGGTGGTGCCACAATTGTGCTGTGTGCGCGAAGATGTACCTGCTGTGCGTGGCCTCTGGTATTAATCCAGAAATCATCGGTCTGAAGCAGAATATGTTGCGTGCTGAGAGCAAACCATTCTTCACCCTCTTCGGAGGTAGGTCCAACTTGCCGTATGCGAACACAGATGTCAGTATAGATGAACAGCTATTTGCTTTCTACGCAGCCGCCAAGAAGGGCGCGCAGGGTGCTCTTATTGATGAGTTCAAAGAGAGCGAGTTCTATCAGGAAGCAAAGGACAGGGAAGATGAGCTGTTCAAGACCTTCTGTTCGTTGTACAATCCAATCTCATTGCCAAAGGAACTGAGGGACAAGGTGCTCTCAATATACAAAGAGGAATTGTCGACGTTCGAGCTCTAGGGCAACGCCTCGCGATAATGGGCTGTTAGAGTTATAAGTCGTCATTTGACTCGAGGGTTGGTGGAATCTTTGCGGATATCGCTAATCCTCAATACAAGGCATGATACAAGTGAGTTCGAGGTAGAATATGATCCTCCTCACACGATTGAACTGATTAAGCATGGGATAGAAGCCACAGGACACGAGTATGTGTTCATTGAGGCTGATGAGAACATAGTGGAGAGCCTGAAGCGCGTCAAGCCGGATTTGGCGTTCAATAGGGCTGAGGGTCTGCGAGGTGAAAGCCGCGAATCACATGTGCCTGCCATTCTTGAGATGCTGGGCATTCCGTATGTCGGCGCCGGGGTCTTGTCGACAGCAGTCTGTCTGAACAAGGCATGGACCAAGAAGGTCCTCGCATATCACGGAGTGAAGACCGCTGAGTTCCACGTTTGCAGCAGCGTCCAAGAGGCCAACAAGATTGTCTTCCAGTATCCAGTCATTCTGAAGCCCAATGAGGAAGGTTCCTCTATGGGTATCAATGAGGACAATGTTGTCCATGACATCACTCATCTGCGTGCCAAACTAAAGAAGATGATAGATGAATACAAAGAACCAATACTGATCGAACAGTTCATTCAGGGACGTGAGTTCAGTGTTGGAGTGTTAGGAAGACCTGGACCAGAGTCCGAAGTGCTTCCCATTCTCGAGATTGACTTCTCCAAGCTGCCTCCACAAGTCGGGACCGTCTTTGGGCAGAGAGCCAAGACCATCTACGATGGTCTCGATCACTATGTTATCCCAGCCAAGATACCCTCTGATCTGAAGAAGCGTCTTGAACGCACATCCACTGATATCTGCCGCTATCTAGATGCTCCAGATTTCGCAAGGATTGACTATCGTATGAACGACAAGGGCGAGACCTACTTCTTGGAGATTAATCCCCTGCCTGGTATGGACTTCGACATGGATAACAGAGACTTCTCGTTCTTCCCCTTCATGGCGATGAAGGCTGGATACTCCTATGATGAATTGATGCGACGTCTGCTGGAGTCTGCCTGTTATCGTCACGGACTGAAGCTCTAGTCCGCAGAGTGTCGAGGGAGAATGCTGAGGTCACATCGTTCCGATTGTCTGTCGGAAGTGTGTCGACATGATCGAGCATGGTCCGAACTCTGAGGACGTAGGAAGGATTTGGCAGACACTAGAGGCTGAGCTCACGAGGGTGATTGGACGGCCCACGAAACTGGTCTTTCCATCCACCATGGATGATATCTACTACAAATGGTTCAAAACGATTGAGGCAACTGCATTCAGAGAGGAGCTGAGGTACTCCGCCGAGGAGATATTGGAGAGAGTCGAGAAACCTGACCTGCTGTTATTCTTTGTCACTACTGGTCAAGAAGCTCTTGCTTTCATCTTGGGCTACAGGCTTGAAACTGAATGGGAACCGACTTTCTATATTGACACAATTGCGGTGCGACAGCAGGGCAGAGGCGTTGGCAGTCTCATCATGAATGCTGTCATGGCATGGGCACGTGTGAAGAAGTACAGAGCGATTGTCCTTGACACGGAGGAGAAGAATGAGAAAGGGCTCCCCCTGAGAAGATTCTACGAGAAGCTGGGGTTTGTTCTCTTCGACAGTGACGAAACAGGTAACCTCACAATGAGACTGCGACTGAGCAGCAAAGACATGAGGTCTAGGTAGTCTGGTACGAATACTACGTGAAGTCTCGGCCCGTCAGTATTGCCACGAATGTACCCTTCACTGTGACTCTGGTGTCCGTCAGGTCATGTAGGACTGCTAGCGTGCTTGCGGATGCTGGCAGCACATTGAGACCTTCCTCTTCACGTAGAAGCCGGGAGAACTCCTGCATTCTCGTGTCAGAGGCGTAGTCTGCAAACCCTTGCGAAGCATACAGTGCATCGAGCGCTTCTTGGCCATCAAATGAGTGCCAGTTTGTCAGCGGCTCGTTGAACTTGGTTTCTTTTATCTCTGAGCGATCCAAATCCAGCATCGTCCTGCTCTTCAGAAGGAAGGACTTCACGATGGGATTCCCACGCCTCGTGCTGGTTGCGACCATCCTTGGCACTTCGTCAATCTTTCGTGCCTCGAAGAGTTTCTTGAAGCCATGGTAAATGCCAGCTAAGGTTGTTCCGTTCCCCACAGGACATAGGACATAGTCTGGAGCCCTTCTCATATCCCTGTAGATCTCATAGGCTATCTCTGCGTACCCTTCCAGAGACACCTCTCTCACTCCGTCAACACCGGGGTTGGCGTTGAAGTATCCCTTCTCTTTACAGATCTCTGACGAGCGAACAACAACGTCCTCGTATTGGCCTTCTTCATAGTGTATCTGCGCGCCTGCATCAGTCATCCTCTTCACTCTGTCCTCAGGCAGATGATAGCTAGAGGGTATGTAGATGTGCGCAGGCAACTCACATAACCTTGCAGCCCAAGCCAGTGCAGCGCCAAAGTTGCCGCAGGAAGCAGTGGCAATCGCAGTCGCACCTTGTGACTTCGCCATCGACGCGAGGGCTAGAGCAATCCTGTCCTTCTGTGTGCCGGTTGGGTTGTTGCCCTCGAATTTGAGAAAGAGACGCTCGACACCCGAGTACCGGGCCAAGTTACGAGACTCAACGAAGGTAGTGGAGCCCACAAAGTCGCGCCACTTTATCTTGATGCCGTTTCTCTTTGGAGTTGCATCAGCTGCCCCATCAGGCTTATGCTTGCCTTCCTCACTCGACTCCTTTGCCATCTTCCTTCTTGCCCAGCTCTCCCATTGTTGGAGCTAATCATGCGAACCCGCTTGGCATGTATGTGCTGTTGGGTCAGTTGATAAAAGTCATTGGTTGTCATCGCTTTATATCTTATTCTATGTCACTCCATATCTTCCGGTAGCTGCAGAGTATGTTCCACATGAGTGAATGAGGAGTTGCGTCGCAAACTTGAACGACGGATTCGCCTATGGTGAGTCATGCCCGCCGATTCGGGATCAGTGACAGGGAGTATGCTACTAGCTCATGCGCTTCATCCTAGCGGAGCACTCAGCGGCTTTCGTGCTGTCACCTGCCTCTCTGTAGAGCGAGGCAGCAATCTGCCACGTCCTTTTCGCTTCGGGTTTCCTGTTTAGCTTCTCCAGCACGAGTCCTCTGTAGTACAGGTGGACCGGGTTGCCGGGCTCGGATGAGAAGGCCAAGTCGAAGTCTGCAAGTGCCTCCTCGAGTTTTCCAAGAGAATAGTAAACTAGTCCACGTTGATGAGCTGTGTCCGCGCTGTCTGGAAAGAGTGCTAGTGCAGTATTGAAGTACTCAAGAGCAGCGGGCACTTCGTTCGAAAGAACTAGAACTTGACCGCACTTGCTCCAAGCCTCCGCATTCTCTGGATTAGCATTGATGGCCTTTTCATATGCGGCCACGGCTTCCTTGTATGACCTCAACATCCTGTGACTGTCTGCTTTCTTTATCCATAGGTGGGGGTCATCAAACTTGACGTTCAAGGCCCGGTCATAGAAAGATAGGGCCTTCTCGTAATCTCGACGTGCGAAGAAGGTATCACCTAGCAGCGCGAGCGCATAGGGATGCTCCGGGTCAATCCTGAGGGCGCGGTCGAGAACCTCTGCAGCACTATCGTACCGACCGTTTGAAACGTAAATCTGCCCAAGTTCAGTGAGTGCGGGTAAGAACATTGGGTCAATTCTCAGAGCTTTGTTGAACCACGTTGTTGCCCCAGTCAAGTCTCCTTTCTTTGCAAAGTATCGTCCTTTGACCACCATCGCCTTCAGCAGTGTCGAATCGATTTCAAGCGCCCTTTCGAGGCTCGAGAGGCAGCTCTCCAAGTCATTCATTTCAAGCTGAGCCGTTGCAAGCTTGGTCAGGCCACGAGCATTGTCAGGTTCAATTGCGAGGGCGCTACTGAAACAGCTGACCGCATCCTTTGCCTCACCAGCCAGAAGATACGCTGTCCCCATGTTCAGCCATGCGTTGACTTGCCTGCTAGACATTCCCAGAGTGACCTCATAGAGAACTATCGCTCTAGAGAAGTTTGCCTCCTTCAGATGCAGGTTTGCCAGCCCGAACAGGAGGCGGGGCAGTCTTTCATCGGTCTTTAGCGTGTCTAGTGACTTCTGCAGTTCCTCTTCGAGGTCGATGATTGCTTTACGGTCTTTGGATAGAAACGCAGCAGGACGCACCTCTTCAGGTTCCACTACGTCCTGAACTCCCACTGCCGTCAGCTTTGTTTCGATTGCAGCGACGATGTCTTCGTTCTGCATTGTTACCCCATGCCAATTTCCAGCCTCGGTCTGAGGCCTTATGAACCTTCGGACAAGTATGCCACGTCCTGTTTCTTCTCGTCCTCATGCAGTTATCTTCACTGGCTTGAGATTGACTACACGGTGCTCACCCATGACTGAATCATACTCGATCATGCCAATGAGCTGGCCTGCAGCACCTGGCTCAAGTTCGAAGTCAATCTCGGTCAGACCCATGAGGCCCGCATCAATATTCCCAATGTTCTGACTCTTTATGGTGTCTGTGAGGTCAGGTATCGCCAGAACGATTTGAACGTTCTGCATCGGACTAGTCGAACCGTTTCGCACGACAACGCCGAAGACTGCCTTGCCCTCGCGGATTTTGTACTCGACGGCGACTTCCATGCCTGGTTCAAGTCCCGGGCTTGTCGGCTCCGCCGCAGTCACTGGCTCTGCTGGTCGGTGCACATGTCGATAACGTCTGCGGACAACCACTGCAGATAGAAGCACTAGCCCGATGGCTCCGGCGGGGTAGATCCAATGCACACGAGGATCAAAGTCGATGCTGTCTGGAAGGCCGTCGGAGTCCGTATCAGATGAGAGGGGATTGGTCCTATACACGAATATCTCGTTGTAGTCAGAGAGCCCATCGCCATCTGTGTCTGGATTCAGGGGATCCGTATGGTATGATAGGAGTTCTTGCCCATCAGTAAGTCCGTCCTGATCCGTGTCATTATTCCTAGGGTCAGTGTGCGAGCTTGTAACCTCAATGTAGTCGATGAGCTGATCATGATCCGTGTCTCTCTCGCGAGGATTCGTGAAGTAGACCTTGACCTCATCGTAGTCATCCAGCTCGTCTGAGTCAGTGTCTGCGTTCCTTGGATCTGTATGGTATGTAATGACCTCTTCATAGTCTGTGAGCATATCAGAGTCAGTGTCATTCGACAGGGGATCTGTACCGAATACGATGGTTTCCTGATAGTCAGTGAGTAAATCCCTGTCTGTGTCGTTGCTCAGGGGATCAGTGCCGTATAGCCTGATTTCCTGCCCGTCGAGCAAGAGATCTGCGTCCGAGTCTGGGTCTAGAGGGTCAGTACCAGCCTCTATCTCTTCGCCGTCCAATAGATCATCATTATCGCTGTCAGGGTCGATTGGACTTGTGTGATATACGCGCAGCTCTTCCAGGTTTCTGAGTCCATCTCCATCGGAATCCCAGAAGGAGTCAAGGACACCTGGATGCGTCATGTTGGTCAGCGGGTCCGTGTCAGTGAGAAACAATTCCTCCCAATCGCTCAAGAGATCGCTGTCGGTGTCGTTCTGTAACGGATCGGTTCCATAGTCGACGACCTCGTCGCCGTCTGTCAGACTGTCAGAATCCGAATCCTTCACCAATGGGTTCGTGCCATATTCTATCGCCTCTTCATAGTCTGATAGTCTGTCACCGTCCGTGTCTTTGACCAACGGGTCTGTGAAGTAAGTATGGCACTCTTCTCCATTCGTGAGCCCTTCGCCGTCTTCATCGTCATTTAGGTCTGAAACCCCGTCGCCATCACTGTCTTTGTTTCTTGGGTCTGTCTTAGTCAGCCAGCACTCCTCATGGTTGGTCAGTAGGTCCCGGTCCTCATCATCAGCGCCATCAGGAATAGTATCACCATCGCTATCTAGATTACGCGGGTCTGTCTTTGTGAGGCGGATCTCCTGCCAGTTGGTGAGGGTGTCGTTATCCATGTCCCAGTCTGAGTCAGAAGTTCCGTCGCCCTTGGTGCTGTACACAAGTGGGTTTGTGAGTGTGATGTTTGCCTCCTCGAAGTCGCTGAGCCTGTCGCTGTCGGTGTCATTATTCAGTGGATTCGTGTGCAGGAGTATCTCTTGGGAATCGAGAAGATCATCTGAGTCGCTATCCTCTTTGAGGGGGTCAGTGTTGTATACATAGAGCTCTTGTCCATCAGTAAGTCCATCGAAATCCGAATCAGGATTAAGAGGGTCAGTAGCGAACACCTTCAGCTCATCATAGTCGTTCACAGCATCATTGTCAGTGTCGCTCTTGTTCGGGAGTGTGTGGTAGGTCAGAACCTCCTCGCCATCGGTCAAATCATCCCCATCAGTGTCAACTGCGTTAGGGTCGGTGGAATATCGGAACATTTCGTCCCAGTCGCCTAGTCCGTCCTCGTCCGAGTCCGCCTTTCGTGGGTCAGTGTGACTCGCGAAGACTTCATAGCCGTCGGCCAAGCGGTCTCCGTCAGTATCCAGTAGAGTGCAGTTTGTTTGGTACATGTATATCTCTAGGAAGTTGTTAAGACCGTCAGCATCCTCATCATCAAGGTCGTCGCGGATTCCGTTGCCGTTGCTATCGGGATTTGTCGGGTCCGTGTGACTGTTAAATATCTCATCGTTGTCTGCGAGTCTGTCAGAGTCAGTGTCGGGTTTCATGGGGTCTGTACCGTACTTGTTGACTTCATCACCATCTGTCAGGGAGTCAAAGTCAGAGTCGGGATTCATGGGATCAGTGCCATTGCCGATTTCGTTCCCGTCATTCAGACCGTCACTGTCAGAGTCTCCCACAGTGGGGTCCGTGCGATACATCTTCCATTCCTGCCAATCGCTCAGTCCGTCAGAATCGGTGTCGTTTGAGTTCGGGTCCGTGCCAAGGTCGAGTTCCCTCTTGTCGCCTATCCCGTCTGAATCAGAGTCCGCCATGTTGGGGTCAGTCCCATACTGATTCACCTCATCTGAGTCCGAGAGTCCGTCGACATCGCTATCCCAGTTGTTGGGATCTGTGAGGGATGTGTAAACCTCGTAGTAGTCTGTGAGCCCATCGAAGTCGCTATCGTTTTCCCTTGGGTTCGTCTTACAGACCATGTACTCGAGATAGTCCGAGAGCCCATCATTATCTGTGTCCTTGTCTGTTGGGCTAGAACCTGCGATGTAGACCTCTAGGCCGTCCGGCAGACCGTCCGCATCACTATCTGAACTAGTAGCATTTGAGTTGTATCCATATATTTCTAGGCCATTTGAAAGGCCATCGCCATCGTTGTCGAGAAGGAAGTCGGACGTTCCATTCATGAACGTTGACCAACGCGTGGCGTTCGTAAACAGATAGGATATCTCTAAGTGATCATCAATACCATCGCGGTCCGTGTCTTTTCTTCTGGGGTCTGTTCCGTACACCCACTCATCATAGTCGGTTAGATTGTCACCGTCCGAGTCCAATTGTAGAGGGTCAGAAACGACCATCATAGTTTCCAACATGCCGCTACTATTGTAGAACGACACGGTGAAACCGTTTATTTCGAATCCATCGAACAGACCGTCATTGTCTGAGTCCTTGTCTCCAGGTGAGGTTCCGTAGACATAGACCTCTTCTCCATTTGTCAGACCGTCCGAGTCTGAGTCCCAGTTGTAGTCTAGCACTCCCGAATGCGTCATGTTGGTCAAGGGATCGGTAAGTGTGACATTGACCTCAATGTAGTCACTCAGCATGTCAAGGTCCGTGTCGTTGCTCAGAGGATTGGTGCCAAGACTGTGAACCTCTTGCCCATCTAGAAGACCGTCGCTGTCCGAGTCTTCCCTCAATGGATTGGTCCCGTGAATCCACTCATCTCCATCATTCAGACCGTCTCCATCAGTGTCAGCGTTCGCAGGGTCAGTTTCACCAGCGTCGACGACACCATCGGTGTCAAGGTCCTCTCCGGGCTCGCCCGTGTCCCATCTGCCGTTGTGGTTCAGGTCGCTGTATCCGTCGTAGAGACCATCATTGTCGGTATCAGCATCGGTTGCGTTAAGGCCGAGGCCGACCTCCAGCCCGTCCCGCAGCATATCACCATCAGTGTCCCAGTTCGTTGCATTGGTGCCATAGGTTCGGATCTCCTGCAGATTGGTCAGGCCATCATTGTCCTGATCGTCATTGCCGTCAAGGACTCCATCATCATCCGAGTCGCTCTTCAGGGGGTTCGTGTACGCCTCGCAAACCTCTTCATAGTCGGTCAGCCCATCGCTGTCCGTATCAGCTGCCAAGGGGTCAGTCCCCGCAAGAAACTCATGAATGTTGTCAAGTCTGTCATTGTCAGGGTCTTCCTGTGCGTCGAGAGTGCCGTCGTCATCTGTGTCATTGTAGACTGGATCAGTGCGGCTCATCACCACTTCAAACCAATTGGATAGCCCGTCGCTGTCACTATCATAGTAGTCGTCGCGAGCCTGTCCCGTCCCGTGTGTGTGAGCGTTCTTTGGGTCTGTGTGCGTGATATATAGCTCGACGCCGTTTGATAGTCGGTCTCCGTCGAAGTCCTCATCATAGTCGCCTATGGAGTCGTCATCAGTGTCCTTGTCATTAGGATCCGTGTCTAGGACTTTGACCTCATCACCATCCTTCACGCCGTCCCCGTCACTGTCCGGCCTTCTCGGATGCGTTCCTGCGGCGAGTTCTTCGTAGTTGTCAAGCCCATCAAGATCCGAGTCTTCGAGATCATCAGGGGTTCCGTCCCCATCAGTGTCTGCGAGCAATGGATCGGTCCGGGTCAGATATATCTCAAAGCCGTTCGAGAGTCCATCACTATCGTAGTCCCATTCGTAGTCATTGACAGTGCTGTTGAACGTGTGCGCATTTGTGGCATTGAAGATGGGATAGCGGTCTACCTCATCCTTGTCCCTTATCCCGTCGAGATCGGTATCCACAGAGGTCGCATTGGTATGATAGGTAAGAATCTCCTGTCCGTCGCCTAGCCCGTCTGCATCTGTATCTGTCAACGTAGCATTAGTGTGCCAAGTCACCACCTCTGCATAGTCCGTGAGGCCATCGAGGTCAGTGTCGTTACTGTTCGGGTCTGTCTTCCATGCATTGACCTCGGCGCCATCAAGCAGTCCGTCAGCGTCGCTGTCGGGATTGGTTGCATTCGTCGAGTATATGCGTATCTCCTCATAGTCGCCGAGGCCGTCGTCGTCGGTGTCAGGGTCGGAGGAATTGGTGCCGTAAGTGGCATACTCAGCGTAGTCATCAAGCCCGTCTCCATCAGTGTCTGCCACCTTCGGATTGGAGTGGACGATCATTGCTTCCTCGTAGTCGGTCAGCTGGTCCGAGTCAGTGTCCGCACTAAGGGGATTGGTCTTCCAGATTTTGACCTCATCACCATCGAGCAGACCATCCGAGTCACTGTCCGGGTCCAGCGGGTCGGTCCCCACAGAGATCTCCTTCCCGTTTGCGAGATTGTCTGCGTCTTGATCATCATAGTAATCGGTCACCCCATCATTGTCAGAATCGACATCATTCGGGTTTGTGTACGTCAATCTGGCTTCTTGGATATTCGTGAGCCCCTCCCCATCATTATCATCTTGTGCGTCGTTTATGCCATTGCCGTTCGTGTCGGTAACCTTTGGGTCGGTGAGCGTGATATTGTTCTCTTCGTAGTCTGTGAGCTGGTCTCCGTCTGTATCAGCTCGGTTGGGGTTGGTCCCCAGATAGACCTCTTGCCAGTCGGTCAGCCTGTCAGCATCCGAGTCGACGCTGTTGGGATCTGTGCCATACGTGATGACTTCTGCAAAGTCTGAGAGTCCGTCGGAATCAGAATCGGCCTTCAAGGGGTTTGTTCCATATTGGAGGACCTCCTGCCCGTCAGTTAAGCGGTCGCCGTCCGTGTCGGGATTGTCCCAGAGCGTGCCTACGATCAGGCTTTCTCTCGCATCGGCAAGACCATCCCTGTCATAGTCAAGACCGTAGAGCATTATGAGTCCCGTGTTTGTTCCTGCAGCATACTCTGCCTTGCCGTTTCCGTCCAAGTCTCCCACATCAAGAACACCGGTGAATCCCCCGACTGCAGTCTGATTTGCTCGGTATCCGGATGCGTTATAGAGGGACAGAGCTCCTCCGTCAGAGCCCGCCAGTACTTGATCTTCGGGGAGCCCCGCAACATCTAGGAGCTTGACGACAGAAACCTGCCCTCCCAAAGTCGTGTTCCACATGAGCGATCCGGAGGAGTTGTAGACTCTGAGCTCGTTACCAGAAGTTCCGACTGCAAATTCGTCGTACCCTCCTGCAACTACTTGTCCTGCGCTCAGAGCGGAAATACTGCTGTTCACGCCCACCGAGAATGCAGGGGTACCGTTTCGCCAGTAGACTTGGAATGTTCCCATGCTCGTTCCAATAATGACCTCCAACTGAGAGCTTCCCGCTAAGTTTCCAGAGCCCATGGCATTAATGGTGCTGGGGCTCAACTCCTCGAAGACTGCAGTCCCGTTGCTCTCCAGCAGTGTGACCCTCCTGCCATCGGAGGCGGACAGGATTTCTCCTAGTCCATCTAGGTCGAAGTCGTCGGCCAGAATCTTTCGAACACGTCCATTGCTTGTATAATTCCAGAGCTGAGTAGCATTCAGAGCATAGGCGTAGACCCTGTGATCATCGCAACCCGCAGAGAGTTCATCTATCGAGTCCCCGTTCAAGTCAACAGGCGCCACTGCTCTAACAGCATCGGGAAGTGTAACGTTTGCTGCAATAGTCTGGTTGCCGCACACTAGAAGCAGACCCTTTGCAGTGCCTATCAACAGCTCCATCTTAGCGTCCGAGTCCGCCGCAGCTTGCTCCAAAGCATAAGGTGAGGAGTATAGATCCATCTGCCATAGCTTCATGCCGCTCTCTCCGAACAAGAAGAGGGTCCCGTTCTGAGTTATAGCAGCTAATTCATCCCGGGTGTCTCCGTCCACATCTGCCATCACAAGGTCAACTATTTGTGAGCCTGTAGTGTTTGACCAGACCGAAGCGGTCATGAAAGGCGTAAGAGCCGCAGGCGTAGATGGGGTATGAACCGGTCTTGCATCAAGCTGCAAGGCGAACTGGTCCGAAGCAGGTTGCTGTGTGGCTATCAAAGCGAGTGCCAGTATTGTCACTACGGCTACGTATAGGGTCTTCATGATTGGGAGTCACCCTCGGTCTTACTCTTCCATGGTTTGACTTGGAAATAGTCGAAGAAGTCTGCCTCCACTAGGGAGATTTCTTCGAAAGGTATCTTCATTTCATTGAGGCTCTTTATGATGGCGAGCATCTGTTCACGTGGCTCGTCCACAAAGAGCTTCACTGCATTGCGGCCAGCCTTGGCCCAGTATTTCACGCTCTTCAAAGTTACAACTTTGTCTAGAACGGCCGACGACATTCTGGACAGTACCAGACGGATGCTCTCCCCTTTTCCGGGGAGCGTCGAGATCAGCTCTGCCGGTGTGCCGAACTGACTAACTTGGCCTTCCTCAAGTAGGCAGACACGTGTACAGTAGTCCACCACTTCAAGATCGTGGCTTATTATCACCATCGTGGTGCCGAGTTCGTGGTTAAGCATCTTCAGGTAGTTCAGAGTTTCATGTCGTAGATGAGCATCCAGACCTGTCGTTGGTTCGTCAAGAAGCAGCACCGGAGGATTGTGGACCATCCCTAAGCATATAGATACTCTCTTTCTCTCTCCTCCTGAGAGTCTTTCCACCTTCTTGGTCATCAGGTCTTCATCAAAGCCCAGAATTGTGAGTATGCTTCTTGCTCTCTCCTCAATCTCTTTTGGTCTCATGCCAAAACATCGGCCGAAGAACTGTGCATTTTGGAGTGCTGAGAATTCATAGTATAGACTCAGGTGTTCCAGCTGGGGCACATAGCCAACGAGGAGGCTGATGAGTTTCCGCTTCTTGGTGACATCATAGCCACCAACAAAGGCCTTGCCGCCTGTCGGTGATATTTGTCCAGTGAGGACTCTCAGTACAGTGGTCTTGCCGGCTCCCGACGAACCCACAACACCCAGAAACTCCTTCTTGCCGGCATAGAATGATACTCCCTTGAGTGCAAGGAACTTCTTGAAAGCCACCTTAAGGTCGACTATCTCGATTTCATGCCGAGGCGCAGTGCTCATATCACACGCCTCCAATGGTTTCGCTCACCCTGTCGAACCTCTTTCGGGCCTCCTCTAGCCCCTTCATCAGACCCCTCAGCACCTCTATCTTCTGCACACGGTCTAGGTCTTCTCTGTGGATGAGGTCCTCCATCTGGATGAACGCTGCAAGGAGGTTGTTGAGCGAGTTGTCTATTTCGCGAGCCAGTTCGGGACCTACCTCTGGGATTCGCATTCTCTTCTTCCGTCGGTATCTGTTCAGTGCCAGCATGCCCACTGAAAGGGCGAAGACAGTTCCCGAAGTGATCAATGCAATCTGAGGCAATGTCAGCAAACTCTCTGTCCCACCAGTGGGTATTGTTGTCGTTGTTTCTAGGTAAAGCTCGAAACTGACACCTGCAAAGGTGCCAGCGTATTGTTCTGTCTTCACTACAATGAATATACCGTTGACTATGCCTGAGGAGTTGTAGTAGCTGTATGGAAAGTTTGTTGAATAGAGTCCTCTCTCTACAAAGCCTGCATACCAGTACGCGAAGGTCCCATTGGGCAGCTCGAACGCAATGAAGACGGTTAGACCATTTGCGGGCTGCCCCGCGTAGTCTGTCACATTCAGGTTGATGTAGACACTCCTGCCGACAGGGTATCTCGTCGTGTTCTCTGCTAAGCTGGTCACGCACGTGAGCGTGTTAGAGAGCAGGTACTCGTCGAGGTTGTGCAACAGAAGAGTGTTGTTGCACTTTGGCAGATTCTTGTTCATGAAGACACGTGAGGAGCCAAAGAGAACGAGCTCAGGGGATGACTTGTCGACAAGGACCACTGGTCTGCCAGTCAGCGTGACCACTGACAGTGACTGGTTGTTGTTAATGAATGTGCCGCCTCCTAGCCAGACTGACTGCAACCCTGCGCTGAGAGACGAACTGTGGACTATTTCGGTCGTGTTGTCTTCTGTGTGCTTCCCTGCCATTGCATACCCGTAGGGCGAAAGCAGGTTATTCAGCACAGTGAGATTTGCGCGGCCTTCGTAATCACCGAGTACCACCAGTCTGCCACCATCTGCTGAAAACTCCCTGAGAGTGTCAATCTCTGTTGTGTTGAACTCTTTGGAGGGTCTGATGATGAACACGGTCGAAAACTGGGACAATATCTCTTGACTCAACGAAACGCCAGGGGTTTCGATGAGGTCTAGGCCTCTGGAGGCCATCGTCTTCTTCATCTCTGACAGACCCGAGAAAGTGGTCATTCTGAACTGCTCCAGTAGGTCTGTGATTGAAGACAGGCTGTCAAGGCTTCCAATGCCAACGGAAATCCCTTCAGTTCCTCCTGCTGAACCAGAGTCTGCCGTTTCGCTACTAGTGCCGAGTCCCTCTAAGCTAAGGCCTCCTCCATGTGAAGTGTCAAGCAACATCATGGCTCTGGGGTACCGGAGGCCACGTTCAAGAGTCACATTGGCCGTCCAACCGGACTCGGCGATGATCTTGTAGTCGCATCTGTGATAGCCATCCACGGTTATGGGTGGCACGAGTAAAAACAGGGAGAAGTTGTAGTATCCAAGCACTGAAGCGCTTGAAGGAAGGGTAACATTGCCCCAGTCACTAGCGTTCCCGTGCTTTTCAACCGAAACGTTGCCGAGAGGGACGTTCGTTTGTAGAGAGAATGTATACAGTCCGAAGTCCGCCGGGAATTGTACGTCAAACGGAGCGAATGGCAGCCATCTTGGAAACACCGATGTAGAAGGGATTGGGTCAACGACAAACAAATCCCTCAAGAGGAAGTCGTCAAGAAGCGCTACGCCTGCTGTGGCCAGTTGCTGAGTCGGATTCGCAAACAGAGCTATGGCAGACTCGATGCCCGCTGCGACAACCCACGCTGCAGAGTAGATACCATCTGTTGTTGGGCTCCAGTCAGTCGTCAATGTTTCGGCGTGAAAGGGCTCAACCTCATCGAAGGAAAAGAACCTACTGAAAACCATCGCTCCGCCTGATTCTGCTTGTCCGATAATCATTGCACCAACAGCTTGTGAGGAATTGGCCCCCACATTCATTATGACAGCTCTTGACTGGTAGCTGTGCTCAGCCATCGCTGTCCTAGGAATGTCTGCCTCTACAACCATGAGGTCGCTCTGGCTTGCGACTTGGGATGAAGGTCTAAGACTCCACATAGCTCCGATTGACTGGTCAAGCATTGTGCGGTTCTGCCCAAAGCCCAAAGCTACTGTAACATTCTTCGGGCTGTTGATGGGCAGTGTACCGAAGTTCCACTTCATCCCGAGGCCGACAGTCCCGTCGAAGTTCGTGGATCCCGTCAGATTATCGTTAGACACGTGGTCTAAGATTGTAGAGGAGTTGCCCACCTCAAATGCATCCAGAGGACGGCTTGAGTTGAGACCTACGTAGAAAGATTGGTAGCCTTCAGATATGCTGTACGCAAACAGCTGGTGATTCGTGAGGGAGTACTTGCCATGATCATCTCTGCCGTCAAGAAACAGGTCCAGCGAATAAGAGAGAAACAAGCTCACGTTAGACACCGGTTCTGTGCCAAGGTTCAGGATGAACGGTGTAAGTCTGAAGGCGGTGACTGGAAGAGGAGATGAGCTTGTCAGGTTGTATGACTCTACTAGCAGGATGACGTACAGTGAATCATATGAGAGAACCCCGACCCAACGGTTATAGGAGTTCAAGCCTGAACTCATGGCCACTTGATGGAGCTCTCTCTTTACTTGGAATTCCATGAAGTTTGTCGGGCTCCTGTTTTCCCATCGGAGTGCCAGCATGCCCATTAGAAGGTGGATGCTGCTTTCCTGATTTCCTCGCTGATCCAATGCGACAACGGCTGTACCATAGCTGCTCATCAAGACAGTCGTAGAAGCACCTCTCCCTTGAGTTGATAGGAGGCCCAGAGCAAGGAGTGGGGTGCCGGTCGTCCTGTTGTGTGGTTGAATGGGACTCTGCTTCTGCTCTAGCAAGTGAAACGCCCCTTCAAGGTTCAGAAGACCTGATCCTACATCGTTCGCACCATCGTCGAGCCTGGTTGCCGTATCTCTGATGACGTTCGCCAGAACAATAGGCGTGGCACGGTCGAACGCTTCCACAAGAAGCGCGACGGCTCCAGCCGTGATTGCGGCCGCGGCAGCAGTTGAGTCTGCCTTCATGTAGTAGTCGTCCACGCTCTCTCCAAAGGAGCCGCCGAGCAATGAAGACAGCCCACCCAAGTTTCCGAGGTTGAATGACCCGAACCCGGCCTGTGAGAGTGCATTGCCTGCTCTTGCTCCTACGATTCCGGTGCCAGGTGCGACAATGTCTGGCTTTGTCAACATATCAAGAGAGGGCCCCCTTCCCGAAAACGCGGCCACCTCTCCCTTGTCCATATCATAAGCTCCAACCGTGAGGGCTGCAGCGCTTGCGCCAGGCGACATTATTGTCAGATAGTCTGGTCCATCATCTCCAGCAGCCGCCACGACGAAGACTCCTTTCTCAGCCGCTGTCTTCACAGCCACCGAAACAGCATCACCGGGGGACCCAAACGTATTGAACGGCATGAGAATGATGTCGGCCCCTCTGCTGCATGCCCACTCGATACCGGAAACAATCCAGCTGGGTGCCGCAAGAAGACCCCCCAATGTCACCTTTGCAGAAAGCAATGTCGCTCCGGGCGCGATACCGGCATAAAGCCCGCCGGATCTGTTTCCTGTACCGGCTGCAATAGAAGCGGCATAAGTACCATGGCCGATGATGTCAATGGGGAGAGTGTCACCTTCCGAGAAGGAGGCGTATGCTGTAACTTTGGGGTCCGTTGTTGTATTGTCATCGTCGAAGTCGTCCAAATCTGCATGAAGAAAGTCGATACCTGTGTCCAGTACAGCAATGACAACTCCAGTGCCGTTGTATCCCCTAGTCCAGAGGTTTCTGGCCCCCACAGTATCAACAGGCGACTCGTAGCTCGCTGTCAGGATCTCTGATGTCTTTTTGTCGGGAGATCTACTCAGCTCTCTCAGTTCGTTCGACCATATTCCTGTAACGAGCCTGTTTTCTGCTAGGTCCATGATGGCTTTCCCAATGAGTTTCACTCGGACTATGCCAACTTCTTCAAAAGATTCGATGATTTCAGCAGCCTTGTCTGCCATCTGGATGGCGTAACGCGCCTTGAATTCGCCGGCTTCAGGGCGATAGCCAACAAGCAAGTCCACTTTCTCATCTGATGTGGTGTACTGCAACAGGGCTTCATCGATATGAGCTGCAGTCCCTGCTGACACAGCATCGGTAGCAATCACGGGCATGGAGGCCACTAAAGGGCCCACCACTACCGAAACAGTCACAAGGAGCGTCGCTAGATGTGCGATGATTCTTCTGCTGTTTCGCTTCGATGCCAGCATCAGATCACTTCTCGATAGTACCTATGACAAGCCCTCTTGTTATAGCGATGTAGTAGTCGACCATGTCAGCTAGAGCCTTCGTCTTCACTATCTTCACACCAATGCTCTTCTCCTTGAGTGTGGTCATGCACTTCTCTGCAATCGTTTCGAGCGGCTCTTCCGTGAAGACTTTCAGAAGTTCTCCTCTCTGCAGCACGAATGACACGCCCGGCACTTCTTCCAGCATCTTCCTTGCTCGGGGATCCACTTCCTCAAGTACAACCCCGACAGCAAAGCCTCTCGACGGCAGTGACTCCTTTAGCTTGGCAGGACTACCGAATGCCACGAGGCTCTTGCCACGGAGGAAGACCGCGACCTTATCGCAGAACTCTGCCTCGGCTGGGTAGTGCGTAACGACTACAATAGACGTGCCGTACTCCTTGTTGACCATGTCTAAGAAGTGCCACAGTTCATTTCGGTTGTCAGGGTCCAGTCCGCTTGTAGGCTCATCCATCAGGAGCACTTTCGGTCTGTGAACAAGCGCTATGGCGACTGATGCCCTGCGCTGCTGTCCTCCGCTGAGCTTTCCAGTGGGGCTTCCACCTTTCTCGATGATGCCGAAGTCCCTGAGCAGGGTCTTTCCTTCCTCTATGAGCTGCCACTCAGGAATATCATACTGCTTGCCAAAGGCGACGATGTTCTCGAGCGGAGTGAAGGTTTCGTACATATAGCTGAGATCCTGCGGGCAGTAGCCAAAGAAGTAACGGACCTTCTGTGCGTTCCTTGAGTCTATACCAGCAATCCTCGCGACGCCGGTGCTAGGTATGTCTCCAATCAGAGCTTTGATGCAAGTTGACTTTCCTGCACCAGATTCTCCGATGATGGCTAGCATCTCGCCTTCCTTAATTGCGAAGGTTACATTCTCGATTAGCTTCTTCCCGGCCTTTGTGGTGACAGTGAGATTCCGTGCTACAAGGACATCTCTATAGACCGGCGCCTCCTTCCAAGCAAACGGCCGGATGTAGACCTTCTCGGCGATGACAGTGAGAACCGGATTTGAGAAAGGCCCAATGAAAAGCTGAGGTTGGGCGACCAAGTATATCTTTGGAGAGCCCACCGTGTCCTCAGGTTCGACTCGGACTTCAAGAAAGCCCTCAGGCAGTATGGGTGCTGCCTTAGTCGTAGAGCTCACCAGATCGCCCTTGATGGTCATCGGCAGCTTATCTGAGGCGCGATGACCCCAGATCGTGCAGAGTATTTCCTTGCTCTTCATCTTGGCAAGGTCCTTTGCCGCCTGTTGCAGTTCTCTGCCATCGTAATAGAGGTCATCGAACATGTTTCTCTTGAGGTAGTTCTGGAGGGTGATCTGGCTAGCTGCAACATCCTCTTGTGTGGCACTTTCGCTTCCAACGGTGAGAACGAGGTCGAGGTCGCCAGTCTTCTTTCTGCGCATGTCCTCTTCTAAGAGCACAACAATCCTACGCGAAATGACACCTTTCTTGAACCTCAAAATCCGTGCTTTCAATCTCACTTCGGTCTTTGAAGAAGTGAGTATACCTTGGACTTCGCAGTGAATCTCGCGGTCCTGTCTCACGATGCACCAGTCTATCGCGTCAGCGATCCTTGCACCAGAGAAGTACGCTTCCTCAACAAAGGAAGGCACCTCTCGCGGCAAGACAGGTTCAGAACCAGAGGTTTCGACCAAGGCCTTTCTCACCTACCCCAGTGTTGGTTTCTTTGAAAAGATAAACGTGGCAATCAGGATAGCACCCACAGAGAATGCAAGTAACTTCAGTATTGGAGCTAGGACCTCAACCAGTGAGAGCCCTTTGAACGCTGTGTCAATCAGCAGCTTAAGTCCTTGGTTCATTGGCATGTACTCATCCAGAACCCCGACATCGACGAAGAATCCTGCCAAGATGATTGTCGCGAACATGACGAACAGGAACATCTGGTTGGCTTGAAGTCTAGACGAGGCGATCGAAGAGATCAAGATGCCTGTTGTTGACCCAGTGAGAGACGTCAGGCTCATAATGATCAAAAGGACCTCAAAGCTTGTGTTGAGATTCAGACTGAAGACTATTACCCAAAGTGAAACCAAAAGAAGAGACTGGAAGAAACCTATTATGACGTATGCTGCCACTTTGGCGATAATCACTTCGAGCCTGTTTGTCGGTGTGAGGAGCATTCTACGCAGAGGCACATCGCCCACTATTGACTGAGCAGCGGTCATTGCTATCCCGAGGTAGCTGGAAAACACCACAATAAAACCACCA
>PRDI01000084.1 GCA_003345595.1 Candidatus Thorarchaeota archaeon | reverse complement strand
AAAACGAGAGCACTGCAAAGAAGACAAAAGGCGCCGGATTCAGCCACTCATACGTCGTATAGTAGAGGACTAGCGGGTTGAAAAGATACACTGCTGCTGATATCTCACCCACGTGTCTGTTGCCAGACAACTTCTCAGCGATGCCATAGACTGGCAGTGCAGTGAAGTAGCCAAACAATGAGAGCACAAGACCAATGCCGAAGGGCTGGATTGGCAGTATTCTTCCTAGAGCACAGAGATAGAGAAAACAAGGCGGAAAGAAATAGGGGATGTGGTATTCGACAGCACCGACGAAGTGATACTCGAAGCCATGAGAGTATGGCATGATACCGAGCAAGAACTGGTCTGCCCAGCTCATGTAATAGTAGTCGTAATCTGCCCAACCCTCGAATCTGAGTGGCAGAGTGAAGCCAAACAGGTTGATTTCGCCCACTCCATTCCAAGCGGCCCTGAAGGGCTCTGGTCCATCATTGACAAAAACTGCGGCCGCCATACGGAAGACAACAATCCATACGATGGCCGCAGAAACGAACACCGACAGGAGCACCCAACGGTCGATCATGACCCTGAGCATCTTGTGCGGCAGATTCTGTGTTTCTTCAGACGTCAGAAATGCCTCCAGCTTCTGCGACTCCGTGTGGAGTCCTCGGTGGGTTTCTGAGATCTGTCAATTTGACCCTTATGCGATTAACCGCAGGCAGGTGCGAATGCGTGTACTGCCGAATTCGCGATGAAACATATCTCACAGGCGCCGTAAACCAATACCAGAATGCGCCAATCTGTGAACTAAGAAGATAGCCTGCAAATATCAGAATGACCCCGAATAGGTAGACGTTCCTGTTAGGAATGAGAATCATCAGACTGAGGCTGAGAGGAAGCCAGAGCATCGAGAACGAGAATGGCACTCTGTCCTCCTGGCTGTTTACCATCCGTGTCGACGAGAAGATCGAGAAGAAGGGTGCAAAGAGAGTGAAATAGTACTTGTATACCCCACGTGGACCTGTAAGGTTCACCCAGAGCATCATCAGCATAGTCAGGAAAAGCAGCCGACGAAAGTACTGCCTCTCGCGTCCCGATTCCTTAGGCACGAACAGCATGAGCCCAGCGAATAGTACTGTCCCAAATGCGATGAGAAAGCCATAGTAGACCAGCCAGTCGAGGATTCGGGCCAACCATTCTACTCCTGCAACAACCGGCAACACCTGGAGCCGCATTGGCGAATTACCCGGTGGCGGTTCGGTGAATGATTCTAGGGGAAAGCCGCCCGCAGCAAGACTAAGATGGAGGAGCAAGTTAGGCTGTGCCAGAAGGAAAGGATACATCACCGCCAAGACAAACAGGACCACGACTACTGTGCTCTTTGCGAAACCTCTCAGGTCAAACACCTGAAGAAGTCTGTCAACCATTCTAGTTGGCTTCGATGTAGTATCGCGCTCGGAGCTCGGCAATGGGTCTGAACCAGCTACTTGTCCGCTGCCACTGGGCGCCTGTTCATCGTCCGTCTTCCTCACTGTCGGCCTGATCAGAAGATACACGACAAGCGGGATTCCCAGAAACCAAGATGTCTGCTTGAATAATGCTGCTGTGACAATCAATATCGTTCCTGTGTAGCGTCGTCCCTTCATCAGCATGTAGAATCCCGAGAAGAAGAAGAAAATGAAAGGGGATGGGTTCAACCATAAGAAGGTAGTGTGATACAAGACATTAGGGGTCAAGAGATAGGTGAGTGCGGCCGCTTCCCCAACATGTCGATTGTGTGACAGATTGCTCGCAATCCCGTACACCGGTAATGCTGTCAAGTATCCGAAAACTGCAAGTAGTAGTCCGATGCCCCAGTCGTCAACCGGGAGGGCGATCCCTGCTGCATACAGATATGCGTAGAGAGGCGGAAAGATGTAAAGTCCGTTTCTGTTGATGACCCCGCTCATCCGAAGATAGCCAAATGCGTCATTGTAGGGCATAACGCCATTCAGCATGTTGTATCCCCAGTGAACGTAGAAGAAAGTGTAGTCCGAGTAGCCCTCAAACTGGAAATTGATTGTATAGCCAAAGAGATCTATGGGACCGTTACCCAGCCAGACGTATCTGTTGGCCCAGAGTTGATCTTCCATATAGTCGATCACTGCTGCATTAAAGACTGATGTCCACACAAGCATGCCGAAGTGCAAGATGATGAGCAGTGGCAAGTATTCTGCAATTGAACGCCTAGCAAGCGTGGTCCACAGCAGAAAGCCGGCATAGATGAGTAGGAGCTGTGGCAGGAAGATTCCCACGGCCGTTCCCAAAGCATACGCCCAAAGTAGTGTGGTGACATAGAGAGCCACGAGAAGCATAGCATAGAGGACCACAGGTACTATCAGATGCCGTCTTGGCCCTACCAAGCGCATGAGCATCTCCGTAACGAGGGCATACAGATATACTTGTCCTCAAGAGCACCCTCTAGGTTCAGGGAACCGCATGGAGGGTTGCAGTGCTTCCCGTTCCGCTCTTCGTCACTTCGATAACTGACACACCCTGAACGTTCGGCACATCGGTATGTGTTATCAGGAATATCTGTTTGAAACTCTGATCACTTGTAAGGTTCTCCACGACTGAAGCTCTCCTGTCCTTATCGAGGCCGCCAAGTGGTTCATCCAACAGCACACACTGGACGCGAGGAGAGTATGCAGGGCTATCCTTCAAGGGACGGATTCTGCTCATGGTTCGACTAATTCCTAGTCTCAGAGCAAGGCTGACCGCGGTCCGGTCTCCGTAACTCAGCTGACTAGCTTTCTTGTCTGCATTGTCACGATGATCATGTATTTTGAGTATGAGTCCTGCACCGTACTTTGCCATTCCGGGTGTAGGTTCAAGGTCGACACGCGTGTACTGGCCGTTTGTGAACGACTGAACGTATTGGTTTGTGGCCGCTCTGATAATGCCAATCAGCCGCTTCTGCACAACGTAGTCCGAAATGAAGCCTTTGACCAGATTTCTCCGCACATACTTAGTGTGCTCGACTAGCTTCTTCATGTCCGCAATCTCAGCGCCAAGCTCTTTCATTCGCACAACCTTGGACTCCAGCTCTACCATGTCTGCGCGATCATTAGTGATGTCCTTCTGGATTGTACCGATTTCCTCCTTTAGCGGAGCGAGCTGGTCGTTGACTCTGTCAACAATTCGCTGCAGTTCATCTGGGCTTCTGGCATCGAACTTGCTGAGAAGTACATCGAGACTGGATATACCCAAGCCATCGAGAAACGACTCGAACTTTCTTCTAGACTCCTGTGATGCGACCTTCGCCGCGTCAACTTCCGCCTGCCGCTCTGTGAGCCGTTTCAACGCATCGATAGCCCTTGGGATGGCAAGAAGCCTCTCGTCTATGGCCCTCATAGTCGCGGCAAGCTTCGCCTTTTGTTTAGCGAGCTCGTCACGTCGGGCGGCATCATGGTTCAGTGTGTTCCTGTAATCGGCCAGTATCTGATCTCTTTCCCTCACAGACAGCGGTTTAGAGCACGTAGGGCACTTCATTCCTTCTGCGCCAGACTCGGTCGCCCCTTGAAGTGTTTCCACCTGCTTGAGAAGATCCTTGTCCACCCTTGAGAGCCCGCCAATCTCCTGATCTGCCGCCGTCACGTCTGACTCGGTCCTGCTGCGCTGTTCCGTCAAACGCTCCAATTCCCTCGTCAGCAAGTCCTGTCGCGCACGAACAACAACTTCCTCTGAGTCGGCAAGACCAGCACTGGCAAGTTCCCTGTCCCTAGCACTGACAGCGTGCTCGTATTCGCGGTCCTTCTCTTCTATATCCGAAGTGATCTCAAGCATTTCTGACAGGACATCAGCTTTGGGTAGAGATGCTATCTGTGACTCCAGCGCAGCCATCTGCAGATTCTTGGCCGCAAGCCTCTCTTCTAGCTCAGCAATCCGTCCAGATGCCTTCTCCACTCGCTCCTCGACACGTTCGGGCACCTCGTACTCTTGCTCTAAGGCCTCGACCTTGCGTGTGACGTCAGTTTCAAGGTTCTCCAGATGGTTTTCCATTTGGTCAAGAAGCTCAATGTTGTACACCTTGACTAGAAGGTCCCTCAAGTCCGACGGAGTGGCACTGGCAATGGTGGCGACCTCTCCCTGTCGAACTAGCAACGTGTTGAGAGCTTGCTTTAGCTGAAGGTTCAGGATCTCCTCCAGCTTGGAGGCCACGGACGCGCTCTTGTCGGCTATTGGCTTCCATTGGTCTTTGGATTTGGTGAAAAGCGTCACAGACATGCGTTTGTCCAAGCCGTATGACCGGCGAATTTTGTACTGTAAGCCCTGCACTTCGAAGACGAGCGTCACCTCGCACGATGCAGAACCAAAGCTCACTAGCTCATCATTGTCGAGTTTTACAGCGTCTGCTCCCCACAGACCCCAGAGTATTGCCTCAAACAAGGAGGACTTGCCTGTCGAGTTGGATCCTCGAACTAGAATCAGACCTTTTGGAAGGTCACTTCCGTCGTCAGGCAGCTGGAGTTCGTGGAACGGTTTGAAGCTCCTGAGTCTTATGCTGAGAAGCTTCACTTTCCGCCATCCTCCGAGAGCGTTTCAAGTGTCAGCTTCTGCTCACCCCTCTTCACCGACATCTTCAATGCGCGCACAGCGACCCTCGTCAAGAGATCAGGATCGAACTGTTTGTCAATTCCCTTCAGGCTATCCAGATATGTTCTGAAATCCTCCTCTGGGTTTTCAATCAGGTATTCGGACTCGATTTCGGGATATGCAGACAGACTCGGCTCGACATTGGGTCGTTGGGTCGTCCAAACGAGCTGGGCTATGTTGTATTGTGAACCCGGCTGCATGACCTTCGTTCTGTAGGTTTCCATGGCGTCACTCGCGTCAAGGTTGCCAACACTAGAGGACCCTCGAAACACAAGACGGACTCTTGCGGCAGTAGTCGAATCCCAGGCCCCCTTCATGCCCTTCTCCGCAAACCAAGTATCGAGTTTTGCGACCAATGAGTCAGCTGTCCCGACATCGTCGGTCGTCATTCTCCGATTGTACACCGGCCGCCTGAAGCTGAAGTAATGTGGGGTTACGACTGGAGGTGTACCCTTAGCTATCTCGGCTACAAGGAAACCCTTCTTGTTTCCAGACTCGTCGAATCTCCATCTCTCGGTTGATCCCGCATACCAGGCATTCTCAGAATGCTTGTGCTGTCTGTGGTCATGACCGAGAGCAATGTAGTCGTATCCCATGCTGAAAATCGATGGGTGGAGTGTATGGTCCAATTCCATTCCATGAACAACTGCTATAGAGGGCCTGCGACTCTCAGGGCGCTGGCATGTCAGTATCCAGTCGTTGAATTCGGCAGCCAAGCTAGATGACTCAATTATGCTTGCGCTCATGTATGGAAAACAGAACACGTCCAACTCGCCGTATGAGTACTTCAGAGGCTCATGCTTGTTGAGAGCTCGCTTTAGGTCGACCTGTGTGGCTACACTCAGACCTGAGATCGACATTCTGAGAGAGTCAAGGAGCGACACATCTAGTGACCTGTACAGACCATGGTTGCCTTCTATCACAATGGCAGGGATTCCTGTTTTCTCCGTGAAACCCTTCAGCACGGAAAGTGCAGTTTCCTGAGCAACAACCGGTGGCTGGGACGGATTGTCATCTGAGGGTGAGTCGTAAAGGTCACCCGAATGAACCACTAGGTCAACAGGAGGGTCAAGAGATGCAATCGTGTCGAAGACCTCTGCGAAGCGCTCGTAGAAGTCGTTCTCTAGGAGACGGGTACGCATCTCAACTGCCCATACATCTG
>PRDI01000083.1 GCA_003345595.1 Candidatus Thorarchaeota archaeon | reverse complement strand
AGCCACTGGAACTAGGGCGAGGTTGTATATCATTGCCCAGAAGAAGCCCTGCTTGATCTTGCTCATTGTCTTTCGGCCGAGCTCAATTGCTGACACCACGTCAAGTAGGTCGTTCTTCACCAAGACAATGTCGCCAGTTTCGACCGCGACATCTGTTCCAGACCCAAGGGCAATACCGACGTCAGCCTGAGCCAGCGCAGGTGCATCATTCACACCATCTCCAGTCATTGCGACAACTCGGCCCTCGTCCTGCAGGGCCTTTACTCTGTTCGCTTTATCAGCGGGCAGTACCTCCGCCATGAAGTTGTCTATCCCCATTTTGTTGGCAATTGCCCGGGCAGTCTTCTCCTTGTCACCTGTTATCATCCAGACATCGAGTCCAAGATCCTTCAGTGTCTGGATTGCCTGGGCGGATGTGGGCTTCGCATCGTCCGCGATTCCCAACATTGCCAAAGCGTGTCCGTCTTTCGCAACGTACACGACGGTCTTGCCTTGGTCTTGGAGAGCTGCCTGATGGCCACATATCTCGCCAAGGTCAATCGAGTTCTCAATCATGTAACGGTCACTGCCAACAAGCACGTTGAACCCGTGCAGCTTGGCGCGAACTCCCAGGCCTGACTCAGACACGAACTCCTCTACCCTTTCAAGTTCGATGCCATTGTCCTCAGCATGACGAACCACCGCCTCGGCTAGAGGGTGCTCGCTGTTCTTCTCAACAGAAGCCGCTATGCGAATTGCCTCTTCGACGGCGACACCCGACGCCGGTACTAAATCCGTCACAGCAGGCCTTCCGATTGTTAGAGTCCCTGTCTTGTCGAAGACGATTGTGTCGACCTTAGGTATGACTTCGAGACCCGCACCGGTCCTGAACAGGATTCCTTGCTTGGCTCCCCTGCCTATACCAACCATTACCGCTGTCGGCGTGGCAAGTCCAAGAGCGCAAGGACACGCGGCGACCAGCACGGCAATCGTGAAGCTTAGAGCACGATCCCAAGGCGCATTCACAACAACTCCCCATATGATGAAAGTTGCAGCTGCTAGGACCAACACTACCGGGACGAAGACCTCTGCAATTGCATCCGCTCTTCGCTGGATGGCAGGCTTCTGCGTCTGGGCTTCCTCAACCAGTTTCACAATCTGCGACAGCACGCTGTTCTCTCCAACCTTCGTGGCACGAACCCTGAGCACTCCAGCCTTGTTCAGAGTGCCCCCCACGACCGATTGTCCAATCCTCTTGCTCACCGGCATTGACTCGCCTGTGATCATGGATTCGTCGACGCTGGATTCACCATCAACAACTTCACCATCAACTGCGACCTTGTCACCCGGCTTTACGAGGACTATGTCGCCGACTTCAACATCCTCTGCTGGGATGGTCATCTCCTGTCCATTACGTTCCACTACAGCGACTTGGGCCTGCAGACTCATCAGGCTCCGGATTGCTCGAGAGGTCCTACCCTTGGCGAGGGCCTCCAATGTGCGCCCTAGAAGGATAAATGTGACTAGCGCTGCAGCCGTGTCATAGAAGGCCACATATCCCTGAAGGAAGAATGTGGCTGCGACAGAGTAGAAGTATGCTGCACTCGTGCCGAGCATGATGAGCGTGTCCATGTTTGTCTTGCCATGCTTCAGGCCTCTGAAACTGGACTTGTAGAAGGGGTATCCGGAAATGAATTGGACTGGAGTCGTCAACAAGAACATGGCGACCTCCGGTGAAACACCAGCAGGCAGCAGTTGTGTCAGGAAGCCCAATGTCATGAGCATGACTGGTACAGTCAGTATGACAGCCATCGCCAAGAGCGTCGAGTAGTATCTGATCTCCTTCTCTCTGGCCAAAGACTCTCTATCTGTCCGAGCTGCAGCACCTAGATCGGCCTCATAACCGAGGTTCTTGACCGCCCTTCGCAGTGTCTTTGGTGTCGCAAGGTCCTCGTCATACTCAACCAAAATCTTCCCAGAAGTGGGAAACGACTTGGCCTCTATCACACCCTGTGTTTGCTTCAGCTGCCCAGGCAATTGGCTCATCTTCGCTTCATCGGGATGTGGGTTTAGAGTCATCGTGATTGAAGCTCTTCTGGCTCTGTAGCCTACGGACTCCACTGCTTGTTCGAGCGCCAGTCTGTCGACTCTGCTTCGCTCGTATTCCACGACTGCTTTCTCATCGAGAAGACTTACGCTGACACTAATGACCCCGTCCTTTTTCGATAGGGCCTTCTCAATCGTTGCTACACAAGATGCGCAATGCATGCCTTCGATGTTTATCGAAAGCCGTTCCTTTCTTGCTTCCACTTGGGCTCCTTCGCTCATGGCTACTTCACCTACCGACAGGACTGATGCTTACATTCATTAACTATCGTTAAACAGGTGTCCTGAAGAAGGCTAATAATGATTTCGGTCGGTCGCACACCACAGTGGATGCGAACACCAATCCGAGGAGTCTGCGGCTAGCGCACGAAGTGGCCAGGTTCTTCGGTATCGGCCTGCTTCATCATCCGAAGCAGTTCTGTGAAGGTTGTCTGAATGTTTTCACCAGTCTTTGCGGAGGTTTCGATGAAGTACGCCGGTATGTTTAGCTTCGCTTCGAAATACTCCTTGAACTTCTGACCTTCCTCTGTGGTCACCCTCTGTGAAGATGGCACGGCGTCTCTGAGGTCGATCTTGTTTCCTACGATAACAGTGGGGGGCAATACTCCCATGTTTCTATATGCTTCGACGAGCCATTTGGAAGCATTCTGGAAGGAGTCCCTATCGATCACCGAATACACGAGGATGATGCCATTGCAGCCTCGATAGTAGTGTCCTCTTACCTTCTCAAATGTGGGCTGTCCAGCCAAGTCCCAGATGATGAATTTCACAATCTCCTTTTCGAAAAGGATTCTCTTTGTTGCGAGATCCACTCCAATCGTGGCGATATGACCCTCAATGAAGTCATCACCAAGGTAGTTGCGCCTCATGCTTGTCTTGCCGACTCTTCCATCGCCTATCAATACGGCCTTCAGGATCCTGCTTCCATCATCTTGGTCCTTCATTTCTCACAAATCAACCCCGATGGTGATTCATGGCACAATGGCTCTGTAGGCCGTCTGTTTCGAGGTCATATATCTTGCCCAATGGACACCTTTTCCTCCCTAGGCGCGGCCTATCTGCTGAAGCCGAGTATGCAGAGGCAGAGATAAGCCTACCGACTTTCCGACGGCCCTCACGCCCAGAGGTCGGTGCTCATGTACTTCAGCCCGCTGTCACATAGAAGGACCACGATCGTCTTCCGGCTTAGTTCTCCCGATAGAAGCTTGAGCGCTGCTGCGACGTTTGCCCCAGAGGAGAAGCCTGCGAAAAGGCCTTCTTCTGCTGCGAGTCTTCGAGCGGCCCTGACCGCCTCTTCGTTCGTGACTTGTACATAGCCGTCCACGCGAACTCGGGCGAGAAACTGCAGGTCCGTAATAGAATATCCGCCGCCCTGTATCTTGTGATTGGGGTTTGTGACCTCGTGTCCAGCGAGGACCGCCGCAGAGTCAGGCTCCACGACATAGCACAATGTGTCAGGATTGTGCTCCTTAAGAGCCTTGGAAACCCCCACGTAGCTGCCACTTGATCCCACGAAGTCGCAGAAAGCGTCAATCTTTCCTCCTACCTGTCGGATGATTTCCTTGCCTGTGTGTAAGTAGTGTGCTCTCCAGTTTCCTTCAAGATGGAACTGGTCCGCGCGGAAGGCGCCGAGCTCTCGTGTGAGTTTCACGGTCTCCTTCTCAACGAGAGCCAATGATTCTCCTGATACCTGACCCGGCGGCGCGCCCGGCGCTTGGTCAACAAGAACCACACTTGCGCCAAGGGCTCTCATCATTCTGGCTCTCTCAGGTGAATTACCCTTGCTCATCACGGCGACGAAGGGGTGTCGCTTGACTGCGCATACTATTGCCAGTCCCGTCCCCGTGTTGCCGCTTGTCAGTTCAACCACAGTCTGTCCCGGCTTCAGGGTTCCAGAGGCCTCTGCATCTTCGACTATCTGGAGAGCGATTCGATCCTTCTTGGAGTAGCCAGGATTCAGGAATTCGAGCTTGGCCAAGACGCGGCCTTGTACTCCTTCTGTGTTTGTAACAAGTCTGCTGAGATTCACAAGCGGCGTGTTGCCGATTGCATCAACTACAGACTTGCATGTAGCTGTGGCACGACTCATGTCGACCGACTCTACGTAGTTGTTCGGGACGCACCGTCAGAACGCACGTTCCTGATGGAGAGGAGCGTATTCGCTCTTATGAATGTCATCTGTCCATTTTTCACGAGTAAGATCCACAAATGTATCTGTCACAGAGTCCGTACCTTCTCGATCGCGTTGGTCTTCCTCCGTGAGGTTAGATGTGCCTCTCCTCGCTTTGATTGACTTTCCCACAGAATGGACAAGTGAAATGTAAAGGCCCAACCCATTGCACCTGTTCAGAGTCCAATGGCGAGCCGCACTGGCTGCAGAAGGGTGGAATCTTGTGGGATGCTGACGGCGCGCGGTATCCGGATACCACGGTGCCGGAAGAAAAGGTATCGTCGTAAGCGCCTGTCACGATAGACAGATCCTGTGAGGGCTTGCTAGATGGCCGCAGCCATGATGCAACAGACATAACGAGTACCAAGACGCCAAAGCCAGCCATTACAAACGGGACCCAGACAAACAAAGATGGCGATGGTCCCGGCGCCCAGTCCGGCCACGATTTGGCGAAGTCAATGAAAAGAAATCCCACGCCAACAGTACTAATAATCCAGATCAACAGGAACCCTGCCACCAAGGCCCGACCCGCAGAAACCGAACTTGACACCTGTTCCTAGATCTCCTCTCTCACCGGCCTACGACCAATGTCGTTTCTGGAATCACAATTCGTGTGTTTCCTTATAGACGTTATCACACATAAGGGCGTGACGCAACCAAGAGAAGAGGTCCATGGTGGTTGTTAGTGTTATAGAGTCAACACCCTCTCGATAGCCTTCGTTTCTCTCTTTGGCACGACCTTACCCGTCCGGACCCGAACACACTCATGAAACTCTGAGAAAGCCCGGACGCCGGCTGTCAGCCTGTCTTGGAACTCTCTCTGATTGGCAACATCGGGATCTAGGTATATGGACTTGAGTTCCAGAACGCCCTCCTCACGATATACCTTCACGTCTGTTCTTCCCACAAGTCTGTAGCCATCAAGAATCGGGAGTACGTAGTAACCATAGACCCTTTTTTCGGGCGGCGTGTAGCTCTCCATTGCGTAGTCAAAGCCCCAGAGCGTCCTTGGTAGGTGCCGCTCTCGAACAACGTTGTCGAATGGACTGAGAAGCTTGACCGGCACGTTATCGGTTCCGGGTTCTGCGCACTTCTCCATTTCTCTGGTGTCCTTTGTCAGCACAAAGAACCGGCCCTTGATTCCTTCAAGAGCCAGGTCATCTACGACGCCTTCACGCTGCAATTCGTCGAGATACTTTTCGATTTCACTCTTCTTGCCCTTCCACAATGCTCTGCACGGGAACCTTCCCAGATAGAGCCGAATGTCTTCTGCACCTGCAACCCCCAAAGAAGACAAGACCGTGCTAACCACGAAGAGAGGCACCTCTTGCTCTGGCATTGGTTCTGGGGCCACGTCTTTCGGCAGGACTCTTTCCGTGAGGTCATAGAATCTCTGGAAGTTCTCTCTATGACATATCATTAGACGGCCGACATAAAACAGATACTCAAGAGCGGTCTTTTCAGTACTCCAGTCCCACCAGGTGCCGCGTCGTTTGTCGCTCTTTTCGAAGTCCGAGGTTGATGTCGGCCCGTCTGCCTTGACCTTGGAGTACACAGCATCAATAGCATCCTTATGGTTTGATGCCCACTCGTGTATGGTGCTCCACACGGCCTTGGGCGTATCCTTCATGGTCCAGGCGTAGTATGAGTAGGTTTCAATCGGGAGAAGGCACATCGCATGAGACCAGTACTCAAAGAGGCGGCCTCTCTTCAGCCAATCCCAGACTCGGCCTGTCTTATACCTCCCTAGACGATTGTAGACAATAAGATCGTGACTTCGAGCGACGACTGAAATCGTGTCAATCTGGATATTATGTATCCTGCGGGCCACTTCGGGAACTGACTTCATAGGTCTGGTGGTCCTGAGCCCCTGTCTTTGCAGCACGAACCTCCGGACCTGGTCTACTGTTGCTTTGAGCACAAGTCAAATGCAATCGTCCCCTATTGTTTTGTCTTTCCATTTGCGAACACAAAGACCTGCTCACATCACGAATAGACAGAAAAGAGACTTCCACTTCGTGGCTCCTCAGACATGGTAGAGCTATACTTCGGAGAACTTGCAGTCCTCGACGTTGTAATGGCCATAAGCACTTGTTTCGTTGCGTCGGTTGTCATTGAGGCTGCCCATAGGATGTCAAAGATTGGTGCCCCCAGATGGGCATCAAGAAAGGTCGTTCACTCAGTGATGGGTACAGTGATAGGTCTTACTATCTTTGGCTACTCAAACCTTAGCGGCCCGGCTCTTGCCGTCGGTCTTTTCTTCGTGGTTCTGATGTTTGCGTGGGCTCACAGCAGTAATCTGGTGTTAGAGCTGCTACTGTCGGGCAGCAGAGAAGGGGAAACCGGGCAGAGCACCTTCATTGCGGCGTTTGTGGGTCTACTCTCATTTGCTGTAGTGTTTATCCTCTTCCTATCTCGACCGGAAATCTTCATCGCAGCTATTCTCGCTGTGTCTTGGGGCGACGCTTCAGGGGAGGTCATCGGACGAACCTTTGGCGGAAGGCTTGTCAAGAGGCGGTTCAGGGACAAGACCCTCGAAGGGTCTCTGGCAGTGTTCCTTTTCACCGCATTGTCAGTCATAGTTGCCATGATCGTTCACCCGGACGTATGTCCGTTCTGCTTCATCCCTCAGATACTCGTGGTCGCGGCCGGAGTGAGCATTACCGAGGCTCTGTGCACAGGGTGGCGTGATAATCTCCTCGTTCCACTTGTCTGTGCCTGTCTTGTCTGGCTGCTAATCTTTCCTTCTGCACCGTTACTCTGGCTATAGAAACTGTGCAGAGAAAAGACCTAGACCCATTCGCTTACTCTGGTGATACCCGACTCGCCCAACTCGCAAACGAGCTTCAGTTCGCACAGAATGCTGGTCCAGCCTACATCATAGCCGATGGCGGCTTCGGGCTCACGAAAGCCGTAGTGGTGTAGAGTCACCAACGTGTTGTCTTCTGCAGCGTCGAACCTGACATTGACTATGGTTTCAGGTTCGTCTTCGTACACCCACGAGAATTCTATCTCTTTTTCAGCGGACATCTTGCGGAAGAGGACTGGGCCCTTTCCCTCCGCCCACCAAGTGTAGATTCCCGCATACTGGCGATCGACCTTGGGTTTCTCTGCTCGAATGAAGTGGCGCAGCTTTTCTGGGTTGGTGAAGACGTCGAATGGGAGCGAAGGAGGGGCCCGGATGAGCACGCTCTGTCGGACCTCCTTAGGGTCATATCGCGTGATGCTCAGCGGTCTATAATCCGAGTAATCAAAACGGATTGCAGGTTCCCCTAGTTCCATTACTGACTTGAAGTTCGCAAGCAGAATGCCCCAGTGCTCGGGAATGTGCAATGCGCTCGCGGATACAGGTATCGCCCCATGCTTCAGTTCAAGGAGTGTGCCAGTTGATTCCTGAGTGAACCTGATGAGGAACAGGGTGTCGACTCCCATGATGCCCCAGCTGCATAGCATCGCTCTGCCATTCTGAAACTTGTCGATTGTCCATGTGTCCCCAATCACAGAGTTCGTTGGGGCGTTCTTGCCAAGAAATCTTATGGAGCCACCTTTACGTATGTCAGCTGTGACCTCGTTTCCCAGCCATTGCAGCATTATCAGCGGATCAACGAAGGTGCTCCAAACCTCTTCAACGGGTTTTGCCAGCCGCATGCTGAGACGAATCACCGGCAGAACAGGTTCCTTATCCGCGTCTGCCACTAGCCTTGCACCTCTTGAATCTGAGTGATATGTCGATGACTTATTTGTGTGACGCATACGTACTCCAGTCTGCAATACTGTGAGGCCTGACGACTCTTTGTACAAGACTGTGAGGAAGGTCCACTGATAAGTGTCATAGCGTCGCCTGCTACTCAGTCATCCTAAGCAACTTAACGGTGGCTTCGCCTTCAAGCACGGCCTCGCCCCGCTGATTCGTGCACACGGTCTTCATCGTTATGTGCTGTTTTTCTTCGTCTTTCTTGACGACCTCAGCTCTTGCAGTGATGGTATCGCCTATCCTGACTGGACGCTTGAAGCTCAGAGTCTGACTCAGGAGGATTGTACCTGAGCCGGGGAGTTTCATGCCAATCGTTGTGCTGATGAACGAAGCGGTGAGTAGCCCATGGGCTATCCTTCCCTCGAACATGGTCGTCTTCGCCCACTCCTCGTTGAAATGAAGCGGGTTGTAGTCGCCTGTAAGCGATCCGAATGCCTCGATATCTTTCTCGGTGATAGTGTGGACAGTCTGTGCGGACTGACCGACCATTATGTCGGAGTATTTCGTCACTTTCATTATTCCACCAACCAGGTTCCAGTTTCATGCCGAGTTGACGGTGCACGTGCCGGTTTCATGCTCCATAGCGTAGGTTCGCGAACCAAGTAGAAAGTCTTGTGGTTGCAGGAACAAGACACTGTCTTGCGTCATCAGGACAGAGTAACAATCACCACAACGCAGAAGAATATGTATGCGCAGAAACATAACGTCTTATCAGACACCAGGCGACCACCTGAGGCCCGAGGTCACGATTCGATGTCTAAAGCACGTTCATCTCAGACGCGAGACAAGAATGCCGCGAGGGAGGAACTACTCCGGTACCATGCCCTTGTAGACAGCATGAACGAGGGCCTTGGCGTTGCTGACCTCCACAGCAAGTTCACCTATGTCAACAAGCGGCTCGCCGCTATGTTGGGATACTCCGTGCCAGAAATGATTGGCCACGACGTGCACGAGTTCTTGGATGATCTGAACAAGAGGATTCTTGACGAGCAGGATAAGAAGAGAGCTAAGAGAATCCCCTCGCAATATGAGCTGACATGGACCACGAAAAAGGGCCGGAAGGTCCCGACCATTGTTTCTGGAGCACCATTGATAGACGAGAAAGGTACGAGGCGGGGATCTTTTGCAACCATTACCGACATCACTGAGCGTAGATGGGCAGAGGAAGCTCACGAAAGATCCGAGGCCAAGTACAAGGCCCTTGCAGAGGGAAGCCTTCAGGGTCTGGTCATCATTCAGAGTGGTAGGTATGTCTATGTGAACAGGGCATTCGCGAACATGCTCGGCTACGACCCCGAAGAGATACTGAAGATGACCTCTACCAAAGCATGGTCTCTTGTGCATCCGGACGACAGGAAACGTGTGAGGATGCTGGCTGCAGAACGCGAAGCCGGAAAGGATGTCCCATCAAGGTACAGCTACCGTTTCGTCACACGTGATGGTTCTACACGTTGGGGAGAGGCCTACTCGAGTTTGGTTGACTACGAGGACAGGCCAGCATTGCAAGTACTAATAGTCGATGTGACCGATGATATCGAGAGGGAGGCGGCACTTCGGACTTCAGAGGCGAAGTACAGGACACTCGCAGAGCAACTGAATCAGGGGCTTATGATTCTCTCAGACAAGGGTTTCGCATATGTGAACAGGGCATTTGCTGATATGGTTGGCCATTCGGTTGACGAGCTCATGGCATTGGGCATAAACCAGGTCTGGGACATCATACATCCTGAAGACAGGGACGAGCTCAGGAAGAGAATAGAAGACCGCAGTGGACGTCGTCCAATGCCGCCACGGTACCAATATCGACTGGTGCGGAAGAACGGAGAGATTTGCTGGGTCGAAGCCTTCTCAAGCAGGATTGAGTACGAAGGTAGGCATGCAGTCCAGACGGTCCTGATCGATGTGACGGATCGTGTGAGAGCTGAGAGGAAGATTAAAACGGTCAAGGACCGTGCGACATTCTACTTGGACCTTATGTGTCACGACATACGCAATCAACTACAGGTCATCCTCAATAGTGCAGCTCTCTTGCGTACTGCGACCGATGATGGCATGCGCAACTCCTTCATGGATGTGCTTGAGAACTCGGTTCAGAGGTGCTCAAGAATGATAGAAGAAGTGAGGGCCACGGAACAGCTGATGACTATTCCTCTGGTTGAGAGGTCTCTGAGCGTTGCTCTCAATGGTTGTGTGCAAGCTCTCTCGGCGCGCCTAAAGGAGGCCACGTTTGAGACCTCCTCAACGACGTCTGACGCTTACGTCTGTGCCGACGAATTCTTGGAGCTGCTTCTTTCCAATATTCTTGTGAATGCCGTGGAGCACAACCTGCGGCCTGAAAAGCATGTGTGGGTCAGTTTGCGACAAGAGGGCTCCTCGTACGTAGTGTCAGTCGGGGACAATGGTCCTGGGATACCCGATTCGGTCAAGGCGACTCTTTTCGACTTGGCTCGTCGGTTCGGAGGCATGGGTCTGCACCAGTCGAATCAGATCATTGAGAAGTATGGAGGAAAGATCGAGGTTTCTGACAGAGTGGCGAATGAACCCGGCATGGGCGCAGAGTTCCACATACGGTTTCCAAAGCTGCCAAAAGGCTCATTCTCGGGCGGCAAGGTCCCATGTGAGCCCGGAGTTCGGCCCTCATGAAAGTCCCAAATCAGCTAGTCGTCAACCGCTGACGACACCTATTTCGTCATCACTCCTGGCGCCAAGTCCAATTCGAACAGCATGCCTGATCTGTGATAGCTGCCATACATCTCGGCCTAGCCGGTTGTCAGCGCTGTAACCTTGGAGGATTCTCACACCCACGACATCGGCCGAAACTGGGTCTCCGCTGGCTATAACAAATCCGGGTTCTCTGACTTCCCCGGACGCAGGACCGCCAGTTACAAAGACCTTTCTTGCGTCCATGACAATCAGAGATGGACTGAAGCGAGACGCCACCTCTGCGACCTTCTCCTCAAGATGTCTGGCGTGCATCCTGAGACGGTCTGAAGGCTTGACCCATCCAACAAAGAGCTTCATCGCACCTGTGTAGCTTGCGAACTTGTGGGTCTTGAGGCACGGCGCCAGAACGAGCTTTCCCATGTCAAGAAGTGGCTTCCCTATTCGAACACTCTTTAGGTAGACTCCTTTCGGAATCTCTACTTTCACCCACTCATGTTCGTCCAGCAGCGTAAGCTGGGCTCCGAGTTCTTCTGCTACTTGGTCAAGTCCCACCTTGGTGGCCACCTCACGCGTTGAATCGTACAGTGTCGAGCTGTCCATGATTTGAAGGCGCGCGGCTCCAGCGTTGAGTATCAGCTTCCCTAGAGTCTTGATGAATTCGGGATCACTGGAAGCAGGAAACGGGTCCGCTGTGTTCAGGTTGGGCTTGATAGTGACAGTGTCTCCCGAACTGATTACTCTCTCGAAGCCGCCAATCAGCTTGACGGACTTCTCTATTGCAGTCCGCAAGTCTGCTCCTACGCTGACTTTGCTGACAAGATACTTCCCGCCACGGACGTAGGGACTCAAGCTCATACGGATGGTTATGAGGGCGGCTCATCAAATACCTTTCTCAATGGTTGTCCCACGAGTAGATGACGGACGCATAGACGGCCCGGGTGGTCGACATCGAACCTGTAAATCAGCCAGATAACCGGCAACTGAAGTATCCCAAATGATAGCGTTTTGGCCGCCCCGGAATTCATTACTGAAGTGACTGACTTTCTGCGTCAGTCAAATCACGAGAATCCACCCAAGTTTCCCGCCTTCACCAACACCCTATTTGAGGAGGATCTGGAGCTAGGCGAAATTCGCATAGGGAGGCTCGGATGCCAGAATAGTGTGCCGATGTCCAAGTTAATATGCAGGTAGATACTACCGCTGAAACCATGTCAGAGCCAGTGATTAGGGAACTCGAATCGAGGTTCGTAGAGGTTGTCGAGAAAGTTGTACCCAGCGTTGTAAGCGTGTCCACGGTCGCATTGGCACGAGTACAGCTTTCACAGATAGTCCCAGTTCAAGGTCAGGGATCTGGCGTTATCCTGACGGACAAAGGCTTCATTGTCACAAACTCCCATGTCGTGGAAGGTGCCCGGGACATCCACGTGACCCTGTCAGACGGAGAATCATACGAGGCTGTCTTGGTTGGTCAGTCGAGAGTGAGGGATCTTGCAGTGGTGAAGATAGAGGGGAAGAAGCTGATTCCGATTGATTTAGGCGAGTCGAACAATCTCAAGGTTGGCCAGTTCGCCATTGCAGTGGGCAACCCTCTGGGGCTCGGAACGACTGTCACGTTCGGGATGATTAGCGCCTTGGAGCGAACAATCCAGAACGAGGAAGTCTTCCTCGAAGGCCTGATACAGACCTCCGCTCAGATCAACCCGGGCAACTCTGGAGGAGCTCTTGTGGACACACAGGGCAAGCTGATCGGAATGCCCACCGCGATGGTTCCATGGAGCCAAGGAATTGGGTTCGCTCTCGCAGTTGACCGTATCAAGGATGTCTTTGAGGAGCTCGTTTCGACAGGTTCTGTGCAGTCGCCTTGGATGGGAATAATGGGGGTCACCCTTAACCGGGGTCTTGCTTCACACTTTCAGCTCACAGTTGACGAAGGTGCTTTGCTTATGCAAGTGCCTCGAGGTCCATCTTTCAAGGCGGGCCTGAGGCCGGGAGATGTCATCACTGCTATTGATGGCAAGAAGATAGTCAGCATGGAAGAACTTCGCGGTCTCATTGCGAAAAAGAAGGTTGGCTCGAAGCTCCGCGTTACTCTTCATAGACAGGATGACACCTTCGAAACCTATGTCACACTACAAGCATTGCCATAGACACACGTCGGAATCGCCCTGGTGCAAGGTGCCTGTGGGGGCCAGCGTCAAAGAATGACATATGACTGTCAAACAAAGAGCCACGAGCCCACTCCCGCTCTCTACGGCACTTCACTGACATTGTCCGCAGAAGCCCTTACGGTTTCCTGCTCTTCTATTGCAGCTCCCACGAGTT
>PRDI01000082.1 GCA_003345595.1 Candidatus Thorarchaeota archaeon | reverse complement strand
GGCGGACTGACCTGCTCTCTTGTCTGGCTGGCGCTAAACTTGGCTGTTCTTAGAGGGTCACTGAAGACTATCACGGTCAAAGGTCGTACTCAGCTGGCTTGCGGCTTTGAGGCTCACGGCGATGATGCCTTTGTTTCGTTCGCTTCCATGGATAGCGAGATGATAAGCACGGAAGCCGCCGCTGGTCAGCTTCTTAATCTCGCAGCTCGCGGAAAGACTAAGATGATTCGGCTGCCCCTAGTCGGGAAGGCAGGGCTTGAATGTGTTCAGAGTATGGAGCGTCTGACTCGTTCATCCTCCGAGTATGATTCCATGAATTTCATGGTCAAGGTCCTATGACTGGGAAGTAGATCCCATATTCACTGACGATTGGAAAGCCTTTTGTGACTCTAAGCATCCGAGTACCGAGGCTGTCACATGTCAACGCTGAAGCTCACCAAGAGTGGTTCAGGCATAGTCCTCCACTATCGTGAGATGAAGTTCGCGTTTGACGTGGGCCTTCACACAGATGTCACACTGATATCGCATGCTCATGCCGATCACGTGTCCAACCTGGCCTGTTCCGGCAGTCTTGTGGCCACGGCAGAAACGTTGGAAACGCTTGCTGCCAGAGGAGAGCCCTTGCCGCAGTGTACGTCGACTGCAAAGTATGATGAGCCTGTCGAACTCAATCATGTGAGAATCACGACTCTAAACGCAGGTCATGTGCTAGGCTCAGCAATGTTCTTGCTGGAGTTCGATGATGGTCTCCGAGTACTCTACACAGGTGACTACAATGCGGTAGATAGCGTTGTCCACCGGGCTGCCCGACCTGTGCACGCCGATGTGCTCATCACTGAGGCTACATACGGTTCCCCTGAATGGGTGTTCCCAGAGAGGGCGAACGTACACAAGATGATCATTGACAAGGCCAGAGCTGAGCTTGACGAAGGAAGAATCCCTCTGTTCAAGGCCTATTCCCTGGGCAAGGCCCAAGAGGCAATCGCAGTGCTCCAAAGGGAAGGTCTGGAAGTGCTTTCGGGAAATCGAGTAATCGACGATGTAAGCGATGTATACTCTCGTCACGGAGTTGATCTCAGATACGTTTCGCTGGGCTCAGAAGCGGCTTCAGAAGCGCTTGAGCGAGGTTGCGCTATCGTGAGTTCTTCCCCGAATCATACGTATAGCGCCGTCGAGAGAGTCCTTGGCCCTGAACGTGCTAGGGATTTGTGGGGTTGGACAAACACATACACTCTCTCTGGATGGGCTCTACGAGAGGTAAATCGGGGAGGTTTCCCCCTTAGCGCACATACTGACTTTCCTGGGCTCATGGGATTCACCGAGGCAGTCGCGCCGCGGATAACTTATTGTTTTGCAGGCAACGCTGGCAAGTTCTCTAGCCACTTGAGCCTGGCCGGCTTTGCCGCCGTATCGCTCGAGTAGGAGGCGGCGAATGAACGACCATTCAGACATGGTGGAGCCAATCCATGCTGAGTCTTTCTTCTCTGTTTCAACATCCGGCGAGGTACATGAGCGCCTGTGCTTTGAGTATGACGATCCAACCGGCTTCTACCAACGAGTGCTCCAAGACGAAGGGGCTTTCAAGTCGGAGATCGAGAAGCTTTCCAACAGTATGCAGTACTACCTCGACAAAGAGCGGGTCGTGATAAATGGCAAACGTGCCACATCGACCGTCCACTATACCGACATCTTCCTGAAGGGTGAAACCCACATAGTAGCTGTTGTCTACTTGATCGACTTTAGGGGTCTGCTCACGCCGGGTACCAACCAGATCGAAACATGGCTAGAGGAGGAGAAGGCTCCCTATCCCTTTGAGATAATATGGAGATTCCCAATTGGCACTCAAGAGATAGACATCGAGAGTCTCCTTGAGCACGATGTGTACGATGACATTGTTGTCCTCTGGGCAAATGAGGGCGATTCTGTGGGTGGATACGAGAGCATGGCATTCACTCTGCCAAGCGCGAAGAGAAGATGAGGAAGTTCGAGTTGCGATGATGCAGACGACAACGCCGGTTGAGATAGCGGCTCTGCTGCTGATCGCCTTTGGAGCGATCATTCTGATAGTCGGCTTGGTCATGACAATGAAACCGGGTAACAGCGACAGTGCTCATGTGGAACGGGAAAGCAAGGGTGTGATTCTTCTCGGCCCTATTCCGATTGTCTGGGGATTCGGTGCCAAGGCACAGAAGGTCATCTGCGTCATTGCTGTACTTGCTTTCGCTGTTTGTCTGATCCTAATACTGAGGTAGCTATCCAACCGCACTCGGGACACTGGCGAACCTGCGGAATTAGGCGAACAATCTTTCCGTTCATAAGGCACTCGGGACAGATGCTAAGTGGGCTCTTGCAGACAGGGCATTCAGTCTTGTGAGCGAGATCTCGAATACATGTGATAGTCCCGCACGAGGGGCACCTGGCGGCATGTTCCTGGCAGAACTCGTTCCTGCATCGATCACATCGCATCTTAGACTTGCCACGACAGACTGCACACGGTTTGGCCATGTTCTCGCGCCCCATCTGACTGTCATACGCCGGACTGATAAGCCTAATCGTATGCACGACTCACCAGAAAACACTGACATTGCGAAGTTCTCTTCGATTGAGTTCATTCTGTCAGTATTATCCCGGCATTACCAATCCTCATAGAGAGAGTCGATGTAAGGCAGGTGGAGACGTCTAGAATGCTTTTCAAGTGTCGTGGGTGTGGCAAGACCTCGTCTGACATAGACAGAGTCCTTGACGGCGCATGCGATTGTGGGTGCACACGGTTCCAGCTGGTGTCAGAGGAATCCCCCGCAATCGTGCGGCGGCTCAGCGCAAGAGAGTCCATTCGAAAGGACCTGCATGCCTGGCTGGATATGAACATAGACTCGATGGAACCAGACCGCCTTAGCAGTCTTCGGGTCGTGTTCGAGCTCGACAAATCCCAAGATGCCGAGAAGGCATAGACGGTCTTACTGATTCTTCCCAACCGCTTGGAGCGGTCGCTCTATCTTGGCGACCTGCTCCTCTATTTCCACACTCAGATCAGTCTTGCCGGCAACAGCTGCTATCCTCTGAACGGCTTTGAGGTTGTGAATCAGCGAGTCCAACCATGTGAAGAGGTCTCCAGGATAGCTCCACAGTTCAAAGTGGTCATGCAGTTGCTTTGCTATGCCAGAGGGGTTCAGTCCCTCTTTTCGCCGATCCACAATCCATCTGCCTAGCTTAATCATCCCATGGTCACACTCAGGAAAATCGCGACATCTGCAGTCCAATAGCTCTGAGGTCCATCGTGTGAAGACGTCTAGCACCCACTGGGGTAGCCTTCTGACGTTTCCAGATTGACGATTGAGGCTTGTTATATCTGAGATTACTCCAGAGAATAGTCGCGTGGGCATGTGAGTCTTGAATGCCGCGTCCACCTCGGCTTGCAGTCTAGCACTGAGGTACACGTTCTCGAATGGCTCAAGTTTGATGGCTATGTCCATGATGTCCATGCTGCCGGCCAGTGTGAGAACTCGGTAGCCCTCGGCCGGAGTGAGGAATGAAATCGATGTCGCCCTTCCCAGTTCAGTTGGGTAGACGCCACCATCGTGAACGCGAATCATGTGATTCCGCACCAAGTACTTGAGTGCGTCCGAGGCGGGTATCGTGGCGGAAAGCAAGTTGCTGTATGCCTTGGCAACCTCTCTCAGCTCGACTAACCCCGTTGAACAAATCATAGCCAGAGCCTGTTCTGCACAGCTTTCAACATCGGCTGTTGGTTCGACATCTTCGACAACCCCATTCAGCAGTTCCACCGCCTTCTCGTCCTCAGTCTTGTCCTGTCCACCATGATACTTCTTTTCGGGCTGCACAAGAAGAAAGACGAGTCCTCTATCGTGTTTACCCAGACGTCCTGCACGGCCAAGCATCTGCTCGAATTCGGCGTTGGTGAGCCAGTCGGCGCCCATTGCTAGAGACTCGAAGATCACCTGCGAAGCAGGAAGGTCGACACCAGCTCCTAATGCAGCGGTCGTCACCACGCAGGCATAGCGCTGTTTCGCAAATGATGCTTCAATGCTACGTCTTCGATTGTATGTTAGCCCTCCGTGGTATACCACAGCCGATACGTGACTCTCGCGCAGCCAGTCGCTCAGCGCATGGGCGCGACGCCTAGAGTAAGTGAACACGATCGATTGCCCTTTGTTGCCTGCACTGCTCACATTTCGAAACTCCTCGACGACCAGTCTGCGTATCAGTTCACGCTTTTCCTCGTCGCTCCTTGCAAACACGAGGTGACGCTCCAATGGAACAGGCCTGCCGACATGCTCGACTAGTGTCATGTCCAACTCCTTTGCCAGTTTCAACGGTGATCCGACTGTTGCTGACAGACATAGGATCTGTGCGTGTGGTGCATGGAATCTGAATCTGGCGACCAGTCCATCCAGTTCTGGTCCCCTCTCCGGGTCACCGAGATTCTGTATTTCATCCACGATAACAGTCCCAACATCACCGAGAATCCCGGTTTCACCAGACCGGAATACCATATCGAGTGCTTCGTAAGTTGCACATACTATGTCTGCCTTGGATATGTCGGTGTCGACAATGGGTTTGCCTTCTCTACCCACATCGAGGCGTGACATGCCGACTCTTATCCCGGTGCGCAGCCCGAGATGCTTGTACTTCTTCCTGAACTGCTCATACTTCTCATTGGTGAGAGCGACCAGCGGCGCAAGGTACACCATCTTCTTTCCACTCATGGCCTTGGGCACACCGGCGATTTCTCCTATGAGGGTCTTGCCAGAAGTCGTCGATGAAACAACGAGCAGGTTGGCACCGGTGAGAAGGCCCTTCTCCACTGCCAAGCTTTGAACGGGCAGGAGCTTCTCGATACCCTCTGAATGAAGGACATCGATCATCTCAGGGGGGACAGACAGACTGGAAACCGGTAGGGTGTCCTCCTCTTCTTGGATTGCGATTGTGTCAAACAGTGTGAGGTCTCGCTCTTGGAGTGGATCGAAACCCGGGGTCAACATGTCGATTATCCTTGGCACAGACCTGATTCGAGAAACCTGACGTTCGAGCTGCTCCACCATGGCATGAGATAGGTTGACGCCCATGTTCTTGAGATCAGTCTTGAGATCGGTCTGCGCGCATGCCAAGCATGAAACCTGGGTTTCAGACACCTTGACGGCATTTCTTCGCGACAGCACGGTAAGCCTGTCTTCACGGAGGCAATGTTGACAGACTGGAACGACTTGAGGGGCCACAGCTTGGAGCCGCAACAACATGTCCCTGAGGTCTGCCATGAATGTCGGCGTCTCTTCGTTTGGGACAAGGATATTCTTAGCCTTCCTGAGTATGTCGTGGAACTCCCTCTCCTGGAAGTATACTGGCTTGTTGTACTTCACAAACCAAGCTCGCTTGATTTCAAGTAGGCCCGACACCCTGTAGCCATACTCGATGGTGCCAGTTATCTGAGCATGCTGCCTGTCACGCAGAACATCAGAGAAGACACCCACTAAGGTAGTCAGCTCTTGCCTGCCACTGCGAAGCAAGACTGTGTAGGGTTTCGCGAGTTTCCTCTGTATGTCTGAGTCTGCGACCTCCAAGGTACCTGCCTCGTCTGTGGCCCGTCAAGCGGCTGATGACTCTTCCGGTGTATCAGAGTTCATAGACAAACAGATTCGAGCTCTTTCTGACGACATCGAGGGTTTCATCGTACTCGTCCCGTATTGCCTCAATGCCAGTACTGCTGCTCGTAGCGGCTTTCTCGACTATGGTCCAGTCAGACATGATGTCTATGTCCACTGAACTGCAGAACTTTGAGAATGGTGTGGCCATCACCTTGATCTGGTCGGAATGGTCGTACTTTCCTTTTCGATACCAACCTGCGAACGGACGATATAGAGGTCCGTTTGTTCCTCCAAGGATGAACTGGGCTCTCTGAACCCCAGAAACATGAGCAACGTTGATCTTCTTCAAGAGGTCCAATGCAAAGGCAGTCGTGGGTATAGCGCCCTCTGGCCTGAGTTTGAGGAGCGTTTCGGCCGCCAAGACATTCCCACGTTCAACCACTAGCTGACGGATGACAGTCATGATCTCCTCTGTCTTTCGCGAAGCCATGGGGTCGATTACCTCAGGCGAGATTATGTCGACAAGTGGGATGGGCTCATCGGCTCTTAGTGCGGAGGGGTCGAACATCAATGCGCAGAGTGGTTCTAGTACATCGACCCGTCTGTTTCCCAAGATGCCCACTCCCCTGAACACGCCAGGGCCTATCAATATCGAAATCACTTTCTCCCCCCGAATGGCAGACCATAGCTGTCGAGAGAGGATCAAGGCCTTTCCCTTCAGGTCGGTCTCACGCAGGACGCCTACGTCGTATCTGTATGCCTGTACGTCCAGCAGCCAGAAGAGAGGTCCCTGATCCACAGTCATGTCACCTCTCAAAGGCATATGTGCTGATATATTCAAACACTAGCTTCACAGCGATGTCATCCTGTCGATCGGACGGTGTGTTTGCGAGTTCTTGCTTAGACCTCTCGATAACACCTGCAGCATATGCTTTGTCAATATGTAACCTGTTCGTGAGTTCGAGAACGCACTTCTCAATGACCTGAGCTGTAGTGTTACCTTGGTACCTGAGGACGCGCATAACCCGGCTAATCCGCTGGGACAGGTACTCCGACCGCTCAGTGCCCGTGCGGCGCCGAGCAAGCTGTACATCCCTTTCGAGAAAGTCGAATGGCGATGCCATGTCGGGCTCGGTCTTGTTACCGCGTGTCGAGCTCATTCCCACATCAACATACCGCGACCTATCTCCTCTCCCCATAGGTCTTGGTGCAATATGAAGAATGAAGTGAGCGACCGAGCTGACACTCATCTTAGACAGATCCGCACCCAATGCTTGAATGATGTCATCGATTCTCTTCACCACAACGTCAGCCGTGGCGGATTCTGATGCAGCAGCCAAGATGACTTTCAACCTTCTGAAAAAGGCTTGGTTTCTACGTCGGAGCTGGAGCATCTTGCCCTTCAGTGTCGCCAGCTTCCACTTGGTGACAGCCAAACAGAATGCAGTCAGGACATCCTCAGTATTCGACTTCAAATGCTCTGTTAGCCACGCCAGTACCGCGGGTGACACGAAGGTTTCAGCCAGACGGTTTCGAGAGTTGACCACTGACACAACCTTCTCAATCGGGGGTGTTTCCACGTCAATCGATGCCTCAAGGTTGGCAAGCTCTCTGGTCTTGAGTTCGAGTTCCCTTACGAATGTGCTGTAGATGTACTCTATCCACCTGCCTTCAAGCAGCGAGAACTCGAGGATGTTTCCCCCAATATTAGGTACGTCCTCACCGACGTTCGTACGCCGTTGGAGCTCGGAGGAGAGCAGGCCAACTGCTTCCCTGATGCCCATTATTCCGTCCAAGTTGATGAGGTAGGCTACGATGCCAATCTCAAGCGGACACGAATACTCGTCTGCTATCTTCTTCGCATCTGCTATGGGCACTCTCCGAGACCTCTCACGTAGATTCGCGTACTTATCGGCAAACTCGCGAATCAAACGCTGTCCGCTGGCAGCTGCGAGAGTTTCAACGTCTTGGTCGCTCAACAGATACGAACTCCTCAAGTCTGACATGAACTGGAATGCTCACACTTGCTGCAACTGAAACCCGTTGACGGCACAAATATGCGTTGTGTGGATGTAGGACCACACACGGTGGCCTGCCGACCTAGGACCTATAGCCCGAGGAACATGAAGTGCAAGCCAAAGCCCATGAACAATGAGCCCAGAACAAGCGCAAAAAGAGCCTTCATCTTGGAGAAGTGGCGGCTATGCTCAACATGTATCACAAGCCATCCATACGACATCAGTCCGAATACGATGAAGGCCAGTCCGACCCATAATATGAGTCCCTCGAAATAGATCTGCATCATTGTTTTGGCCTCTTCGGCTGCTAGTTCGCCTTCGGTCTTCGCAATGCCGTTTTAAAGGTCGCGGTAGTCGAAGAATCATGCCACGAACTGAAACTCTTTGATGTGCTCCTTCCCATCAATCGTGATTCTCCTAACGAGCTTGCCCTTCTTCTTCGCCATCCTCCTCTTCTCAGAGAAAGACAATGCGCTGTCCTCCGGGACCATGATTTCCTCAATCACTATTTCGTTACTTATACGGATGTCTTTTGTCTTAGGAGTCACGTCAGATGCGACGTCCGGCACAGCCTCTTGGAGTAGGTAGCGAACTATGTCAGGTGTGTTGGCATAAGCTCCCTTCGCGAAAGTCGGGTCTTTCGGCTTGACTGCTTTGTCCTCATCAGGCACCTCTTCGGGTTTTTCCTTCTCTTCATCCGGCTTTCCGCCAGCTTTTGCGAAAGATGCCTTTGGGAATGATGACTTTGTCGCGATAGACCAAGGCTTGGTTCCGTCCCTTGGGGTCATGGACAGGAGTAGGAAAGTCGTGGGGTCGTCCACATCTAGTAATGCGCGGAGGTCCTCGATTGGCGCGACCTCGCTGATCTTCGCCTTGAAGACGGAAGCACCTTCTCCCTTGGTCTTGGTCCAAGAGAGAGGTAGTGATAGATGCTCATAGACCGATCTACGGTCAGTATAGGTGATGATGGTTCCCGTGACCTTCTGGGTGCCAGCAGGTGCAAACTTGAGATAGGCTTGGGCAAACATCTTCTCGTGATCGAAGTCTGCTTTGAACGTGATACGTCCCTGACTCAGTCCTATGACAGCGCTTGGGCCCGGGTGCGTCCCTATTCCGTATTTGACCAGCTTTGCATGCACAAATTCATCCGGTGTGCCATTCACGATCTTGGCCAGCCAGCTCACTATTGAGGCCTCCGTAGAGGCTGCACGTCGCATGGGATTTAAGCGCTTCGGGATTTCATGTTGTCGTGTGTCCACGATTGGGACCCCTTTGGTTGTGCTATGCCAGTCGACTTATAACCACGACAAATCGGGGTGGGCGAGGAGAACTGGAAATGGGACTCAGAGCATCCGGGCACTTCTGGAACCTCATGGCAATGTATGCTGTGACTGTGATAATGCGGGCATCATTCTATGTCAGCATTGCCGTCGTCCAAAGCACATCTTACATGGGTGGCATCTTGGGAACGCTGGAGATAGCAGCAGTCTTGATTGTCTATCCGGTGGCTGAGCTAACTTCTGTTTCATTCTTCGGTTCGTATAGTGACAAGATCGGCCGCAAACCGATTTTCGTCCTGAGCCTCTTTCTCACGGGGTTGGCTGCGTTCTTGTTCTCGGTCGCCAACAGTTTCTTCGTTCTCTTGGTGTTCTCTGCTGTGTTCGGCCTTGGAGCTGCATCTCAGGTGTCAACCACGCTGTCGATGGTGGCAGACATGTCATCCGAGTCCAACCGTGCTCGTCTGATGGGCTATTACGACCTGTCAACATTGGCCGGTCTTGCAGGTGGCTACGGCCTCGGCATTCTACTACTTCAGTTCGGATGGGCCGCCTTTCTCATCCTTGTGGCCGCAGGTTCTGCTGCTACGCTGGCTGGCATCATGGCTATGATTGGCATAAAGGAAACAAGAACCGAGAAACGCGCTGAGTTGAGCATCACGGGTCTGCTTCGCAAAGTAGCCAGCGACAGGAGAATACAAATGCTCATTCCTGTGTACGTGCCGATTATCTCAATGTATGGCATCTTCATAGGATACGCTGAGAGGATCTTGGAGGAGGAGTTTTCACTTGGAGCCACTGAACTGCTCATGTTGTTTGGGTTGCTCGGTGGTTCCTTGGTTCTCGGCATCATAATCATGAGCCATCTTTCGGACCGCTTCATGAAACGTCGTCCGTTCATTGTGGTCGGGCTAGTGGGGCTGGGCGTTCTGGCGTACCTGCTGGTTTCCAACTCCGCTGACATCACTGCCTTATGGGCAATATGGCCTGTCCTGCCTTTACTTGGCTTCATAGCTGGTGCGTTTCCGCCTGCCGCGATGGCCTACCTAACTGATGTTTCGGACAGGGAAGCAAGGGGAACGACAATGGGAGTGTACAGCATATTCTTCGGAAGTGGCATGATTATCGGCCCTGCAAGCGGAGGATTCGCTTACGCAACATACGGACTCGTAGGTCTGGCAGTCTTGGTAGCCGCGCTGATTGCGATTGCAGTCATAGGCACGTATTTCATGCCTGAAATGCACTCTAGGACAGAAAGACATCCTGAGAACATCTAGCGAGCAAGAGTTAATTAGCAAGCAACTCAACAAAAAACAAGATAACTCCAGTAGGGGAGACTAGACAATGGTCCGGCTTACAACTATATCGAATGTTTTGTCTGGGATTGGCATAACTGTCCTTGGCTTTGCAGCAATCATCAAGTTCATGCTTCAGATACTCGATATCACAGGCACCCTCTATCCTCTCTATGCATGGATAGTAGGTGCAGCATTGCTTGTTGTCGTACTCATCATGAGTTCAATCAATACCTTCACTGAAAAGACCGGCTTCGTTAATCCCGAGGATAAGCTTGTCAGCAACATGTTTGTGTTTCTGACGGCGATATTTGCGATTCTCATCTTTGGTTATCTTGATCCTGTCAACCCTGCTCTGCAAGTCAGTCTTTTCAACATCGCCACAATGATCGTGATAGCTTACGTGTTCCTCTTTGTCTTCGTCTACTTCAGTGGGACAATCACGAAGGGCAGCGAGAAGGGCCAGATTAAGGAGTTGACGTCACGGTTCATGCTTGTTTCGTTGCTCCTAGGAGTCGTGATGGCCGCAGTCAAGGTGGGCTTCGATTGGATTCTCACCAGTGTGAACTTCTATGAAGGAGCTGCCGTGGCTCTAGGACTATTCGCGGTCGTCCTCGTCGTAGTCACCGTCATGTTCTTGGGCAGAAAATACGAACCAGTCGGTGAGTGAACACAGAATAGGATGGAGGAATTCGCCTCCATCCCTCGTTTCCAGTTCTGTATAGCTGATGTCGTACTACTGACTGTTTGTTCCTCAGGCCTCTGCCTGACCTATGTGCAGTTCGCTTTCGGGAGTGTGCCTTCTTCCTGAAAACTGTTGACTTCCGTAACGAGGTGACAAGCCGCCAGAAAACTGTATAAACGGCGCATGCCGTACAGCGCCAGACAGAAGTGGGAGAGTCCCAATCCACTCTGGACAGTTATCCTTGGTGAGCGTTCAGTGGACGGCAGCAATCTGTGGTTGGGTTTTCATCTAGATGAAGAAGGCAAGCAGACTGACAGAAGGTTCGAGATCAGTGTGGATCTTTTGCGACGACACGGTGGTCTCTTCGGTTCGACAGGTTCAGGGAAGACGGTCCTAGGGAAGGTCATTCTTGAAGAGGCCGCAATGCAGGGCATTCCTGTTCTAGCCTTTGACCCACAGGGTGACATCGCATCGCTGATGCTGCCTGCAGACCCCAAAGTCTTGCAGTCAAAGGGTGTGCCCCCTGAGAGACTGAAAGAATACATGAACAAGGTCGTCGTGAGGGTTTATACACCTGCAAGCAGCAAAGGTCTTGCCATATCGATTAATCCA
>PRDI01000081.1 GCA_003345595.1 Candidatus Thorarchaeota archaeon | reverse complement strand
AGAAACCCTCTTTCGCCAGACTGTCCAGACTCTCGGAATTTCCTCTGAGAAGGTATAGATCGCCTACTGAACTGAGCCCGGGATCTTGGAAGCTGAACCTTATACCGATAGAAGTGAGTCTGGCGACATTCTCCTGAGAGAGGGACTCTGAAAACCGAACTACGATTGGGATGTCCTTACCGAAGGTATTTGCCAGGGCGCGAAAGTCAGGAAGGGACATTCCAGTTTCGTCTGGAGATACCGTTGAGGAGAATGGTATGACAATGACTGGAACCACAGGTACCATGAGTAGGAATAGCATTAGCGTGCAAGCGACTTTTATGTTCAGTATTGCCGCCTCCTCACATTGAGGTGCCACACGAGAACCAACACAGACGCCAACGTCTGCGGTTGGCGTTGCGCGTTCACCGACATATTAACTGTATGGCAAAAAGTCACTCCAACATGTAGTTCAGCTTTCCTGGCCAAACAATCTATCACGAGTCTTGGATTCCACCGCGAATCTGACTAGGCTTTTCTAAGGGAGAATAAGACCTGTGATTGAAGAATGCAGAATACTCATTAGCCCGGCAGCTGTCACTCATTCAAGGCATGCGACAGAGTACGGCGCAAGAACGGGCGAATGGATCTTGAAGGAAGAAGACGATGCTCACGACAAGGAGAAGGCAGAGAAGCCTACGGGTCGTGAGCTCACAATCGACCAGGTCCAAGATAGGCTCAGCGAGATATCTAGCAGGCTTGCTCGAGTGGAAGCCCTGATTGAGCGAATGGGACCAGGACTCGAAGAGGTCACACAGTCAGCGAAAGTCATCAGAGAAGGCTTTGAGTTCTACGATGGTATGGTCAAGCTGATGGGTAGATTCACGCACGCCGAACGACTTGAATCGAGATATGGAGACCTCAAGAAGGACGACATAAGCTGGCGCATAGTCCAGGTTCTAGACGGCTCTCGTCCACTGAATATCAGTCAGATCACAGCAGCCGTGCGTAGCGAAAGAGGGACTGCGTCACGAAGAATAATCAGAGACAGAGTCAATGAGCTGGTAGGGCGAGGCATCTTGAAGGTCATCGAAGATGAGGACACAAGAGCGCGCTTTTTCGCCCTTGTAGAACCATAGCATACGTTCCTTGTCTGGTTCCGCCATAGAAGCCAGTCCAGCCACCGTGAAATCGCCACGCTAGTGGTCACTTCTGTCCACTATGGCTATATCCTGTGACCAGTCAATAGACATACTGGTGACAACTCACATGAGTAGTGACGACTCAGAAAGACACAAGCGAAGAAAGCTAGAAACCGAGACGGATGCGGAAGAAATCAAAGAGATATTCGGAGCCCTCAATGACGCCATACCCAAACTCATAACCGGGCTGATCGGTAGCTTCTACAGTCCTGAGTCCGCGTCCAAAATGGCCGAAGCGATTGGCGGTTTCTATTCCAAGCTGAAGGAACAGGGAATACCTGATGACCTGGCCCTAGAAATGACCAAGAAGTACGTTTCGGCATTGGATTTCCGCGAAATCATGACTTCGGTTGGAAGTGAGGCAAGGAAGAAGAAGAGAATACCCCCCGAGGACTTTGATGCTGAGGAAGAAGACACCGAATGAGCGCAAGGATTGTCTTGTCTGCCCTGTCAGGCGGCACAGCTCTCATGACTAGGACGTACGTTGTCATGAGAAGAGGACGAAAGCAGGTCAAGACTGCAGCCAAGACATTCTTCAGCGGACTTGTCGAAATCGGTGTACCCGAGCGACTTGCTCAAGACATAGCTGATATCTACGCGGCCCAGGGGCTACAAATGCTATCAATCAGAAGCTGGATTCGGATAGCCCGAGATCTTAGTGGACCCAATCGAGAGGTCATGAGCTCATTACTTGATGATTAGGACTGCGCATCCCGCTTTGTGCACGACCAAATCGGTAATGCTTCCTATTCTGCTCCTGCCCTCTCCGCCAATGCCTTGGGAACCCATGATTATCATGTCAGCTCTCGTTTCCCGGGCCAGATTGACTATCCTATCTGAGGGCTGACCTCTTTCAAGAATAAGCTCGACTTGCAGTTTGTAGCCTTGAGCAGCCGACTTGTATTCCTGTAGAATCTTGTTGCCATAGGTCACGTATTGCTGCAGAATCATAAGGGAATCAGAGCCGGAAGCCCTAGCGACCTGCTGAACTGTGCCCAAATCAATGACATGGATTATGAGGAGTCTTGCGCTCGTCATCTCAGCAATCTCGAATGCAACATTCGCCGCACGATCCGCGTTCTTACTACCATCGACAGGAAGCACTATCGTCTTGATGTTGCTGATGAAACGAGCTGACTCGCGGCGAAAGCTGTCGGACATACCCAACCATAAGCAACATTCACTCCTGAAATATGTTGGCATTCTGCAAAGCGGCCAGGACAGACGGGTGTCGCCTCTCTACGAACACTGCAAAGACCAGAGCGAGGGGATTGGTCCTGTGGGGATTCGGGCTAAGGTTTAACTAGCTCCAGTGTTATTCGGTGCAAATAGCATGAGTCTTAGGAGGACTATCTGGTGGCAAACGTGGATCTGATAGAGTACTATGACAAGAAGGAGTACCCCAGTCACGGCAAGGCCATAGCCGCTCTGGTGATTGTATTCGGTGCTTTCTTGGCAGCTGGCATGTACTCTCTATGGGAACTGTGGTTGGTGTATGGTCCTGAGGTCATGGCATTCATACAAAGCATAGGTCTGCCATCGTATCTGACAAGCCATATATCAACGGTTGTGATTGCACTCGGCGCGTTGATCTTGTTGAGTCTAGCTCTGGCAATCGGAGCTTCGGCCCTCGCGAGAAGGCTGGGCGGTGTACTCATCTATGTCGGCGCGCTCTTCATGAACCTCATGACTTGGGGTATTGTGATCGTGCTTCTGGCTACTGGCACACTGTCGCTGAGCAGTCTCATCGATAACTGGCCGATTATGATTCCTGGCCTCTTCACTCTCTTCATAACACTGCTTCTGTTCACTGTCTTCAGAGGCAGGATACGACGAGCCGGTGAAATCATCAAACTGACAGGGCAGACGTGCCTCGATGAGAAAGGAGTGTTCGTGCCACCCATGCTAACAATGGTGTTCACGCTGGTCTCGGCTCTCATGTTCGGTGCAATCATACTCCGGTTCACACCGATCGAAGTGCTAGTTGGCGATCAGCCGTGGACTGTCGAAACGGCCTTGCCCTTTGGAGCGGGTTTGGTTCTATACCTCTTCACAACCATCTTTTTCTACAATCTGGCCTATGGTACCACATCGGGCATAGTCTACATCTACATGAGAGGAAAAGACCCTAGTCTGGGAGATGGTGTAAAAGCATCTCTGGGAGTAGTTGCCGGTCTGGCAGCCCTTGCGGTGATGAGTGTCATAGTGGCTATCGTGAGAATAGCTCTTCAGCGGGCAGGTCGGCAAGTCGGAGGAGCCGGCGGAGAGGCGGTCGGCAGGGCAGCAGGTGGAATCATCGGTTGGATTTGGGCTCTTGTCAACTACTTCACGATTCCTGCAATGGTTGGAGAGCAGATCGGGGCGAGAGCTGGTATCAAGAGGAGTGCAGGGCTCGTACGCAAGAACTTCGTCGATGTGATGATCAAGGAAACCGCCGTCCGATGGGGTTTTGGCGTGCTTGCGGTCATGTTCTTCATTGGCTTCGCCGTGGGCGGTGCAGCAATAGGATGGATCGTCACATCAGGCAATATCCTGAACACACTTCTGATTACGGTGTTCTTCACCGTGTTTGCAGCAATCCCCAGCGCACTGGTCCTTCGTACGTTTGACATAGTCTACGTCACGCTGCTCTACGTCTTCATCCGACGCAAAGAAGGAGAGATAACAGGCAAGACCGCGATTCCAGCAGAGATGGGGAGAGAGCTGGATTCGGCATACGATGCGGCGAGGAGTCGCGGCCGATAGATTACACTCAAGTATGTGGTGGCCTATCAACCACCACATTCCCCTCTTTTTCCTGAATCTTCGGTTCTGTAAGTGAGAAACAATCTGAAGATCAATAGATAAAGGGAATCAACCGCTTTGTGCGTTTCATGTAATTCAGATACTCATCCCCAAAGGTCTGGATCAACAACTTCTCTTCCAAAGCCATTCTACTTCTACCCAGCGGCACGAGAATTAGTATCAAGATGATTGAGCCGATAATACTGCTAAAGGAGAGCGAATAGCCTAGGAGGAGGAATAGTGTTCCAGCGTAGATGGGATGGCGAATAACATGATATGGCCCTTTGGTAATCAGTTTGTGGTCTTTCTCGGTGCCTATCTTCAGTGAGCCTTGACCGCCAAGGATAATCCGACTCATATCCAATGTGATTCCGCCGAGTATAATCATTAGAGTGCCAAGCATCCAGAACGCCCAAGTCACTTCTGGAGGGATGATTGCCCTTAGAATGAAGGTATGTTCAAGGTAGGGTAATGTGACTAAGAATGGAATCGCAAAAAGGAAAAGCATCAAGAAACGAGTCTTATATTGGTCTTTCCTGCTTGGGGAAAAGAGAGGCCTTGCAAGATAATCGACAGCGATAAACAGATTGATCAGTAAGAGAGTAATCGGGAAATCTGTATACGCTTCGGGAAAGAAGATGACCAATATCACATTAAGGCTACCAAGTGTAAACACAAGTCCAACTGCCTTCAGCATAAGCGTTCTTGCCGCAACTGGCATGACTCTTCCCCGCTTGCACCAGGATAATAATACGGAGAATTAAGGATTCACATAACCGTCGCCGTGACTAGCGACTACTCGACGCAGAGCACCTAGGCGTAGCGGCTGCCATGGTACATTCGTGGATGTAGTGGCACGTCAACTGCCACATCGCCTGTTCTTCTTGTTCTAGATTCAACGGAAGAGCCTAAAGCAGGAAGAATACAGCCGCAGACGAGGCGTAAGAAATGGACCCCGAGACTGCAGCAGCAAATGGACTTGAGGCCGTCCTAGAGGCTAGGCCGGGCGAGTCACTGTTAGTCGTGACAGACGACATCCGGAGCGAAGTGGGCAGAGCCTTTGCTCAGGGCGCACTTGAGCTTGGTCTGTGGACCAGGATGGTTGTGCTGCCTACACAGGAGAACGTGGTCAGAACGACAGTCCCAGAACACCTTGTTGAAATGATCAATGGTCCAAACCAACCGGACATATTCGTCAACACCTTGAGAGGACCGTCTCAGGAAACTCCATTCAGAATCAAGATCATCAAGCTCGAAACAAGGAAGGGTCGTTCGAGGTTAGGGCATTGCCCGGGCATCACAATGGACATGCTAACAGACGGAGCGCTAGCTATGACTAAGGAACAGCACGCCAAGATGCAGACCGAGGCTCGGGACCTTGTCGCTCTCTTACAGGACGTGACAGCTGTACGAGTCACGGCTCCTGCTGGTTCAGACTTCACTCTTGGTGTTAAGGGTCGCACTTGGTTCTCAGATACTTACGTAGATTGGAAGACTATGAAGTGGATGAATCTGCCAACCGGCGAGGTGCTTGTAGGCCCTGTGGAAACGTCAATGCAAGGAACGCTGGTTTGTGACCTAGCATTTGGCGGAGGGACAGGAGCCCTGAAGAAGCCAATTAGAATCGATGTGAAAGGCGGCCGGGTGATGAAGATTGACAGCGAAGACAAGGAAGTCTTGAAGCTGGTAGAGCAGACGCAGGCTACTGACGAAATGGCCAAGCATGTTGGTGAGTTCGCCATCGGTCTCAATCCAAAGGCGAGAATCGTGAAAGAGTTCCTCGAGTCAGAGAAGGTCGGCAACGCGATCCATGTGGCCTTTGGCAACAACACGGACTATCCCGGTGTAGTGGCGAACAACTCTGCTACACATCAAGACTTCCTCGTGGGCAAACCAACAGTCACATTGACATACGTCGATGGTCGATCCAAGACCATCATGGACAATGGCTTGCTTCGACTCAGGGAGTAGGTCTCAGCGAAGCCATGGCCATCAAGATAGCGCACATCAAGACCTATCCGAACGCTCCAAACCAAATTGGAGACCCGAAGTACCACCAAAGGCCAATCGACACCACTACCAAGAACAGGCCCCATATGATGATGACCAAGCCCCCGGTGCGATTCACCCTTCTAGAGTATAGACCAAGGGCAACAACAATAGCTCCCACGAAGAGACCGGCCACAGGCGCGAATATGCCGATGAAGAAACCTATGATACCAAGACATACCCCATATGTAAACACTTTGTTGGGTTCTGACATCAGTTCATCTCCTGCCGCATCGTATTCATTGGTGCTTGACGATGATCCGAGCGAGGTTGTTGTCTCAAGTGACGCAATTAAGACTACTGCTTCTCTCGGCCAACAAACAGGGTGAGTAGGTGCGGAGTAACCTACAGCCAATCAAATGCTTCGGACCATGTAACGCTGGACCCCGAGAATGGGTTGAGATAAAGAGTCCTGTAGAACTCAGCAAGTGAGTCATGCTCCTCGGCCTTTCTGAAGGTTGGTAACACAAAGTCTGCTCTGCCAATGTGATATGTGAAGGCGTACGGAGCCCACAGGTTGACTCTTCCATCCCTAGTCCTCGGTGCAATGAAGTCGATCATTCCTCTAGCCATTTCCTTCGTCCTCAACCCGTGTTCCGATATGTAGTCGGCGACCTCTTCCGAATCCCGACCATCGCGGTTCATCATGATTGCCGCATTAATGTGGACCATCCTAATCAACGCGTAGAGAGCATCGTAAACCTTCATTCTCGGACTAGTCTGATCAACATTGAGAAACTCCTTGGCCGTGTCTGCGGCACCCTCTGAGATGATGCAGCGACCAGTGTGAAGAGGAACAATGGACAGTTCTGTGTACTTCTTGCCAACATATGCTTTCTCCCGCCACAGGTTGGAAACGTGGTGCTCATACTCGTGATAGATCAATAAGAGCATCGAGTCTCGATTTGCCGGACGGTCGATGTTGAATTCGTTCACAGACCTGAAGCCTCCTTTGTAGTAGTTGTATCCGCCCCATGGTTTGTCGCTGACTGCTCGATATTCCACTCCATTGTCAGTCACTCGGCTATGCATCAGAGAGAAGACCTGCTTCTGGAACATGTCGCCCACGTCAACTGACCGGCTCTGGAGATCATGCTCAACCAGTGTCCTTAACGCTTCACCGGAAACCTCTCCCTGCTTTCTGAACATCTCGACCTTCTCCCTCAAGTCACGTCCCGGGAATTCGGCCATCAGCTCCTCCAGATACCTAGTCTGTCGATCAATGAGGGCAGCGGGGAACTGCTTCATCTCAACATGAAACAGATCCCTCACAAGCTCCGCATACGGCATCCCAGTCCCACTGAGCCATCGGACAACAGCCTGCAGTGAGCTTGCTTCGCCGAGCAGATACTCCCTTCTCAATCGGTTTCGAATGTTGCCTTCGATGTTATCGACCAGAGAACCAATATCCTGCAGGATTATATCTGGCTCTGTGCTCCCGGTCTGCCTTTCCGGGGCTAGACTTGGAGGACCAAAATAGGCGTCGACGATACTGACCCCTGTGAGTCTTTCAGTGAAGCGGCCTATTCTACCGCATATCCGTACGTACTGTTCGCCTGTACTCACTGTATGTTCCCTACTGGGTGATAGGACTACACAATATAATGCATTGGTATTTAGAAGCTCATGCAAGAGAAGGGACCTATGGCCTTCACCCGCTCATTGCCTATACTTGCGGTCAATTTCGGAATGGAGTGGCAGGATTAGGAACCAAAGGATGAGCACAAAGGGCATAGCAGAGGGAGAATACGTGAATACGAAAAAGAAAGCGGGGATTGAGAAGATGAACACAAGGGGTGAAACAAGGTACTGAAGGGTCAGCCCTCGTATCAATCTCGCACTCAACTCCTTTTCTACCAAGCGATGCCGCCTTGATGCATGCACCCAAATGAGATCCAGTGCAACACCCGTAGCAGCAAAGAATAATGCAGCAGTAATCAATGACAAGGGCTGAGATGGATACCTACCTACTAGGTCAGCGGGGAACGGGAGTAGCACTATGAACATTAGGAAGAGAAGGCAAGCCCGGATTAGCCCGCGGTCATACTGCACGACGTAAGAGAACAGCCGATGAAAGGCTATCCAGTAGCTGGCGACAATCCAGAAGGTGATTAGGAAACTGATGATGCGTGGTCCCAACAGGGTCATCGCTAGCGGCAACTCAGTAGCAGCATCGCCGGGGGCTATGTCAGGAACTCTGATGTCTATTGCCAACAGCGTTATCGAAAACGCGAAGATGGCATCTGCGAGCCACATTATTCTCTCAACTCCAGGGCCACGTTCTGGCCACGTATCGCTTGGTACAGACATGTCAGAGTCTTTCATAGCATCTCCCCATGAATACTTGAATTCCTCGGTTTACACAGGGATAATAGGAAAGCACTCGGTTCTGTACTCGATCATAGTCGAAGTGCGGATTGAGAGTCTGACGAAGGATTGAATCGTGTTCATCCGAGAGGCAACGAAACGATTCCATTACGAGTCGCCTGAATCCAAGTCAACCACAAGAACAGTGAGGCTGATGATGCGCGAAGGCACCTCATATTGACATGATATCTCCGTGCATGCATCTCGTGGGTCAGGCACCCAACGTGCTCTTAGACGGGTCCAATCGTAGCCTAAACCCTCAGCACATGATGAAACTTGCGTCAATCATGCTGGTTATAGAACACTTGGCGACTTTCTAATCAAGGGTGGTAAGATCAACTCTTGAGAAGAAACACTGGACAGCAAAGGATGGTGGCTCTGCTGCTCATCATCTTGTTCCTCTGCACTACCATGTCTTCCTTTTCAACCGTGTCAGGGCAGTCCGGCACAGACGAAGTCGTGCCACCGTCCCAGAAGAATGCCCCTCGTGACTATTGGCCCACGGAAGGCTGGAGAGGCAGTACGCCTCAGGAACACGGGATGAACAATGAAACCTTGTACGATATGGTACGGCTGATAGATGCCCAAGACTATCCCGTTCTCTCGATCGTCATTGTCAAGGACGGATACATCGTCTTTGAGCAGTATCTAAGCGAGTATCTTACTGCGCAATACCATCACCTCCTTCATTCTGTCACAAAGAGCTTCGCTGGTACACTGATTGGAATTGCCCTCCAGCAGGGTCTTCTTAGTGGAGTCAATGAAACGGTCCTTAGTTTCTTCCCTGAGTACGAGATAGCCAATCCTGACCCTCGAAAGGACCGGATGACAATCGAGGATCTCCTCACAATGACCCCCGGTCTGGATTGGGACGAATGGTCAACTCCCTACGTTGATCCGGATACCAATACACTCATGGGTATGATGTACAGTTCCGACGCGGTGAAATTCGTTCTGGACCGTCCTATGGCCTCTGAACCCGGGACTACTTGGACCTACTGTGGAGGCGCATCCGTCCTACTTGGCGCAATCATCCAGCAAGTGTCGAACAGGAGTACACTGGAATTCGCTCATGAGTACCTCTTTGATCCTCTAGGAATCGATTATGGGACCTGGTATCTGTTACCTGGCGGCTGGTACAACACTCAAGGAGGACTCAAGCTCACAACACTGGACATTGCAAGACTTGGGTTCCTTTACCTCAATAACGGCACATGGGATGGGACACAGATACTCCCAGCTGATTTCATTGCTCGTGCAACCAGTCCTATTGATATCCAGAATGCACTCGGTGAACCATTTGGATATGGCTGGCATTGGTGGATCCGTTCGGACCTGGGAGTCTATTTCGCATATGGGCGATACGGTCAGAAGATCATGGTTTCGCCTGAGCACGACTTGGTGGTAGCTTTCAATGCGATGGTTCCGGATGATGGGTATGACCCTGAATTCGACCTTTTCAGGGACTACATTCTGAAGTCTATTGAGGAAGGTCCAGACGAAAGCGGAACTGACTCGATTCCCAATCAAGTGTACATAACATGGCTCATTGTAGGCGCCGCCATCATTCCAGTGATCGCTGCGGTCATTTACGTATCAGTTGCTAGATTCCAGCACCGGAAACCAAGGTAGACGAACAGCAGCGATAATGTTTTGCCTGAGTCATCGGGTTCGCAATGTCTAAGTCGTTCCCGAAGCATCAACCGTTCACTATGCGCATGCTCCTGGTTTGTCTTCACTCTCATAGTTGGACTATAACATGACAAAGAACAACATGGCCACCGGCGGCCTCCTACCTATCAAGGTTAGTTAGGACTCGTTCGCGATGTCGCGGATTCCATCCAGAAGATGAGTAGGCATCAGTGGTCGGTGCCGGGCACAAGATCGACATGACTGAGCGGAATTCTGAGCATCATCCCCATTTTGTACCATAGTCAATCGTGTACTCCACTATGGTGATGACTGGCTTCCCGCTGTCCTTGGCGATTCTCATCCGGTGGAAGTGCCAGATGTCCTTGCCCGGACCTTCCCAGGGAAAAGCCTCGTACGCTCCTCCCTCTGGTAGATCGTTGAACTGCGAGTCCCGCCCTGACCCAATCTCCTTTTTCATCATCTCAATCGCTGTCGTTTCATCGGGATAAACGATATCAAGAATCGTGATAACCGGCTTGCCGTCCTCTTTCGTGAACACGAGGTCGGCTTCGTGGTTGGGAATAACAGAGTCCCTGCAACGCCACGTCCTTCTGTAGCTGCTTCCTTCTCGCAACCTCTTGAAGACTTCAGACCTGCCCACGTAGATGTCCTCAAGTTCTCTGACGAAGAACTCGTCCATCTTCTTGTTGAGCCTCTTCTCCTCTCTCTTCAGGTGCCTTCTCAGGTTGGCCTCATCCGACTTGCTGTGTTTTGTCTGCTCAGTGTCGCCAGTCAAAATCCTCTGTCCCACCCGGCGTTCGACTTCCTCGTATGGTTTACTACCTTCCTGCCGTCCTATTCTATCTTTGCTCACACCCTTCTATCACTTGACGACGCGTAATAAGCTTGGCAATGTTCCTGTGTTGTCCGCGATGTGTATCGCATGATTTGCAGGACCCTCTAAGAAAGGACCACTGCCTATGCTTCAGAACTGTTCGGGCGGTCTGGTCACCATACCTATCACTCGCGGTGCGGCATGCTATCCGGGATGCAGAAACCGTGAGGCAGAGCGTCTAGCGACACGGCTGTCAACACAACAGTCGTAAGTGCTGGCTTTGGGGCGTGTTGAGAATGATTGCGGAGGGGCTACTTTCTCGCCGCACTAATAAACGCGAGGAGAGCAAGTCCCGCCGGGCGCTTGTCCAATCTTGCGAGTCCGTTGGCGGAGTCT
>PRDI01000080.1 GCA_003345595.1 Candidatus Thorarchaeota archaeon | reverse complement strand
CTTTCCACGCGGCTCAAGCATCTAAGGGACGCTTATGGCGTCGCGCTATCAGACGAACAGATAAAAGAGGCAATCTTGCCTGCCCTGAAGTACTTGACAGAGAAGCGAGGCCCTGCGCCGGCGACAGCGACTGGCCCCGTGGCAGCGAAAGTGGACTGGCGCCAAGTTGATCATGACGGAAACCGTAGGCTCTCGCCAGATGAGATAAAGGAACTACTCCGTGTTCTTCGTGAGAATCCAAACAGACTCATGTTCGATAGTGAAGTCGGCGCCAGACTGCTTGTCCTAGACCATCCAGACTTCAGACGGCGCATACTGACTATTGCTGATGCCTTCGGAATTTGATAGCACCCTCGTGATTTCCCTAGTTCGATGCCTGTGCATGTTCGTCCTGTGCGGCTCTATCAGCAAAGGTCATTGCAGAGATTCTTCTGGCCTGCCGATCCATTTCGACAGCATTCACACCTCTTAGAGCAGAAATGATGACTGCGATACCTGCAAGTAGGCTGAAGGTCCAGACCGCGAGTCGCACAGAGGCGATGTAGGCATTTACATACTCGGGACCCGAAGTTAGTCCTTCAGGATTCATGCCTACAAAGAAGAAAACGAAAACTGCAGTCGAAAGAGCGGTGGCGATCGAAAACGCCGCTGTCCTTGAAACATTCGTCAGTGCGCTGATTACCCCCATGTAGTTACGCGGCGCGGTTGTCATCATGAAGTTGCTGTTCGCGACCGTAAACAATCCAGTACCGACGGCCGAAACGACCACCGAGAGGAACATAAGAGGTATGTTCGGCATTGCCACGCCGAGAAGGACAAGACCTCCCAGCTGGAAACATAGCCCGATTACGGTCTGCCTACGTGCCTGCACCCTCTCTGATATGAAACCAGACACTGGGCCCATCACAGCTATTGTCAATGGGTATGCAGTCAGGTATACACCTGTCAGGGACTGAGAGAATCCAAGAGCTTCCTGAAGTAAGAATGGCATGAGAAACGAAACCGGGCTCATCGCCATGAACGACAAAAAGGCTGAGAAGAACCCTGCTGAGATTCTTCTATCAGCCAATACTCTTGTCGGAATGATAGGCGACGAGAACGTTCTCTCCCTGTGGAGGAAGACAACAAAGGTTGTCACTGGAATCAGAGCAAGGAACATGATTACTGATACGTTCACGATGTCTACGAGAGACAACATGAAGACGGCAGTGAAGAGGACTACGAAGAACAGAGTTCCCCCCAGCAGGTCGAACCTCGTTTCCTTGACGGGGTCTGTTTCCTGGATTATGACTGCACCCACGATAAGCCCTATCAGTCCCAGTGGTATATTAATGAGAAAGACACTAGGCCAACCGAAGAACTGAGTGAGTATTCCTCCGACAACCGGGCCAAATCCAAGCGCTGATGCAAGGATGACTGAGTTCAGGCCTATTGCCCTTCCTCGGTTGTCCGGAGTCGTGAAGTAGGTCACGAGCGCCAAGCCGTTTGCTGTCATCATGCTTGCACCGACAGCTTGGAAAACCCTGAACGCAATAAGAACCAGAAACTGCGAGGACATTGCACAAGCTGCAGAGCCCATGATGAAGAGTGCCATACCGGTCTGAAACACCTTCTTCTTGCCGCTACGATCTCCAAGCTTGCCCATGAGAGGCATCGCGGCCGTCAGCACAACAAGGTAGGCAAGAACAACCCATTCGATTTGCTCTATCTCAACTCCAAAGCCGACCGACATCGTGACGAGAGAAACGTTGACGACCGATGAATCCAGAGCACTCAACAGAATCCCAAATCCGGTGCCAATAACAATCCTGTATGGTCCAGGCTGAGTCCTTTCTTGCGACGACAGAACTGGCAACTCACCTTCAACCATATGCGACACTCGGCTGTGGACTCGGTGTCCGGCCTGAAGGCAGGACTTAAGGCTTGTCTTGTATACTCGTGCTGAGGAACGCTATTTCGAACGGGTTGCGTCTTCCCAGAAAGCCACTCGCCTCTCGTAAGGTCACTAACATGAATTCACGGAGCAATCGGCAGAAGCAATCTGAACGTGGCCCCTTTTCCTGGGTCACTGTCTGCAAGCTCAATTGACCCGCCACATGCCAGTACCACTTGCTTAGCGATATACAGGCCTACTCCGTGATCAGAGGAAGATAGTCCTCTTGTGAATAGTGCTTTCCTTAGGTCCTCGGGTACACCAGGTCCGTTGTCCGACACAACAATCTCAGCAAACCCCCCTTTCCTTGAGAGAGTGATATGGACAACGGGATTATCACCTGCGTGCTGAGCGGCATTTCTGAGCAGATTCTCGAATGTCATGGGCAACAATGCTCCACCAGCAACAGTCAGCTTCTCGGCCTCGGAAGAAACCACCAAGTTGACGGTCAACTGTCTGTTGACTTTCACTGCTTCATTAGCAGTCTGCCTAAGCACGGTAGCTATATCGAAACTAGTTGGTATGCTGAGGACACCAAACGCCTTCACTAGACGTCCCATCCTCTCTGCTGCTGCGAAAGCCGACTCGACCATCTGTTTTGTTGCAGGACCCATATCACCGTAGAACATCTGCGCGGCCTCAAGATATCCTAGCACAACCTGAAGATCGTTTGCAACATCATGCCTCAGGAGTGAAGCGTACAGCTCCGTTTCCCTCTTTTGTTGTTGGAGTTGGGCTTCCAGCTGCCGATAGCCTGTTACATCAGTACATCCGGTTATCGTCCCGGTGATTGAACCACTTTCATCCCTTGCAGGGATGGCCGACACTCTCACTATACATGTGTGGCCATCCTTGTGCAGCATCTTCAGCTCGTAAACAGAACTCTCTCCTTTTCGTCGTTGCCCGGTCTGAGCTAGGACGATATCCAACTCCTTGGGGTCCGTCAAATCTAAGACTGTTTTGCCTACGAGCTCATCTTGCCGGTAGCCGAGCATGTCGGCGAAGGCTTTGTTGACGAGCATGAGTTTCTCATCAAGCGCCGCAACAGTAACGCCATCTGGAATCGAGTCAACTAGGTTCCTGTAGTCCTGTTCCCTTCTCTCAAGTGCATCAAGGGCTCTCCTATGAAGGAGCACCTGCGTGAATGCGATGCTAAAAGAGTCTAAGTCACTCTGAACCGACTGGTCGAAGATGCCAGAAGTGCCTGCCAACACCATCGCTCCAAAAACCCTGTCATTCTGCTTTAGGGCAACGCCCAGTACTGACTCAACCGACTTACGCGCAGAGGCTATACTGAGAAACTCACGAATGGAATCGCCCTCATCGAGAACCAAAGGACGCGTTGAGGAAATCAGTTCCTTCCAGCGGCCGCCCACCTGGACATACCTTATCGGTCGTGTAGATTCTCCTGCTTTATCCTCATCTGATGTGACAAGCAGCGGACTCTGTGCTATAATCGTAACTCGCCCCTGCCCATCGACCTCTACAACAACACCATATGAGGACCCAGTCAGTTCACGCGCCAATTCTAGGCCGAGATTGGATACCTCGGCGACACTCTTGCAGGCAAGTGATTCCTCAAGCACTCTGTTTACTAGATAAGGAAACAGACTGCGCTGCACCAACTGCTCGGCTTTTGGGGAACTCCCCTGCGCGGCTTTCTCGGGACTGGAGGCCTCGTCGGAACTTCTCTTTGGCGTTGCTCGGCCCGGCATTCGGACAGTCTTCCCGTATCGATCGTAGCAGGAGCTATTCACATACCGTAAGAATCACAGATAAGGCATTGTCGGACCAACCGAGGAGGCCCTCTCACAACAACATGGCCCCATGTTTATCAGACGCATGCTGGTGACTAGAACTCAGCTGCTGCGGGCAGGTTGTCAGCAAATGAGCGACTTCTCCAAGGTGATGGCTAGGGCCCGAGTCGATGTTATATCATGTATCAGCATATGGACCGAACTGCTTGAACAAAGGCTCTCAGACATGATCGAGTACGCATATTGCAAGGGCTCGGCTGCGAAGAAATGGGACTCTGAAATCGACTATGTACCGCTTCTCAGTGATGTCGACATACACTTCAGAGTCCGGGAAGGTAGTAGACCTTTCCCGGCAGGAGGGGAAGGCATGAGAGCTGCGGCGGACATGGCCTGCGATTATGAAACTCGGTTCAGAGAACGAAATCCCAGAAGTCTACACCTTCCTCGCACGCAGCTAATGCTTCTGAATGATCTGGAGAAAGAGCCCCTCTACGTACCTCCAAGTCTGACTGAACTACACATCATGCTCGGTGAACCGCCCAAAAAGACTCTACTGGCTGATCAACGGATTCGCGAGATAGATTCCAGCCAGCTGAGGTCGCTCAGACCCTATCTCGATGCGATGCCCATGAGCATAAGCGACAGGACCGGTCTAGACTGGTGGTCCTTCGTCAGACAGATGAACTGGCGTGTGTCGCCTTCGCCAGTACGGCTTCTGTCACAATCATGCGACGATCCACTTGCAGTCTGGTCTTGGAACCGCACACGTCTTTGCAGCGAACTGAAGGAGTACGGACTCGGTGGAATCGAAGAGAGATATAGGGGTTACTATCTGGCGGGATGGCAGCTCTTCCAGTCGCGCCTGACGGGTTCTAGCAATTATCGACTCATCGCATCAAAGGGATATGACTTGCTAGCTGGTTGTCTAGAGGAACTTGAGTTGCTAGAGTCTAGAACCTGAGCCGATTGCCGCGCAGCAAAGCGACTGGCAGTCGCGTATCATTCCGTGTCTAGGAAACCGCTCCGAGAAACGCAAACCAGATGAATTCTGTATCCGGGGACCATGCCTTCCGAGTCGTCGTATGGTTTTTATCGTACGCACACTGCCGCACTCTGAGGAATCCAAGACATGGGCCTTCTCGGGAAGCTCGGTTACAGTGCAGGAAGCATTACGTCGTCAATGCCGCAGTATGCCATCCAGACCTACATCTTCATCCACTACGCGGTCGACCTTCACATGGATCTGTTCTGGCTTGCCTTTGCGTTGACAATTTGGTCTGTCTGGAATGCGGTAAACGATCCCTTGTTCGGCTATCTTTCCGACAGGACTCGGACTCGATGGGGCAGACGAGTGCCATGGATTGCCGTCTTTGCCATCCCACTTGCCATTTCGGTGTTTCTAGTCTTTGGACCGCCCGGCGATGCCTTAACGATAGGGAACTTCAACCTCTTTCTATGGCTCACTGGTGCGATTGTCTTCTATGACGCCTGCTACACCATTGTGATACTCAACTGGACCTCGCTGTTTCCTGAGATGTTCACCAGCAATAAGGAACGCTCTCAAATGTCAGTGATGCGGCAGGTGTTCGCCGTATTGGGACTCATCACAGGCACTGCCATTCCACCAATCCTAGCCGGAGTACTGGGATGGAGCGGTGTGGGGCTCGCGATTGGAATGGTAGCAGCTCTCTTTGCTTTCATCTCTCTCACAGGCTCACACGAGAAACCTGAGTTTCGGGAAGAAACGCTACCAGTGTTCAAGGCGATGAAGTACACGTTCTCCAACCGTTCCTTCGTGATATTCGTGGCTTACAATTTCCTCGTACAGTATATTGTCGCCGTCGCGTTGGGTGCTTTGCCATTCTTCGCCAGATATGTGCTCAAGGGCAGCGAAACCATTCTGTTCTTGGTGCTGTTCCTCGTTGCCCTTCCCGTGTTTGCAGTCTGGAACCATATCAACATCACAAGAGGACCAAGGACGTCTGCGATCATCACTCTGCTATGGGTTGGAATAGTCCTGTTGGGCATCCTCTTTGTCAATGACTTCACAACAGGACTGATAGTTATCGCCATAGCTGCAGCTGGAGTAGGGGGCTTCATGATGCTGCCAGACATTCTGATAGCCTTCACAATCGATGCGGACGAACTGAAGACAGGCGTTCGACGCGAGGGGGCCTATTTCGGGTATAATGCCTTCGTCATGCGGTTTGCGGTTGTGGCACAGGCATGGACGTACACACTTCTGCTGTATAGCTCGGGCTTCGATGAGGCATCGGCCACACAACCCCCGTCTGCAATATTCGCTATCAGACTTTTGGTGTCGGTCGTACCTCTCATCGCCGCTGTGTTCGCAGCTCTCATCATATCTCAATACCCGTATCACGGACAAGCTCTTGCCGAGCTGCAACGAAAGACGGCTGAGCTGCACGCTGAAAAGAAAGAACGGATATCATAGGCCAGGTTCAGAATTCCCTAAGGCCGTCGGCCGCTCAAGCCAATATCGTTCTTCGTTAGTCGTGTCCAGTCGTCCTCGCCTCACCAGAGCCTTCCCCACTCTGACTCCTCCTGTCGATCGCAAACAAATAAGCAACAGACCTGCCAATTATGCCAATTGTACCCCAGAGAAGGACGATGAGGATTGTTTCAATGATAGCGAACGTTTCCCATGGTTGGTGCGGAAACAGTATCCAAGTAATGATAGCAGGAAGCGCGCCCAGCACGACCAAGACTGACATGATTACACCGTGGCCTATGATGCTCCGCCATGACTTCTCGCAGTAGACATCCCAGAATAGCTGCACAAGGATTGTGTCAGTATACCCTACTACCCCGACAATCCCTGCGCATGAGACTGCGAATCCGACATAGAACCCGACTGAGCCTCCAATGAATGTCCCAATCTCGATGATGTAGAACCAGATCCAGAGAAGTCCCACCATGATCAGTGAGAACAGTAGACCATGCAGGAACATCGTCGGTATGTCCCTTCTGATCTGGAAGTCCTTCTTCGGATGACTCCTCCGTTCGTGAGCAGCAGCCTCTTTTTCGACTGCAAGAGAAACTACCGGAAACCTGTCTTGCTCTGACATATACTGAGCGTGAAGCCATTTCGCGCAGTTCTGGCACTGGAAGAAGCCGCCTTCTGCAATCTTCTCAGGGAGATAGATGTACGACGCGCCGCAATTGGGGCACTTCACTAAGAGGCCTCGAGCATCATTCGTGTTCATGCTGGACGTTCCCTCTCTTTGTTCATCGAGCAGTCCTGTACAACCCGCGCAGAAACTTATAACACAATCGTCATGTATTCGCCGGGCAATAGGGCGAGTAGGTACCGAAGAAGATTGAAGCTCCCCTTTCCACCAGTCTGTCCTTATCATACGCCAGAGAGCATTGGGACTGGCCCATCGTACTCCATTCGAGATGTTGGATTGTGATCTTCCCCATGTTGCTCTGGGTCAATAATTGTCGGACTGGCGCCAGCAGGCGGCCTCTTCAGGAGCAAAACGCCTCCCAGAATCATGACCACGCCCAGCATCCAGTGATGGAAGGGATATACATGAATCCAAGACCAATCGCCAAGGAGCCAGCCGTGCGGCACGATGCCGGGCACAAAGAACCACAGCTCATCCAAGAACAGGATCGCTCCCACCACGACAAAAAGCAATCCGATAGTCTTCCGCTCCATAATGTCACCCTATGAAGGTCACTAGCAGTGACAGGTGTCCGGGACTTGTCGGTCTTTCAGCTCAGGCCTTTAAACCTGATGATGGTGTGTGCTTCAAACCTATGCTTTTCGGGGTGAATCTTGTCCACAGCCTCTTCGGTCTAGGACATCAGACAGATGCGCAGGCACGCAGAATGGGACCGACTCTCACTCACTCACACGGTCTGCCTTCTATACCTAGGATGAGAGTCTTTTGCCGTAATTCCTGGGTTTTGTTGGCACTAGGTTTTTCTTATGATACCAACACCTATACGTCAACATGAATCGACTTTGGCACACAGAGGAGACTTTCCAACATTGACCCTCGGCCCTCCCGGAAGCAAGATATTCAAGGTCGTTCTCATTGGTGACGGAGCGGTCGGAAAGACCAGTCTTCGCAAGAGGTACCTCGGGGAGGGCTTTGTAGCAAGTCACATGGCCACTCTAGGAGTCGACTTTGCTCAGAAACGCCTTGAACTGAACGGGGTACAAGTCCGGCTAATCATTTGGGATCTCGCAGGACAGCCCAGTTACGAGAAAGTCAGGCGACACTACTATCTTGGAAGCCATGGCATAATCTTGGTATACTCCGTCGTGAACCGTGAGTCCTTCGACAATGCTTCAAAGTGGCTTGTAGAGGCATACAAGTACATGGGACAGCTCCCGCCCACCGCCGTTTTGGGTAACAAAACTGATTTGCGCGAATCGAGTTCACCAGATAGTATCGTGACCACAGAAGAGGGCAATCGGTTCGCGGACTACTTTAGTGAAAGGCTCTTGGTTTCAGTAGTCTTCCGCGAAACATCGGCTCTGAGAGACGAAAACGTTGTAGAGGCCTTTACGGAGCTGACTAGGCTGATGATTAGAGTGGATGAAAGGATGCGGTCTCAGCCCGAACCTTCTGGAGCCCGTCTATGAAACATCAGGAATCCGGTGCTCGACTGAGCGACAAAGTAATCTTCTCCTCAGAGTCCTACTAGCCTACGGATACTGCTGGCTCTCAGTCGGAGGCATTTCCTCAACAGTGATTTCGATATCTTTCGCTTTGGGAACCGGATAGGAGAAGCCGACTCTGACCAGTGCGGCCCCTGAAAGAGCGACAATCGCTATCAGAGCGAACGAAGGGCCAAACCCAAAAAGGGGAAGGAAGGCACTGAAGAAGTATATCAGAGGGATGGCACAGAGAATCACGAGCGTGGGTCTCAGAGAATAGAAACTGTTTCTTATTCTGTTGGGAATCACATCTATGAACACACGTTGGGACAACACATCGCCAAATGCTCCGAGAAAATCCCCAAAGGTGAAGATGATGAATATCAGTGTCAGGGGTACTACGGATTCTGCCGGAAGCTCAAACAACGGCACGCTTGTCAGTGGTAGGAAGAACGTTATCATATGAGCTTCCGCGGGAGTTGGCGCCCTGAATACGAACGTCGTCAGTGAGAGCAACATATAGAAAAAGAACCCACAGAACTGGAGGAGCCTTAGGCGCGGGACCCACTTGATTGGATCGAATCTGCGCGACCAGATTCCGCTCCGTTCAGCAGCTGCCACATTTGGAATGAAGACAAGAGTCCTGAAACCAGAAATACCGACATAACTCAGAAGGTAAACGAAATAGAACGGAAACAGAAGGATTTCCCACCATACTACCCCCGTAGCGAAAAGAATCGTTTCACCCATTATGGAGAAGAACACAAAGCGGCTCGAACCAAGGAACTTCAGCCCATCTGTCAGTATATGCAAGTATCCTCCAGGCGCTGATTTCTGCTTGTCTCTCAGTGCTTGTGCTTCGGGGAAGTCTCTGACAACTCTCATCACGACTATGGCAAGAATCACGCTCATGATGGCTTGGAGTCTGAAGACCCACCTTTCGGTATAGAGGGCAACGAGCCAAGCGCCCGGCAGGAGAACAAACGTCGACACGAGCTGAAATATCATGCCTGCGCGACCTTGCATGACGCCGTACATCTTCCTGTCCTTGTCATGAGGCATGGCTACGCGGTAGTTGTTGTCAAACCAAGCACCCCATGCACCGCTTTCTTGTGACTGCCCTATTCCCATTATTATGTAGATGGCAACAAAGTGGATGTAGGGGGTTCCCACATCGATAGTCGAGGCCAACCAGAAGGCAATCGCATAGCATGTGAGCGCAATGGCAATCACGAATCGCTGTCCAATATAGTCTCCAAGAGCACCACTCGGATAGTCAAGAAACGTGCGTAAGACGAGCTGGATTATCACCAACAGGCCAATCATTGGAAGGCCCATCATCAGGTCGCCGCCGCCAATCCGAGTTGCCAGATAGATCATCCAGAAGGTAGTTGAGATCATGAATGTGGCAGCCATGGTCGGCATCAGCAGGACCATGGTTCGGACTAGCCGGATTGCCTTATCCGTGGGTTCCTGCAGTCCGAAGAATCTGGCAAATATGCCCATGGCTACTCAGCTCTGTCTGTATTGACCGGGCCCTAGAAAATGCATGATATTAAGCTTGGCATGACCGCTGACTACGCCTCGGCGCCATGCACCGACTCAATCAGACTAAATGGACAATCGAGTCCCGGCAATTGTGCGACAATGAAACTTAGTCCTGGCTCGTCCTCCGATATAGGAACGGTTACTCACTTCTTGGTTTCATAGAAGCCTCTGAGTGAGTAGACCTCATCCCAAACCTGCCTGAAGCGTTCTTCGTCAACATGTGGTTTCCTGATACATCTCAAGAGTATCTGTTGCTGTTTCTCGGTGGTGCTTGGTTTGGAGTGAAGCAGAAGGGCATATCGTGAGAAATCGCGGACTGCGAAGTTGAATATCTGATCGAGTAGGGCATCACCAATGTCATACTCCTTGGCAGCCTCCATTATCAGCTGGCCGTATACCACTAAGGTGAACAGCTCGCCTGCATTGAGACTGAAGTCCAAATCTCTCCCCTGTTCTTCGCTGGGCGTCGCATCTGTCATGAACTCAATGAATATCCGAATCTGTTCTTTGAAGATGTCAACGTTAGGCAGGCTCACACTGTCGTACGTCTTGTGATAGTCGTGAAACCGTATCTGACTCGCACCCTTCGTTGGTCCTTGATTGAACATGAACTCATCATGCCTTGCAGCATCAACTCTCGTTATCTCTGGACATTTCTCGGGCATGAAGAAGAATGCTGGCATGAACTTGATGATCTGGGCCATGTTGACGTGGACCGTGCCTTCCAGTTTCGGAAGTGCTCTAATATCTCGGGTCGCCGAAGAAAAGTATGTTTCTGCTTCAAACCCCCTGGCGGCTATCACGTCCCAAAGAAGGTCAATGACTCGCTCTCCCTCGGTCGTGACCTTCATCTTCACTAGACTGTTGTAGAGTATGTAGCGGCGGTCATGAAGAGAAGCCGTTCGCATGTAGTCACCAGCGCGGAGACCATACAACTTCATCGCCACAAGACGAGCATAGGCGTCGACGAACAGACTGCGTATGTGGGAGAAGTCAGTTACCCACTGACCATACAGGAATCGGTTGGCCGCATGATTGATGGCTTCATAGAGAGCATGGGTACATATCCCTATTGCGGCCCAGCCCAGATTGAACTTGCATACGTTGACGGTGTTCAGTGTACAGTCCCAAGCCTCGCGCCCTTTCGAGAGGATGTCTGCATCAGTTATTGGGTAGTCATTCAGCTTGTACTCAGCCACGTACGACTGGACTGCCACGACGTTCCTTACGCACTCGTAGTTGGGATGCTGCGTGCTGACGGCAAAAAAGACATAGTTGCCATACTTCTCGTCAGCAGGATCCATTGGTCTATCAGTCTTGCCAAAGACTGATACCAGGCTAGCTATGTTGCCATTGCCGATATAGTACTTGGATCCCCTCGCTACATACTTGCCTCCACCAAGGACCTTAAGCTGCATCTCTGAAGAGTAGATGTCTGCACCATGTTGTTTCTCACTAAGACCGAAAGCGAACACACCACCGTTCTTCAGAAGCTGACCCGTCTTCTGCTTCACTTCTTCATTCTTGCTCATCCATATCGGACTCAGACCCAAGGCTGAAACCTGCCACGTGTACCAATAGTGCAGTCCATAGAAAGCCAGTATCTCGTTGAACTCCATATTACGCCAAGTGTCCCAACGACAGTCCTTTTCTCCATACTGAGGCGGAGTCAACAGCTTGTAGAAGATCCGATTCTGCTTCACGAAGTCGAGGAAGTCTTGGTACCAGACCATCGCATGGTCGTCGTTCCTGAGTTTGACGTTTCCCTTGTTCTCGAAGAACTGGACGGTCTTGGACATAATCTCTTTCGAAACCTTGTCAGGATATGCGCGAGTGAGGTTGTTCGGGTTTAGGAGTATCATTTCGCTTCCGCTCTGTTCGAACACCGTATCAATAGCTCGTAAAATGCATTCTGGATGCCAGGTTTTCGTGCGTCGTATTGGTCTGGACAGTCCAGCGTCAGGGCAGTAGTGTGTTGACAACTAATAACCATCAAACATTGCCGTGCAAGGTGAAGGAACTAGTGGATGCTGATTCATGTACTCGGCGAATATAGTATTTCGAAAAGGCGGAATGCGTCAGGTTGAACCACTACAGATGAGGATCCCCTGAACATAGGATGGCGTTGGGTTATGCCTAGAGCCGTTTCAATCGTAGTCTCCTTCGTCGGGTTGTTCATTTATCTGTTCACGTGAACAAACGTGCTTCGACGGTTCAGTCACTCCTTAGCATTGGAATGACCTCCTGCGCAATGTGCTCAAAGGTTGGAATCTGCTGGGGGTTAAAGAAGGGATAGAAGAACACCAACTCGTTCATCCCAATTCCTCTGTACCTCCGAACAACTTCGGTGAAGTTGTCTTCGGAAGCAAACGCAGTCTGCGCTTCTGCTCCAAATATGAGTAGTGACCGACGCAGGCTCGAAGGGTCTCTGCCTATGTCTTCGCAGTATCGGTCAACAAGCTCGTTTCTAATCCGGGTGTTCTCAAGCACAACATCGGGAGGAGCACCAAAATCAGCACCGAAGGAACTCCAGCTGTCACCGTACTGGGCCGCGATTCTCAGCATTGCTTTGCCCATTGCCCCGATGGTTATGGGGGGTCTAGGTTTCTGGACCGGACCCGGTGCCATCGACGTACCCTCGAGCTTGTAGTACTTGCCACGATAGCTGCTGACAGGCTGTCTGAAGCATTGGTCAATAATCTCCACTTGTTCGCGGAAACGTGCAACTCGTTCAGAAGGTTGCCAGTCCTCTATGCCCATCATTGCGTAGCTAGAGTCTTCTGAACCAGGGGCACCAGCGCCAAGTCCTAGCTCGAGTCTGCCGTTCGAGATATGATCGACAGTCATTGCCTGTCTGGCAAGGAGAGCGGGATTGCGAAATGAAACAGAAGTGACGAGCGTGCCAATTCTTATGCGTTTGGTCGAGGTAGCCAGAGCCGCTAGGAGAGTCCAGGCCTCGTACCAAGGCGCTGTCGGATTCATGTAATTGACAAAATGATCGGCTAGCCAAACGCTGTCAAAGTCCAGCGTTTCCACATGGCTCACGATTCTCACAAGCTCATCCCAGGGCAGATGTTGCAGCAATGCAACTCCGAATCTCATGTCTTGGTACACGGTAAATCGGTTCAATGCAATTCAGACACAATATAAGCTGAGGGACGAACGCAATGCTATCGCCAATCCTATGCGAACAACTAAGAGTAAGTCTGCTCAATGGACAAGGGAGCTGCTGAATACGTGACCAAGAAACATGTAGACATGGTCAAACAAATCGGGGGCTGCATAGAGCAGGTTGCTGGTCCCGAAGCTGCACGAAAGGTCATCTCCGGGAGTGAAAAGCTATCGAAGGCCACACCTGAAGAAACAGCCCTTTGGATGAAGGGAGCCATTGACAGACTTGACAAGACGGTCGACAAGACGAAGAGAACTCAGATAATGGAATTATGTGGCCGCAACTGTGCCCAAGTAAACAAGGGGCTAGTTGAACGTTACAGGAAGAAACGAGTGAAGTTCGAGTCGCTAGACAATTTCATAGTAGCAGAAGAAAAGAACCCTCAGAAAGGTACAAGAATTGAGAGGGCTGGAAACGTCGTCTACCATTACTATACTCCGGAATCGTACGGTCAAGGCCTCAGATGTTTCTGTGCCCTATTCAGAGGACTGCCCAAGAAAGAGCGCGCGTCGCTGACGTACTGCAACTGCAGCAAAGCGTTCGTCGAGACCGTGTGGCAAGCGATTGTAGGAAAGCCGGTGAAAGTTGATCTGATTGAGTCATCTATCTCAGGGGCGAAGGAATGCAAATTCGCAGTGCACTTGTGAGCCGCAAGAACCAAGGAGCGACGTTATGAACAAACACAGGACCACGCGTACAAATCGCAGCCGCTAGCTCAGCCTATCGCAGTGCGGACCACAAACCTGGGTGCCCGGCGAACTCCTTTTATGTTGCCATGCGCCCCGGCCCGTTTATTTGAGGGGCCTGTAGAGTGAGTCTTCTCTCGAAGCTTGGCTATTGCTCAGGCAGTATCACAGTGGCTCTACCCCAGTATATGATCCAGACCTACATCTGGTTCTACTACTTGACCGTGCTGTACATGAATGCATATTGGCTCGCAGCAGCGACCACGATATGGGCAGTATACAACGCATTCAACGACCCACTCTTTGGCTATCTGTCGGACAGGACAAGGACCAAGTGGGGCAGACGCATCCCATGGATAGCCGTCTTCTCTGCCCCGCTAGCACTGTCCACCTTTCTGATCTTCGGCCCGCCAGGAAATGCTGAGGTCCTTGGTGACCTGTACCTGTTCACCTGGTTGACAGCGGCTCTTCTTCTCTACGACACGTGCTATACGATAGTTGTCCTGAACTGGACTGCACTCTACCCCGAGATGTTCACAAGCAATGTGGAGAGGTCTCAGGTCTCGACGATACGGCAGCTCTTCTCAGTCCCAGGGCTCTTGGCTGGGGTGGCGATACCTCCTCTATTCGCTTCCACGATCGGCTGGCCCAGCGTAGGACTTGCAGTGGGGTTGGTTGCCGCGCTGTTCGCTCTTGTTTCGCTGACAGGGAGTCATGAAAGTCACGAGTTCCAGCAACCTACACTGCCGCCTTTCAAAGCGATGAAGCACACTCTCTCAAATCAATCATTCCTTGCGTTTGTCGCTTACAACTTCCAGGTTGAGTACATCATTGCAGTCGCTTCGGGCGCGCTTCCATTCTTTGCAGACTACGTCATCCATGCAGACATAATACCATTGTTTGTTGCCCTCTTTGTGGTCGGCATTCCAGCCTTTGCTCTGTGGAACAGAATCAACGTCAAAAGAGGTCCAAGGACTGCTGCAATTCTGTCCATGGCCTGGCTCGGTCTAATGCCTGCGGGGATACTCTTTGTCAATGACTTCTGGTCTGCCGTCGTGGTCCTCTCGATAGCAGGCCTTGGAATTGGCGGCTTCATGATTCTGCCTGACATCCTGATCGCCTTCACGATTGATGCTGACGAGCTTAAGACGGGTGTACGCAGGGAGGGTTCGTACTACGGGTTCAACGCATTCATAATGAGATTCGCAATGGTGGCACAATCATGGACTTACGCAGTCTTGCTGTCGCTTTCAGGGTTCGATGAACACCTGCTACTGCAGCCCGAATCCGCCGTCGTGGCGATAAAACTCCTCATGTCACTTGTGCCACTTATTGCGATTCTGTTAGCCATCTTCTTCATATCGAAGTATCCCTACCACGGACAGGCCCTTGCTCAGCTTCAAATGCAGATCAGCGAGCTCCACATACAGAAGAAGGAGCAGTCAGGGTCTTACCTTGATTGTGACACACCGTGCGCTCAGAACTCTGACAGCGCTCCCTGAGACCTCACGTACCTGTCAGTGTGCTTGAACAGCACCGAACCAACCGAGATGAAGATGACGTCGAGTATCGCCAGAACCACGATAGACTCTAGTATTCCTGGAGCCATCAGCCCATACATGAGGAAGTTCCTGAATGATTCCACACTCCATGTAAGAGGACTCGAAACAGCAACGTACTGGAGAATTGGATTGAGAACCGCTATCGGGTAGGAGATCGGTGCCACCAGCATCAGGCTGCTGCCTATCACCTCGATTATCATCCAGCCTTGCTTCGCCAGCAGAACGACGCAGGTCATTGCAAAGACGACTCCCTGCATGCCTACGATGGCAAGAGCGACTATCGCAAGAGAGGGCAGAATACCCCAAGCGTTTATGGTAACTCCGAAGAAAAGCACTGAGAAGGTGAGCTGAAGAATCACTCCCAAGCCCCCGTGCTGCATGTTGTGCAGCATTTGCCCCCAAACCAGTGTTGCGTTCTTCATCGGCGTTGTCAAAAGGGTTTCGAGGGTTCCAGTGTTCTGTTCACGCCTGAAGGTATTGCCCGTCCCCCAGAAGATACTTAGTGCGAGAGCGCTGAACGCATTGCCTATGGCGACATAGCTCACCCAGTCTGTTGTGCCCGCTAGAGTGCCGAACACTGCTGAGGTTGGAGTTCCTGCTACTGCAGACCCAACAAGTAGGTAAGGAATGAACCAGAGAAACGGAGAAACAATGAAGTACAACACACTCAGAGGGTAACTCAGCTCGACTTTCCAAGTCTTTATCGCAAGAGCAGTGGCGGCTCTGAACTCGGCTCTAGGTCCTTCTCTCTCCATCATCTTCTCGAAGATGCCCTCTGTCTTAGCTGTGGTCATTCAGAACCCTCCTATGCTGCCTTTCGTCTTGGTCCATTTCTCTGCATACTTGAAGGCTCCGACGCCAAGGACCCAGAAGAACAGGACCAGACCGAGCAGTAATGCAATCGACTGAAGGAACGCTAGTGGCTGAAAGATCCCTGTTATTGCGAGCTCCCTTATCACTATGATGGCCGTCGTCGAAGGTATCAGGAATGCAGCGAATGCAACTCCGGTCGGCAGGACCTGCAAGGGGTAGTTTACCGGCGAAACCGTGAAGACTGCAGTGCTGATCAGCTCCGTCAGAACGCTGGGGTCCTTGAATACAAGTATCATTCCCGCAAGCATGAAGCTGAAACCATACAGACCGAGCACCATCAGAAGCATGACGATGATTACGGGCAGAATCATTGTCGCCGCATATGACACACCAAACAGCAATGTGCACATCCCTAGGAGAATGAATGCTGAAACGGTTGTCTGGATGGTGTCTGAAAAGGCGGCGCCAACAAGGATGCTAATCCACGGGACTGGTGTCACGAACAACGGTTCGAGCGTTCCTGAGAACTGCTCCCACCTGAAGTTGTTGCCGACCGACCAGATGCTCGTGTCTATGTACCTGTATACGAACCACCCTATTACAGCAAAAGTCAGGAAATCGTTGAACCCGGAAATCTCTGCGAAGTGCTCGCTTGTGCCCGGTCCTGCGACGGCCGTCATCATCAACAGGTACGGTGCCAGCCAAAGAATCGGAATAAGGCCCCATATGAGTACATTCGTAGGATAGCGCAATGCTATCACGAGGTTCTTCATCATGAACACGCGTGCGGCAGACCAGTCCATGAGCCTTGGCTTGAACCTGTCGAGGTACTCGGTTCTGGTTTCGGATTCTGTCATTCGCTGGGCCGCAATGGCTGCCATTAGTCTTCAATCCTCCTTCCAGTCAGTTGCATGAAGACATCGTCAAGCGTCGGTTCTCGGACCTCGAAGTGTTCTACACGAGTCTCGGAATTCCGATGTATCAGATTCAGAAGCCTATGAGCGAGCTCGTATCCGTCTGCAGCAGTGACTATCAATTCCGAGTTACCGTTGCTCGACTTCACTGTGACCGTCAGCACGTCGCCAAGTTCTCTGATGGCTTCGATATCTGGAACACCCTTCAGAGTCACATGAAGGCTATCGTA
>PRDI01000079.1 GCA_003345595.1 Candidatus Thorarchaeota archaeon | reverse complement strand
CATCAACGCGCTGACTTGATCGTTCCCAAACGCGACTGTGCGGTAGTACTCCCAGCCCTGTTCGTATACGACTGGGTCTAGTTGAAGGAGGTTCAATTTGTCAATGTATCGGCTAACCGATCCCGGCTGGCCGCAGGTACACATCTTGGTGACAATATGCGCTCTGTCACCATCAGAGAACGAATCCACAATCTTTGCGGCCTTCCGGAGTTCGTTCATGACGGCTGGAAAGTCATTACGGTTCCTCAGAACCAGCTCGAGTACCTCGTGCTTACGATTACACCATTCGTACATTTTCAGAGTCTGGAATCTGCGGGAGATGTTTCCAATGGGGCAGTCATGAGAGACTTTGAACCTCAGTTCTAGTAGCGGCATGAGCTGAACGTGTCTCCTATGCACTTATATATTCTGCCGTCACATGACGGTAGGCCGGCCGAGCCACCGAATCTGACCCCTCTCAGGTTCACCGTAAGAACGAAGCCCGTTGAAGCCCTGCTATTCCTGTGCTGACTTTCAGGTCACGATTGAGTTCCGTCTTCAGCCACGCATCCCTCTGAGTTACAGCACCAGATGCAATGTGCACTTCTGCTCCGGGGCCAACGGTCCCGGGTTGCTCGCATTTCCTGCGTATCTCGGATGGGACTAGTACGTTTCTGAAATAGGACAACAGTCTTGTTGTGTTGCTCATCTTATTCACCATGAGCGGACCCACACCAAGCAACGATAATCTTTACACCGTCATATGACGGCTGAGTACGGTCCTCAACTGGGAGAGTGTTCTCTTCTCTGGATCCGGATGCTAGGACACACGGCCCGGTACAAGCATCTGGTCCGCCCTCTGCTCGGAGTCCTTTGAGAACCTAGAGAGACCGGCCGTTGGCCAGATTAGAGAAAGAAGGGATTAGTGAAGTAGCTGTCACATTCACTAGAAGAGAAGTGCTAGCCCTTCACCCACCGCCTCAAGCCCGTGCAAGACCCCGGGGGCAACTACCGATTGTGTCTTCTCACGCAGTAACCCGAACAGGATCCCTCCGACCAATGTGAACGTTCCCCACCACCAAGCCATATTGAAGTTTCCAAGCCATATGTTTGCAGAATTCAGCACATGAGTGGCGGCAAAGATGGCTGCAGTGATGAAGAGGCCTACGCCGAACTGTATCCCTTTCCATTCATAGGGGCGGCCAAAAGCCACATTCAGTCGGGACTGGATGTAGCCACGGAAGAATATCTCCTCCCCAAAGCCTGAGAAGATGAACTGCCAGACGACAGTTGAAACCAGTGGCCATGACACTCTCCTCAACACGATTCCTAGAATCACAGGGAGTAGTAGGAGAAGCAAGATTGCGAGAACGTTGTTTCTGTGTTTCTTTTGCGATATCTGAATCTCCTCGAAGTGGTCATACTTCCGTGAAACCATTCTCACAATTAGCAGGAGGGCAAGGATGAAGAATCCTGTGAGGACGAGGGCGCCCAGAGGTTCCAAATAGGACCAGTTCATGAACATCAGGATTATGAATGCCACATTAGTGAGAACATAGAATGGGAAAGCGTTGAGTGCGAGGTCAATGCTCTGTGGTGCTCGGTTGACCGAGAGTCCGTATTCTTTCGGATTTCTCCTCAGACCGTATATCATCAAGGCTGGAATCACAAACCATAGAGTTCCGACGAGATAGGAGGCCTCCAACGGAAATGGACTGGGTTCTGGCGATCCATATACAAGCTGCAAGAGTGCAAGCGCAATGAGTGCGTATGCCACGAACCTGACTACAATCACTTCACCAAGGGCAACGAGTTTCTTTGTCATTGGCAGACTGCTCGAGTCTGCAATCTTCCCCTCAACTTCAGTGTTCATCTCAGCGATTCTCCACAGATTATTGATGTCTTAAGCCATTCCTCCAACGATTAGGCGCTGCCCCGGCATCCAGTACTCTTCATTATATATACCTTCATAATCAGTTTTGCTCCGCTTCTTTCTTGCTCTCATCCAATTTGCCCGGAAACCCTCTCTGCCTCTCCAGCAGGCGGAGGATAATGACCAGTGTCCAGACCGCAGCGACGACGATGAGCCCTGATATATCGCCGGTAGCCCTGTAGAGGTACGTCAGAGCGATATATGATGAGGAGTGCACGAACATTGCAGAAAGCAGATTCCTCCTTGAGAGGTTGAAAAGAGAGTCCGTCATGAATGAGAGTCCCAGCTGGCTGAGGTATCCCAAGAGAGAAGGATAGCCACCAAATGAAACGTCCATCATCTGATGCCAGAGCCACCAGTAGGAGCCGATAAGGAGACTGCCAATCTCACGACCGAACATCGCCTGCAGCCTAGGCAGGGCGAATCCTCGCCACCCCGGTTCTTCGAGCAGGGGGCTCGAGAGAAGCATGGCGAAGAATGTGATTGGCACTATTGCTATCAGAGCAGTCCCGAGCCACCCCGTTTCTTGATTCAGGAGATTCAGCTGAGTTTCGTAGCCAAGGACGAAGCTCGCCGCGTTCCCAATGGTGACCATGACCGGATAGCTGAATGCCGCAAGTACCAGCCACGGAATCCGCTGTTTCCAGCTATGGACCGAATCGAATATTCCGTTTATGCCGACAGCACCCTTGGACAGCCTGTCAAGAAAGAACAGAATCACGATAGGGGAAGCCGCCCCAAGGGAGGACGGGATTAACAAGAGATCTGAGGACCACAGTCCCAGATACATCTGTACCCACCAGAACCAAGAAAGCGGAATTGTCAGCGCAAAGAAGAGGACAAGAGAGTGTTTGGCTACGAAGTCGTTCATTTCTTCCATTCACCTTTCACGAAGGAGGATGACACAGAGCGAATGGACAATTCATTTAGCGATATGGCCGTCACATGACGGTAGTCGTTTGAAACGAAGCCTTAGCTTGTAGGTTTCGTCGTTTCCGGTACCTCTGTCTACTAGGCGACTCCTCCGACGATGAGAAACAGGAAGATCGGCACATCGGTCAGGAAGTGAACCAGCCAAGCCACAAATATGCCCTTGGTTTCCAGCATGCTCTTGCCGAGGAACCATCCAAGGAAGCCTGACAGAATGACGCCTATGACCCCACTAGGGAATCCGAAGTAATGGCCGAGTCCGAAGTATGCCGCAGTCGTCTTCAGAGAGTTTGACTTGCCAATGACTGGCTCAAGTTCCCCGAGAGGCGCAGCGCGAAGTGTGAACTCCTCATTGAAGCCGTTCATAGTGGCAATAAGAAGAACGACTGGTATTAGCGGCCAGTTGGACGCGAATGTCTCCCCTGAAACACCATAGACTGCGACCATGAACAAGGCTGCCACCAAGACGAAGACGAGTGAGAAAATCAGTGCGACCCTGATCCATGGTTCCGGCTTCTTGGTACTCACCAGTGATGATCTCTCTAGGACGGCATGGGGGTCACCCTTCACGAGGAAGAAGCGTTGCCGCTTCCTACCGGTCAGCAGCAGGAATGAGAGTACTATCGCCGCCGGAGTGAGCCTCAGAAGATGCAGGCTGATATCGAAAGCCCCCATTGGAGCTTGTATCTTCCATGCAGCCCAGAAGTCGGTCGACTGAACAAACCCTATGAGTCCCCAGTTCCAGCCTGCTGCGTAGCCCATGAAGAATATGACAACAATGATGAAAGCAAACCTTCGTAGCGGCTTCAGAGGCTGAAGGACCAGCGTAAGTAGCAAGAGCAACAGTAGGATGATGCCATGCATCCAAGGCCACCAGAATGGTTCGCCGATTGTGAATATTCGCCAAGGGATTATCGCAATTGGGCTAGCGACCAATAGCATTGTCCACGCAAGAAACAGCGGGAGTCTGCTCGGCCGTGACTGCTCTTCGTTCATGGCACCGCTTTGCGATGCGCCCGAGTATTTATCTGATATTCCCTCTGAGTGCATGTGAGATGTTTCAGGGTCAAGCCCGTCGGAAACTGTCATGCCATCGTCACCGGACACTCAGAGTGCACGGGTCTTCTCAAAGAGGCAAGGGGTTGCTCATTGAGGTAGAGTCTTTCGCAGAAACGCCTCCGGGAGAAACCCTAATTATGAGACACAGTTCTACTGTATACCTCTGTCTCTAGGGCTAGAGATTCGATTGATTCTTCGGGGCATCAGAAATGAGCTTTCACATTCCGAGCTGTGCTTGGAGGATCTCTCTTAGCGATGCCCCTACAAGACCGGGCAAACCTAGGAGCTATCCCATGAGCCTAGAGCCCAGCATGGTCTGGCCGAATCTTTTCGAGGTCCCTGTGGGCGTTGACGAGCAGTTTCACGGAATGCTTCCGTGTCCTCCCACTCAGCCTATCGATGATGGTTATAATCAGGGTGTGCCAATTGGCGGACTCGGCGCCGGAAGCATCGGCCGGGGTTACAAGGGTGACTTCGCGAGGTGGCATCTCAGAGCGGGCACCCACGAGTATGAACCATCCCTTCCCAACCAGTTCCACCTGCGCATTGAGAGAAATAAGCAGGCGTCAGTTCATACTCTGAACCCAACAGTTCCTGAAGGTAATAGACTGAAGAGCTGGGCATGGGGACTGAAGCCCAATCGAGCGGAGTATCACGCTTTGTTTCCCCGGGCTTGGACGACTTATGATTTCTCGGACCTAGGCATTGAGGTCGTGTGCCAACAAATCTCCCCTGTGATTGCCCACAACTACAAAGAGAGTTCTTATCCTGTTGGTGTTTTCGCGTGGAGGATACGGAATCTCAAGGCTGAGCAGGTGGACGCATCACTGATGCTCACATGGGAAAACTCCGTTACACCTTCACAACCACCTCTTTCCGGTCATCATGAATGCACGGAAGATCCTAGTCACAACAGGCTCCTCTTGGTAATGCATCAGGAACGGAGTAATGATGCCATCCCGGTTTCGTTTGGTCTCGGTATGGAGGCTCCTGAAGGAGCAGATCTCTCCTCTGTGACACGTTTCGACACGGAAACCCGTGGAAATGAGATTTGGAGGACCTTCAAGAGAACGGGCACAGTGACTGAGTCTGAACCGAAGCCGACGAGAGTTGCTCATCGAGAGGGAGCTGCCCTATGCATGAAGGTGAGCTTGGGGCCCGAGGAGACTGCAGAATCAGCTTTCGCAATCAGCTGGGACATCCCGATAGTCCAGTTCGGCGGCGGCAGAAGATGGTACAAGCATTACACTCGGTTCTTTGGTACCAATGGAAACAGTGCCATGCCGATTGCCAAGGAAGGGCTGGACAAGTGGCGCGACTGGGAAAGAATGATATCTGATTGGCAAAGACCCATCTTGGAGTCAAGCCGGCCTGATTGGCTGAAGGCGGGTCTCTTCAACGAGCTGTACTTTCTGGTCGACAGCAGCTCCTGCTGGGTGACCTCGGAGGTTGGTGACAGCACGCCGCCGCAAGGTTTGGGGCACTTTGGTTACTTAGAGTGTTTTGAGTATCCTTACATCAACACGTACGATGTATTGTTCTACGCTTCGTTTGCGATGCTCATGAATTGGCCTGAACTTGATAACAGCATACAGCGCGATTTCGCAGACGCGGTTGCCATAGATGATCAGCGGCTCCGCACAATTCTGCTCGGTCGAATGTCGCTTCCAAGAAAACCCATGGGAGTGGTACCACACGATTTGGGCACGCCCCAGGAGGACCCTTGGTATGCAACAAATGCCTATGCCTATCTCGATTCCTCGAAATGGAAAGACCTCAGCAGCAAGTTTGCATTACAGGTCTACCGCAACTATCTCTTCACTCGTGATGATGCGTTCCTGAAACACTGTTGGCCTGCTGTGAAGCGCACAATGCAGTATCTGGACTCCTTCGATAAGGACAATGATGGTCTGCCCGAGAATGAGGGCTTTCCAGACCAGACATATGACAACTGGCGTATGCAGGGACCAAGCGCCTACTGTGGAGGTCTATACCTCTCGGCCGTTGAAGCAGTGATCGCAATGGCTGAGAAGGGAGGGGAACATCAGATTGAGAAGAAATACAGGCTCCTGCTTGAGCGCGGGAAAAAGAGCTTCTCGGAAAAGCTCTGGAATGGGAGATACTACAACTTCGACAGTAGTACCTCCAAGTACCACGATAGCATAATGGCTGATCAGCTGGCCGGACAGTGGTACGCAGACGTGTGTAGTCTTGCACCGATTGTTCCCAGCGAAAACTCCAGATCGGCATTGCAGACAATCTATGATTTCAATGTCCAGCGGTTCCAGTTCGGACGGATGGGCGCAGTCAACGGCATGCGTCCTGATGGAACGCCAGACGAGACATGTCCCCAGAGTGCGGAAGTCTGGACCGGGACGACATATGGATTGGCCGCCCTAATGGTACACGAGGGCCTAGTTGAACAAGGTCTCGAAACTGCGTTTGGAGTCTATGATGTAACATACAAAGACCGAGGGTACTGGTTCAGAACACCGGAGGCATGGACAGAACTCGGCAGCTTCAGGGCATCTATGCATATGCGGGCGCTTGCAATCTGGGCGATAGAATACGCGCTTAGGTCCACGAATTCCCCCTTGACGCGTGCGAATCAAGACCCTCTTCATGGATAGGTCCACCGAGCCGAAAATTATCCGGCCAGAAAGACGCTATCCTCATCATTACTGCACTCCCTTCCCTTTACCATAAGCTAACGGTAAATCCGGTCGATGTGTGTCCATGCGTTCACCGCTCTCACACCCCTTCACTAGGTTCGTGGTCAAGAAGGTGGTTTCCTGCGTGGGCATGGGTGCACGCATGATAGTCGCAATTGTGGCAGTTGCTCTCTACCTCCGAAAGAAACCATAGCTTGAAACACGAGGGGTAGATCGTCCTTCGTCTACCCCTCTTCCTCCTTTATATGATTCACATCTCCATCAGCGACATGTCTTAGAGAGCATTGTGGCGCCAGTCCAAGCGTGGCACCTGGGCTGCTCAGCTATATGCCAGTACTTTCTAGCCCATGGTCACAATCACCTTATGTGTGTGGCCATCAGCGAATACGGGCAGAATCCCAGTTTCGGAAGGTGTATCGTCTACGCTCACAGCCTTCACTCCACTTGATACACTGTCGGGATTCCTGACTTCAATGTCATAGGTGGCATTTCTGAACTGGCGTTTGACCTTGAACTGACCCCATGCTTTCGGTATACAAGGGTCGACGGACAGACCGTGATATTGAGGCTGTATTCCAAGTATGTATGAGCTCGCTGCTTTCAGCATCCAAGCGGCAGTTCCTGTCAGCCATGACTGTTTTGCCATACCAAACATGGGATGGTCCCTACCTGCGATTGTCTGGGCATAGACATACGGCTCGGCTCTGTGTATCTCAGCTATCTTGTTCTTGGTGGGCGGTGCAAGCTTCTTGTAATAGTCATATGCCTGATCCCCTCTGCCCAACATGGACTCTGCAATGATTGCCCAAGCGTTAGCGTGGCTCCAGATCGAGGCGTTCTCCTTCAGTCCCGGGGCATAGCTTGACAGTGCGCCGATGTCACTTCGGTAGCGCCAAAAAGCAGGTCCCAAGAGCATGATGCCATACTCTGTGGCCAAGAGTTCGTTGACAGAATCCATCGCGGCTACTCCTCTGCTCTTACTTGCGACACCGCTGATGACGCTCCACGACTGTGCATTGATGAACAACCTCCCTTCCTTGGATGTACTGGTTCCAAGGGGCTCTCCAGAGTCGGTGAAGGCACGGACATACCAAGAGCCATCCCAGGCTACATCATTCAGATGAATTCTGGTTTGGTCGGCAAGTGATGTGAACAATTGAGCATCAGTGTTCTTCCTTGTTTCATGGCTAAGTCCCGCAAGTTCTCGAAGGGCCTTGTGAAACAGCATTGCGGTAAATACACTCTCTGCTGCATTGTTAGGACCCGGGAGACTCATCGGATCGTTCCAGTCCGCGGTTCCGAGAAGCGGGAGTCCATGATTACCCATATTGCTCAATGTGAAGTCTATTGATTTCTTGAGATGTCTGTACAGGCTGACCGCCGGTCCGTCGACGAAATTCACTCTCTCGTCCAGTATGCCGAAGTCACCTGTTTCCTTGATGTACTCAGACACCGCAAGTATGATCCATAGGTGGTCATCACTGAAGAACTGCATATCTTTCTTGACATAGTCGGGGAATCCGCCCTCGCCACTGAGCGGGAAGTAGATATGATAGACTCTACCGCTCTTGAACTGGTTCCTCGCAAGATCAACGATGCGCTGGCGAACGTCTGTCGGCAGGGCATGCAACACTCCTAGAATGTCTTGGCTGCAATCCCTGAATCCCATTCCTCTGCCTATCCCAGTTTCATAGAATGACACGTATCTCGACCATCTGAATGTGGTCCTGCATTGGTACTGGTTCCATATGTTCACGACCTCATCGAATTCCAAGTCCGGCGTGACAGACACAAGCTTGTCTAGGTAGGAGCTCCAGTGATCCTGTAGCCTTAGGAATTCCTCGTTCACTATTGCGCTGCTCTTGAACTTCCTGGCGAGTTCTCTTGCTTGATCTCTGTCGGGCGCTACGCCAAGGACGTAGACAACTGTTTCCGACTCTCCTTGCTTGAGGCTAATCGGAATGGCAGTGGCCGCTATTGGGTTGCCTCCAATCGCCACAGAGCCCTTGCACGCCCCTATCTCGACAGCAATGGGATTGGCCTCGCTCCGATATGGGCCGATGAAGGTTTCCCTGTCGCAGTCATATCCAGCAATGTCTTTGCTGGTGGCAAAGAATGCATACCCTGTGCTGTCATCGTGAAGGTGGTACAGTACTATCCCGTCTTCGTTGCGCGAAATACCAACAAACTGAACCGACTGAAGGTCATTCTGATCTCTCGCTGCCTGCCACAGACAGAACTCGGAGTAGGTGAACAATTTGAGGTTCCGTGTCCTGCCAGAGCTATTCCTCAGAGTCAGCATCCATATTTCGACGTTGTTATCAACTGGCACGAAATAGGTCACTTCTGCCTCGACTCCGGAGTACGATGACGATATTCGGGTGTATCCTAAGCCATGTCTGCATTCGTACGAGTCCAATCTAGTCAGTGTTGGCTGCCATGTTGGTGACCAGTAGCTCCCCGTTTCATCATCTCTGATGTAGATGTACCTCCCTGGTCTGTCGACCGGCAACCCGTTGTATCTGTATCTTGTGATCCTCCTGTCACGAGGATCAATGTGAAAGCTATAGCCTCCTGCAGTGTTTGAAATCATGGCGCAGTATTCGCTATTGCTAAGGTAGTTAATCCATGGCGTGGGCGTGTCAGGTTTCTCAATCACGTATTCTCTGTTGTTTTGCGAGAAGTGGCCGTACATAGATCTACCCTGAAAAACTCAAATTCGTGAGTCCAGCTATTAACCATTGCCAGTTTCACGCTAGATTGTTTTCGGCAATCGAGTGCTTTGAAAGAACTAGCTCCAGCCGTGCTGAAGTAACTGGAAAGTCTTTTGAGGCGGCACGGAGAAAAGCAGAAAGAACAAGAACTATCGGAAGCATCCTCAGATGGCCAAGAAGCATCGCCCTGTCGCTGCAGACGAAATCGATCTCAAGATTCTTGAGATGCTGCAGGAGGACAGCAAACTGGGCATTCAGACAATTGCTGAGCGAATCGGTAAGGGAATCTCGACGGTGCATGCGAGGGTCAAGTCCTTGGAGGATAGGGGCTTCATCAAGAAGTGGTGTGCAATCCTCAACCCGGAGCTTCTCGATCGGTCAACTCTGGCTCTCATCTTTGTAACAATAAGGTACCGTGTGCCCGGTAAGGATGAAATCCTGTCTCAGAAGCAGTTCTGTGAGGAGATCTCAAAGCATCCTTTTGTTCAGGAAGTGTTCGTCCTAGGAGGGCAGTACGATGTGTTCCTCAAGGTCCGGACGAAGGACACAGCTGAGATGAACCGCTTCATAACAGAATTCCTAAGAGAGTTGCCTGCTGTGGACCGAACCCTGACCATGTTTGTGATGGATAGCTACCTCGAGTCCCTTGCCCTCGGGCATCTATCGGGCACACCGTAAGCACTATTCAGTTTCTGGTCCGAGCATATCCTCGTCACACGGGCAAGGGGTCTCGTCACGGGACGATCAGCCCCGCCACCAGAGACTCAAGAGTCACAACTTCGACACTCGACTTAACAAGTATCGCCCCGTCTGTGATTCTCCGAGTTTCCAAGAGAATCACTCAGCTTCGCGGTGGATGTATCGCTGGTTCCGTGAAAGCTCCTCCCATGGTTATCAGGATTAGCTCGGATTGAAATCGGTTTATGCCCTTGAGAATGCAGCACTTGCCGCGTCCCGGAGAGTTCGATGGACTGCTTCTCGCTCATGCAGGCAGCCAATAGTGGGATCAGCTTCCTCTAGACAGACTGTTTCCGGAGTAGCTCTGAAGCGGGAACGATTATAAGCAGTAGGTCCTCTCGCACGCCTCCATCCTATCAGGCTGATGTCAGGATGATCAAGGGCCAGCTCATGACTCCTTCCATGGCAATGTTTCGCACTGGTCACAGAGGAAGAATCGCTTCACGGGTTTCTTCCTATCACAGAACACGCCATGATAACTGGGAGTGACTGGTTTGAGCAATATCGTCGAATCCTCCATAGAGGAGGTCCTAGCATCCGTTAGGACGTCACCAGAAGGCCTCACTTCAGCTGAGGCTTCTGTCCGGTTGACGGAGCTTGGTCCAAATGAGACCCCGCAGACAACAACTCATCTGTCTCTCACACGGTTCTTTGCCTATTTGCTCGACGGGTTCAGTATACTACTTCTCTTCGCAAGTGTTCTGCTTTTCATCAGCGGGACGCCAGTCGTCGGCCTAGTAGTGCTTGGAATCGTAATCCTGAATGCCTCAGCCAGCGTTCTGCAGGAGATACGCGCAGAGAAGACCATGGATGCTCTGAGAGGCTGGGTGCCGGAGTCGGCGAAGGTGTTTCGTGACGGACGGGTCCAGAGAGTGAAGGTACAGGATATTGTGCCGGGCGATGTGATATCGCTGGACCTAGGTGATCGTGTTCCAGCTGATGCCCGACTCATGGAGGCCTACGACATCTGGGTCAACAACATCCCACTCACAGGAGAGGCCACGCCGCAGCCCCGTACCGCTGACCCGAAGGCCAATCTCGGTGTGTCATATCTTGATGCACCTAACCTCGCTTTCATGAGTACCAGCATAGTGCGCGGACACGGAAAGGCAGTCGTGTATGCCACAGGTGCAAACACGAAGTTCGGCGAAATTGCAGGCTTGACCCAAAAGATTCACGATCCTCCGAGCCCTCTAGAGAAGGAAATCGCCGCAGCTGCTCGAAAGGACTTTTTCCTCGCCATGATTCTTGGATCTTTCTTTCTGATTATTACATTGGCATGGTTACATCTCCCCGTCTACAGCGGTATCTTCCTCATGATAGGGGTGATAGTTTCGCTTGTCCCGGAGGGCCTGCAACTGACGGTGTCCTCTGCACTGGCAATCAGTTCTCTGCAGATGGCCCGGCAGAATGTACTTGTCAAGAGGTTATCTGCAGTAGAGACATTGGGCAGCGTGACAGTCATCTGCACCGACAAGACAGGAACCATAACAAAGGGCGAGATGACTGTCCGGAAGATGTATGCAGGGAATCTGCTGTTTGATGTGTCTGGTCTTGGCCACCATCTCTTTGGTGTGTTCTCTCATGAAGGGCGGGTCACAAGCATTGGTCAATGCCCAGCATTGGACAAGCTCATTGTGACCACTATTCTCTGCAACTCGGCAGAAGTGGTGCCTCCAACGGAATCGAAGCCGGGCAAGGGCTGGTCGATTATCGGC
>PRDI01000078.1 GCA_003345595.1 Candidatus Thorarchaeota archaeon | reverse complement strand
CAAGACAGCAAGACATCATTGCTCTCAGAAGTGGAGTCCATCCAAGCTACGACAGCAGTCCAGTTGCCAGCCATTGGATATGGTAGGCTGAGTGACTCCCGTCCCGGGTTGGAGAGTATGCTGCCAGCAGGCGCCCACTGACCAAGGCGACCAGCTGGATCGACGAGTGCGAGATTCAGATTCGTTGCCGCATTGTTCCAATCTATGCTCACGTTCAGCCATCTGGCGCAGGAAGGCACACTGATGGTTTGAGAGAAGCCGGTGTGATACTTGATTTCGCAATCGATGGAAACAGTTTCGGCGATACTTGATACAGGATAGAGGACCATGTTCCATTCGCCATCGACACTCTTTGGCACCCAGAAATAGAGAGGAACCGGGTTTGAAATGAGGCGTTCCATGGAGGTCTGAGCAACAACTGAATAGTCCACTGGTGCGTCATAAGGGTCCAGTAGTACGTGTGTGAAGATTTCATTGCCTGTCCAGTTGAAACTTCCCTCAAGCCAGCCCGCGCCTGCAGGCGGAGTGAATGGCACATAGACAGGACTGTTATTGATGACAGACACCGATGGTGCGTCAATCGTGTATGGGTTGTTGACAAAGGTGTGGCTGGCCGAACCAGTCACAACTTGCGGTAGGACAAGAGTGTCATTGACTATTGCGAAGACTGCCACATTCGAAGTGCGCCAGTCCATGAGAGCAAGTTTCGCGGCAATCTCTGCTGAACTGTTTCCTACTATGCGCGGATATACGACAGAACCCAGGGATTGTTGAAGGTCTAGAACCGATGGTTCCTGCATTTCGCCTATGATGACCGCCTGAGTCAGTCCTCCATCTGGTCCCAAGTACTCGGCCCAATCATCAATGAGCCATTTCTCTGACTCGGACTCGGTGTGATAGACTAAAGGAGACACATACGTGTGACCATCATATGCAAAGGTCGATGTTGGGACTGCAGCCATGAACGCAAAGTCATCGAGCAGAGAATCGGAATCGCCTATGACAAAGGTCGCTCTTCGCAGTGGCGTGATCTCGTCCTCTGCTGAGCTAGTATTGGTGGATGTGCTCAAGCCGCCGCCCATGGCCGAAGAACTGGGGCTTGTGCCCACAACATGAGATGGAAAGAATACCACTGTCAGCAGAACTGTGAGAACAACTGGGGTCACTAATCCTCTTGTCCAAATGCTCAACTGATATCGCTCCTCATCTCATCTGGGCGGTCAACTCACTCATAGCAGATAGAGTTTTCCCGACTGAAGGTCCCATCCTCACGATTCTTCAGACGATGTAGTCGCACCGAGGACTGAGCAAGACACATCTGCGCTCTTTCGTCGCCTTTCTACTCATCACTGTCAGAGTCATCGGACTCATGGCCCTCAAGGTCTGCATCGAGCATATCCTCGTCGAAGTCTTCATCGCCCAGCTCTTCCTCGGCCTCCTCGGGCTCCTCTTCAGGCAGCGCGTCCTTGATGTCGTCGACCATTTTGCGAAGCCGTCGTCGTGTCGCCTTCGGGACATCCCAGAGCTTCTGTTCTGCGCGCTCCACGACTTCTCTCGCAATATCGAAAATCTGTGCATCAAGGTAGCACTGGGCAGCCTCGACGAAATACTCTGCAGACTTCCTCTCGTTCTTCCGCATCTCAGAGATGTCGCCCAACAGTGACAGGGCATCAGCGATTCCGGCCTTGTCATCAAGGTCGCGATATATCTTCAGCGCCTTCTTGAACGTGAGCTCTGCAGTGTCCCAGTCTTCCTTGTCGGAGTATGCATTGCCAATATCCATGATCGTGCTTGCTACTCCTTGCTCATTGCCCAACGCCTTGTAGGCCTTCTGCGCCTTGTTGAAGTAGTCCATTGCCTTGTCGAAATCGTGCATCCCAAGATAGGCGAGCGCAAGGCCGTACATTGCATCTGCGGCCCCATCGTTATTTGACAGCTTCTCAAACATCTTCATGGCTGTCTGGCAGGTCTTCACGGCCTCTTCCCACTTCTCAAGATTGATTTGAGCGACGCCCAGATTGTACAAGGTGTCGCTTGTTCCTGTTTCATCCTTGATCTCAGTATAGAGAGTGAGCGACTTCTCAAAACAAGCAAGAGCCTCGGCATACTCTGCCACGGACATGTATATGTTGCCGGCACTATTGTAGAGCTTTGCGGCAGTGGCTTTGTCTCCTGCCTCCTTGGCCGCATCTGCCTGCTCTATTAGTTCGGCCGGGTCCATTTCCTCAAGCGACTCGTCTTCGTCACTCACGGGGCTCACCTCTCTGCCTCTTGCATGGACCTATCCAACCCGCTTTTGATTCTTTCTGCAAGGGTCACCGATGCATGATTAGGACCGGGTTTTCGAGAAACGGCCGAACAGAGTCTTTGACAAAGAACTGCTCATCACCCACTTGAACTTGAAGTAGCTTCCTCAGTTCGAACCTCCTGAGATAACCTACAGCCTGTTCCCGCTCAACCTTGAGATCTTTCATGAAACGGCTCAGACCGTTCTTGGCCCCACTATGTTCTGCGAACTTCCTGAATACAGAACTCCACTGCATCATCGAGAGATACAGGAGTGTACGTAGCATGCTGTCGACATTCTCTCCAGTCTTTGCCGAACATGGAAAAACAGGAAGGCCGGCGAGAAAGCTCATGCTGCTTCTCAGCCTGTCAACAGGTCTTGCCTCTTCAACGTCCTGTTTGTTGGCAGCCACCACACAGGGTACTCCGGGCAAGAAGAATGCCACTTCTCTGAAGAACAGCTTCGCCCGTGCGTCGGACTCAGGGTCAACAGAATCAACAACGAATATGATCCCGTCAGCACCTGAACACAGTATCTTGCGCATCGTCCTGAATCTGAGGAGACCGGGCGTTCCAAACATGAAGACACTCATGCCATCGACATTCGCCACCCCATGGTCCATGGCAATCGTGGTACCTCGCCTCTCAATATTGATGCAGGCACCATTGGTGATCCTGTTGATGAGCAGGCTCTTGCCAGACGCGAGGGGACCGGTGACAACGAGTTTCATCTTCACGCACCTAGACTCTTTGGCCGGAGTTTTGCTTCTCCGTCAAGTTATTTCCAGTGTTCCAGTCGGTGATAAATGGTTTGTCATGTCTTGACCTTCCTAACGGTATCTCAATCGACATGTGCTCGTCGGGAAGTTGCACAGACAGACAGTGAATCAGTTACGGGTCCAGAGCGTAAAGAGAATCGCAGGAGGATACAATGAATGGGGATCCACTCGTGGGGTCGCAACAGCGAAGGTGTATCGAAATAGCGTCGACGAATCCCAAATTCGCGTCCAATGAGCATCGACATGTCACGAACTATGGATATAACATCGACAAAAAGGGTTATATCTGCATAGTACGAACTGACAGTCAGACGACTGTTGAACCACGTCGTGGAGTGATACCCCAGATGGCTACTGCAAGCGAAGTGACCGAAAAAGAGTTCTGGCTCTTTCGGGATGTAGAAGACAGCGAACTGGTCGAACTGAGGAAATTCATCCTCCCTGAGATAGATGTTAGTTCCATTGAAGGCATTGACGAGATCTTCGACAAGCTGAACCATCTCCTTGACTAGCATCCTGGGCTGTCTAGACACATCCTTGGGTCTGTCGTGACCTACGCAACCATTCTCAGACATCTGATTGTCGGGGGAGACCGGCCGCTCGCGACGGCAGTCCTCAGCCTCTCGTCCCGAGGGTTGTCGAAAGACATCACGGGAACTCGGTCTCGATGAACTCTACCTCCGGCGCCAAGCGGGCCGCAGGTTTCGTCTTAGGCTTCGTCGTTCCGCCAATGGTCCAGCAAGGAAGACCCAACCGCTGCAGCATCGCACTGAACTTCTCGACCTTCTCAGGGCGCATGAAACAGAGCAGTCCACCGGCAGTCTCGGCGCCTAGCCCTTTAGAGAGCTTTTGACCGAAGAAATCTGCAAGCTCCAAGGTTCCCCTGATGACAGGAACGGACTTGACTACTATGTCTACTCCACTGAAGGTAGCGATGTTGCTCGCATGGCCGATCAGCCCAAACCCTGTAACGTCGGTGGCGGCGTTCACGCCAACCGCTCGCATGACCCGAGCCACCTCAAGGGCGCTCTTCGTCATCACACGCACAGCATTGCCCTGAATCTGACGAAGGTCCGACTCGACGAACCTCTCAAGCAATACATCGCGCTTCGGGCTGTTGAGGTCTCTGTACGATCTCATTGCAGGCTGCGTCCCAAGCGGCTTCGTAAGGACCACAGCGTCACCCACACGAGCACCGCTGGGGTACACGATTTCTTCGGGCCTAGCGATACCGAGGCAGACTCCTCCGAAGACAGGCCAGGGATTCCTGATTGTCTGGCCGCCGGTCACTCGAGAACCGATCGCCGTCATGAAACCATTCATGCCTCTGAGGACCCCGGCAGCAACTTCCTCAGGCAGCTCCTCTGGGTAAGCGAGCAACGCCTGCAGTGAGAGTACGTCGGTGACGCCCATCACATGGACATCGTTAGTCGCGTTGCATGCAACTATCTGCCCTTGAGTGTACGGGTCGTCGTGAATAGGGGTGAAGACGTCCAGGTTTTCGACGACAGCGACCTGTGCATTGACGACCCGGACAACCGCATCGTAGCCTATGTCTCCAGAGCAGGTAGTTCCGATAGGGAGCAGGCCGGCAGTCTGCAGGAGCCTTGTGAGATCCTGCTGATTGACCTTGCAGCTTCAACCATGCTGTGTCACCATTGCGGTAAGTCGTAGTTCCGCAGTCAGGACTTCAGCCTCCTTTTCAGTTCTGGGCAGCGTGCCCATTGGTATGAAACATCGGCCGGGTAATAAAGGGAGGGGAAGAAAGCAGTTCGAGGGACGCAGAACAGCAGCTCATAGCTAAGCCATTGCTCAACAGAACTTGGGAGTTCTATTGCCATAGTGCAGTCAACAACCCTGACCCACGTGCTCCGATGCAGACAGGGTAAGTCTGAACCTCAGGCCGGGCCGTTGCTGGTTGACAATGCTTATAGCAGAACAGACACTGACAGCTAGAAGGAGTGAACGCTTTGGAAGCCAAGAGGATTGGTGAGAACCTCTACGAGATCCCTAAGGGAACTAAGGACTGTATGACTGTTCCGGTCAGGATATACGCATCGGATTCGCTTGCAAAGAAGATGCGCCAGGACGCAACGTTCGAACAAGGCACGAATGTCGCCTGTCTGCCCGGCATCTATACTCACAGCATAATCCTGCCCGATGGACACCAAGGATATGGATTCCCAATCGGCGGAGTCGCAGCGACAGACTACGAACGCGGCGTGATATCCCCTGGCGGCGTCGGATACGACATCAACTGTGGAGTGCGTATTCTCAGAACGAGTATGGACGAGCAGGACGTAAGACCCAAACTCAAGATTCTCATAGAGCGCCTGTTCGTTGATGTCCCGACTGGTATTGGGCGTACTGGTAAGATCGAACTGCAGGGTAGAGGAGGCGTCGACAGGGTGCTGACCGAAGGTTCGAAGTGGGCTGTTGAGAGCGGCTACGGTTGGCAGGAGGATTTAGAATACACAGAGGCGGGTGGACAACTCGCTTTTGCTGATGCTAGCAAGGTATCCGGCGAGGCCAAGGCCCGAGGCAGGGAACAGGTAGGCACATTGGGATCAGGCAATCACTTCTTGGAGATTCAGCTTGTAGACGACATCTATGATGAAAAGGCCGCCAAGGCCATGGGAATCACCCGGAAGGGGCAAGTCACGGTCATGATACACAGTGGCTCGCGGGGGCTGGGTCATCAAGTCTGCGATGACTACATCAAGACGATGACACAAGCGATGAAGAAGTACAACCTGCAGCTACCTGACAGAGAGCTATGCAGCGCTCCGACGACTTCGCCAGAGGGACAGGCGTACCTAGGTGCTATGAGTGCTGCGGCCAACTTCGCGTGGGCCAATCGACAGGCCATGATGCACTGGACTAGAGAGGCCTTCTCGAAGGTCCTTGGTCGTTCTCCTGAAGACCTAGACATGCACATGATATACGATGTCGCCCACAACATGGGCAAGGTTGAGGAACACACGATTGATGGCAAGAAGACAAAGGTCTTGGTTCACAGGAAAGGGGCCACTCGAGCCTTTCCACCGGGTCACCCGGAAACCCCGGCCAAGTACAAGAGCATCGGTCAGCCGGTATTGATACCAGGTACAATGGGTACTGCCTCTTACATTCTCATAGGCAATCAGAAGAGCATGGAACTCTCCTTTGGCTCAACTGCTCACGGAGCAGGCCGCTTCATGAGCCGCACACAGGCGATAAGAGACTTTGACGGCAGCACGATTCAGAGGGAACTAGCGGCACGCGGAATCATAGTGAAGTCCCCCAAGGCAATAGGCATAGCCGAGGAGGCTCCGGGAGCCTACAAGGATGTTGACGAG
>PRDI01000077.1 GCA_003345595.1 Candidatus Thorarchaeota archaeon | reverse complement strand
CAAAACACTCGCCAACAAACATGATGAGATAGATGTGCCACACCTCCGCCAGACCGAGAAGGTAGATCAAAGCCAGTACGCCAATCGAAGCGGCAATCGCAGAATCTGCGACCATCATTACAATCCGCCGGTTCCAGCGGTCTACATACGCACCTGCTATAGGAGTCAGGAGAATCTGAGGCACCAGTGCCATGATGGTAGCAAGAGCTAGTACTGTAGCAGACCCCGTTGTCAGAGTGAGCCACCAGACGAGCGCGAATCTAACCAAGCCACTACCAAACAGAGATGCCGCTTGGCCTGTCCACATCACGGTGAAAGCTCGCATCGGTCTCTTAGTATCTACGACCTCGGCTTCCTGTGATTCCTCGACTATTGGCATCATCTCTCCTAGCGTATATGGAATGACCGGCCTAGTCGGACCTCCTATAAGCCCATTGAAGCGACCATCATCCTTGTCACCGGGACCGCGAGAACACAGAAATCGCCATGTTTCGGTTTCACTTCAGAGAACGTTATGTTTCATGTAACCTCAAGTGTCCCATGGCCTCCCTTTTCTCGAAGTTCGCAGGCTGTCGAACGGGTGTCAAGTTCCTTGCATGCCCGGTTTCCACATTGATCTGACTACGAGTTGTCTGGCGTATCCCTTAAATGCCGGCTAACCCAATCCGTCTAGGATTCAGAATCCGTCGTAGGGCTGGATTGGTGGTTGTGAACTGATGCTGCCGTTTTACAAGAAGGTTGCTTATGGAATGGGTCGGTTCGGGTCGTCCTTCCTTCTGACCTTGACAGGCCTAACTTCCTTCTGGATCTACGGGACCTTTTTTGAACTAAACTGGCTCCTTGCAGGAGTTGCCCTTGCACTCTCATACGTAGTCATTGGCCTGACCCACTGGCTCACTGGTTACTGGAGCGATAGGGTTCATACTCGATGGGGTCGAAGGAAGCCCTTTGTGATCGTCGGAGCTCCGGGTCTAGCTATAACAGGTTTTCTCCTGTTTGTCCCGAATTGGTTCCTGGACACGACGAATCCAGCACTTGAGATGCTAGTCTTTGCCTATTACGTCACAAGCCTTTGTTCATTCAAGTTCTTCTACGCTTTTTTGCTGACTGCGTTCCAGGCCTGGCTGCCCGAGATCACTGACGAGGATGAGCGACCCTTGGTTTCAAGCATGCAGAATACAGCCAACTGGATTGCAAACGGACTGGGCATTGTGGCAGGCTTGATGACGACTCTGCTATTCAACAAGCCTCCAGATCCGCCGGGTCTGAGATACTTCGGTCTGATATTCGTCCTTGCTATTTCGATTATCACTGTTCTGTTCTATCTGCCTTCGATAATCTGGATCCATGAGAGGCCCGACATAGTAATCCCCAAGAGAAGCGTTGTCGCCGAAACCATGACAGTCCTGAGGAATCGTACCTATGTTGGCTGGATGTTTGCCGTCGGTTTCTTGTCGTTCTCATTTTCAGCCATCACTGCTCAGATACTGGGCTTCTCGCAAGAAGTGCTGCTACTCAAAACCCTTGACCTCCTGCTGCCCCCGGCCATTACTCTACTGGCGTCAATAATGGTCTTCCTCTATCTTTGGGTCAAGCTGATCAAGAAGATTGGCAAGGGAAAAGCCATGATCGGCTCGATGCTGATTCTGGGTTTCCTGCTGCCCGCGACGGCTTTCATCTCCCGCTTGATACCTGCCATTCCGAACGTGGTTGTGGCCATCATGTTCTTCATTCCTCTGGCTGCATGTATGGCGGTCTACTACCTGATGTCCTATATTGTTCCGGCTGACATCGCACAGGCGGATGAGCTTCTGACAGGGCAGAGCCGCTCCGGGATGTACACTGGTTTCATTGGCGTACCTCTCAACCTGTTCCAGGCTGGCTCGGCTCTGCTGCTTGGATTAGTCATGGACTACTCAGTGGCAACGACAGGTTTCAACACTCTAGGACTCATGCTGTGGGGTCCGATCTTCGCGCCTTTCCTCGGCATAGCGGCAATCATCCTACTGTATATCAACATCGACCCTGACTTCGACGCTCTGAAGGCGAAGAAAGCCGAAACCACAAAGGTACAGGCGACGACCTGAGCCCTGCCCTCATAGCTCCTCAGATAGGGGCTTGACAAAGAACCTAGTGCCAAAGCCCCTATCTCAACCGGACTTCTTGGCTTGCCTCTCTTCGACCCTCAGAAGCAGAATCTGCGCCAAATCACTCTCATGGTCGGTGGTATCTCAATTGACAATGCATCAACCATTCGAGCCCACTGTGCTCTCCAGGCGCACCGTAGTGGCATTCTGAGCGTCTTGTGGATACCAGCCTGCCCCCTGTCCGTTTGTTAACTTTTTAGATGGGAAAATTACCTTCCTATGCCCCGGCTCTAACGAATTCTGATAGTCGGGAAAAGATTGCCAAGGAAATCGGCCATGCAGGCCTCAAGTGGCCATTAGCAGGCACTCCCGATGTCCCGTTCCTTATATCCCCGGCGTGCACAATCGTTCTCAGTTGGCTGTGGGGCCCGGAGGCAGGGAGGTCTGCGCGGAGCCGCAACCGGGGTAGGGTAAATGAAACTAGCTGTTCGTTCAGCACGAGCAATCGTGATTCTGTGTGCAGTAAGTGTAGCAACGATTCTTGGGATTCAGCTTGTCGCCTCAACTGCGTGGCAAGCTGATGCTGCAAATGCAGGCCCGACCGTCGTCATTCTTCAGCTGTCAGGCGATACAGACACTGACTGGGCTACACAAGAACTGATGGGAAGACTGTCCTCATTCATAACAGATGATCCATTCTTCGTGGACAGGTTGATTCTGATCAAGACCTGTGACCCAAGTGCGGCGAAGTCTCTGGATGCTTCAGTCGTGATATACATGTCCCACGGGGGACCACAAGGCATAGTCACTGGATCGCGTCTCACTTCATGGAAAGCGATGGCGGGGATAGTCGAGGACTCGAAAGCGACCCTTCACCTGTTTGCAGCGTGTGAGAGTAGAAGGCTCATCAGTTATGGGATTGAGGAGTCAGCGAAGAAACTCTACACAGTTCCTGGTGTCAGACCTGCGGAGGTGACCAACGTCGAGATTGCCTCAGCGGTCATGCTTGCGCTCGGCATCAATTCCCAGATGGTCGAGCAGTACAGGACGACAGAACTGACCACGGCAAAGGAACTCGTTCAGTCAGGTTGCAGCGTGCACATCATGGACTTCGAACAGGTGATTCTTGACGAGATCGAGTACGTAGATGCTCACTACTCTGACACCTATACAGATGAGTACATGGTCCTCAGGTCCTCCACATGGGTACAGCTCTCCGGGCCCGACGGGTTCAATGCACTGCCTCTGGACCTCAGAGACCTAATAGTGGACTACTACAAAGTCTATTTCGACATCTATGGGGTACCCTATCTCAGGACCCTGATGGCTCTCTCCGTGAACTACACGAGGAACTACTATCAAGAGGCGACATGGATCCCAGATGGCGGTCCGGACTTTCTTTCTCCTCCGGGCGCGGAAAGCTATAGTCAGGTCTACATATACATAGCACCTCGTGGACACTGGGAGTATGGCCCACTGGTGTTCTGTGGTGGCACGTACTCAGGTGTCGTAGTCTATTCCGGAGACGGCTCGCTCTACACTCAGGTCTGGGTGAACGTCACTGCGAGCGGCAGTGTCCTCGACTCTGTCGATTCGATATCGTTGAACCAGATAGGTGCTGGCGGTGTCTATGTTTCTAGGCAGAAGGTGGACGGCATATGGTCAGAGCCTGTGGTGGGTCGCAACCCGGGCAGGACAGGCGGTCTGTGGACCGACTCTTGTGGGAGATCCGACTACGAGTATGACTCGAGCTGGCCTAATCTTCCGGGATATACACAAGCAACCGGTTCAATAGGCTCGACTGGCACATACCTGACTGTTACGAACATCCCAACGGGAACCTCTTGGCATGGTCCGTCGTTCGTGATGACTCTGCCGTCTTATTTCAAGATGAAGGACCTCGGTTCCTTTTCAGCAAACCTTTCGCTTGTGCACAGTGGCCAAGCCTCACGGGTGGGTGTGACGTTCGTAGCATTGTACGACTCAAACAAGAAGCTAGCAGTGCTACTCTATGTTGCTGACTCCTGGACAGACACTGCGGCCACGGTCTTCACTGCATGCTACTACAACGAGGACGGGACTAGCAAGTCTCTTCAATCGAACCTGCTCACTGGTGACGTATCTGGAGTTGTGCAGATAAGGTTCGATCCCCTGCAAGGACTGTTTGCAGACGTTCCGGGAAAGGATGAACTTTGGCTCTACTGCTATACGCAGATCAATACTAACAGAATAATCAAGTATGTGGCGATCCAGAGCTACCGTTACGGCTCCCTCAACGAGCATGATGAAAGAATCTACTCCCTTAGGTTGAGCTACGCCTACTCGGACTACACGGTGTTCCACGACGCATGCAACGACATGTATGAGTTCCAGAAGGACCTGACGTTCCCCTATGGCCCTCCTTCGGAGGGTGTTCTTGAGGTCCCATCCGGACAGAGCTACATGAAGTGGACCTCGATAGTGTCCGGGATATCAGGTTGGCATGGACCGCAGTACGTGCATGTGCTGGACAGGCCGTTCAGGCTTTACCAGCTGAGCGATTTCTCTGTTATCGGCGAGCTCGTGCAGAGCAGCTACACCATGGGCCAAGCCTACGTGGGGCTGTTCGACGAAAACAAAGAGTGTGTGATGCTTGTCTACTGGGGCGACGCCTGGTATGGGAGCCAGAAGGGGTGGTTCAACCTGTACTACTTTGAGGACGGCGCGTCCTACTCTCAAGCCTCTGGCTACATCTACACCAACTTCCAGAAGACGGCGAAGATCTGGTGGGACCCGTGGCAGGGCGGTGACGGCGCCATATGGTCGACCATCGATGGGTCTGGCAGCGGATATCCCATAGCAGAGGTCAACAACTGCTCACGCATCATCAAGTACGTGGTCACAGTCGGGCAGAGGTACTCCTCATACACGCTGGTCGACATGCGCATCCATGACGTCAATGTTGTCGCTGACGTGACGACACACGACCCCGCGATATATGACGGGACTGACCTAGGCGTGGGCCAGACGGCAGATCCGCCCGACGCGGACTGGGTTCAGCATGTGAATAGCTGGTGGACCATACCTTGGCCTGAACTGCACACCAGAGTGGAGAAGTACCACCCGAGCGGATCGTCACTGGTGGTTCAAGTAAAGTCAGACCTGCTGGGCTCTAGAACACTCGAAACGCTCGCTGCTACTGACGACATGGGCAACAGCATTCAGACACTGGACAACTCGGCTATCGTCAACGCTGCTATGCAGTTGATCATTGACAACCTAGTCGTAATGGCAGGCCTGTACTTAATCGAATTGTTTTGGGCATCAGCCTGTTTCGCATCCAACTCTAATCCGGGCTGGATTCCATTCGCTGTTGCTCTGGGATTCGACTGGATGATCTTGTACACCTACTCTATCACGATACTGGAAGCATCTCTAAGGAATAGCGGCTTTGACCCCTGGTTCAGATTCTGGGTCTTGCTGCTCACTGGTCTAGTGTTCTGCTTCGGGGCATTCTGTCTGACGTTCGGCTATGTGATACTCGGCAGTATCCTGGCCGGCAAAGATGTCACAGAGGCGCTACTGAGTATCCTGCCTGGTGGCTGGATTCTCTTCGTGTTTAAATGCATAGCCTGCTTTGCGCTAGTCACGGCTGCTCTCTATACGCGCTTCGTTCCATGAATCAACATACAGTCTGAAGTTTGGAAGGTGAAGCCCAGTGCAAGAAGTGATGGATCCTCTGGTGCTCTCGTTACTGCTTCTGGTTGCGTCATGGTCAGTCTCAGTCCTCTCGGTTTACTTACTGGCTTACGAGGCGATTGGCACACGGAAAAAGCCGTGGAGCATGATGGCGGACGAAGAGCAATGGTGGGTTTTGTGGTTCTCTGGCTTAGGGTGCAGCGTTGGGGTAGTGTGCTTTCTTATCCTTTTGGCTGCTGCTAGATGGGCGGGCACATTTCCACAGCTGGACTTCGTTGTTCTGTTGGTCGGGGTTTCAGTCGGGATGCTACTGACCGCCCTTGCAGGAGTCATGGCGACTCGTCGAAAGGTTTCTGAGGGCCCACTGAAAGAGTATGCGCTGCTACATGAACCGCAAGATCGTCCTACCGACAATAAAGGGAATTAGACGCGATGCTTCGAGCCACTAGGGGCCTTGTGGCCTTCACTGCATCAAGGACCAAGGGTGAGGTGCTTGGATTGATAGATGAGTCGATAGGGCGGTAGACGCTTTGCCTGAGGCGTTCAGGTTCCATATGGATGCCACTGCTTACGCAATATTGAACATGGCCTTTGTGGAATCGGCGGCCTATCATGCATTTGTGCTAGCAGCTGGGTGCGTTCCATGGGCCACGGTGGACTACTTAGTCGTTGGATTCGTGGTTTCCGGGGTAATTCAAATGATCGTGGGATTTGCTATCATCGTTTACGGATTCATGCTGGGCATGGGTCTGTTCTGAATAGGTGGGTGTGGCTATGTGGCAACTCGAACTGGTAACTGAGATCTTTGCGTGGGCTAATATCCTTGCGAACCTCGCGTTCATCATAGGATTCCATCGCCTGTTCAGTGACGTCATATTAGCACATAATGGATCTCTCAGGTCGCATGATGGCAGACCAACAGGTGCGCCTCGCGGCGTACTCAGCCGGGGCGCACCTGATTCCTTTGCGGTCGTGACCGTCGTATGGGCAGCAGTGATGATCTCGCTGGCTGCGGTGCTGTCAGACATACCACTATGGGGTTCTGGGATGCTCTCCGTGTTCATGCATGTGCTCGCGTGGTTCCCTCTAGTTCCAGTCCTTCTGATGATAGCCAGCTTGGTCGTTAGTCGGGCAGTTCCTCAGGAAACTGCCGATTCTGCCGGTTGAGCGAGTCCTCGGTGATTGGAGAGCTCGTGCAGTGCAGTTCAACCATGGGAAGAGCCTACAATGGGCTGTTCGACGAGAACAAGCAGTGCGTGTTGCTCATGCACTAGGCGACGCTTGGGTGGGCAGTCAGAGGGGCTGATTCAACTTGTACTACTTCCAGAATGGCGCGTCCTACTCTCAGACCTCAGGCAACATCTACACGAACTTCAAGAAGACAGCGAAGATCTGGTGGGACCCGTGGCCGGGAGGTGCTGGCGCCATATACTCGACCATTGACAGCTCTGGCAGCGGCTATCCCATAGCAGAAGTAAACAACTGCTCACGCATCATCAAGTACGTGGTCACAGTCGGGCAGAGGTACTCCTCATACACGCTGGTCGACATGCGCGTACATGACATCAACGCTGCTGCTGACTTGACAAGGCACAATCCGACAGCACCCGACCCGGAGGAGAGCGATGGAACCGCTCCCACTCCTGAGTGTGGTCAGGAAGAGGGAGAACAGACGCTCAGCTTGCTGAGTGTTTCCCTGGAGGCATACTGGGCTCTAGTGAACTTCTGGCCCCGCTTGTTCCTAGAACTCGTTGACGTGATCGAGACCGTATTCAATGTGCTGATCTCCGTCGATATCCTGGGAGATATTCAGGTGCATACTTTGTCCATTGCGTCAAGCATAGAGGCCGAGGGTACAGAAGAAGAGATGGGCGCAGTGGCTCAACAGATGGACAGTGGGTGGGCCGAATTCCTAGTCAAATTCGTGGCGCCAGTGGGTTTGGCTTTCGCATTGAAGTATGGGCTGATGCTAATCGAGAATCTTGCCAGTCCGCTTGCTATGCTTACCAGCATTTGGGTTCTCTTGGCGATGTTGGGCGCATGGACCGTCCTGTTCTTAGCGTATGTGGCATTTATCCAATGGGCAGTGGAAAACAATGTGATGCATCCATACGGTGCGGCCGCCGCTTTCCTGAGTCTGATTATGCTACTATTCCCGGGCGTAGGTCCTGATCTTGCGGCGGGCTGGCTCATGTACAGGCTCTACAAAGCCTGTAAGCCCTTCCCGATAGCCCCAGCTGGATTCAACAGAGGCATCTGGTTCTTTGCAGTGGCCTTTATCAAGATGGCCGTCATGTTGACCTGTGCATGGTATGTTGGATACTACCTTGCTATGGGTTGGAGCACCTAGGAGGCCTTGAATCGTGGATACATTCGGATTAGCGGCAATCGCGAGTGCCGGCATAGTCCTGTTGTTCGCTTTTGTAGACTGGCTGACTTCTCGAAACAGAGGGCCGTCCACTCTGCGCAACGTAGGACACAGAGTCTTCGGTACGCGTCGAAGGGCCACTGCGGCATACGAAGCCATGCTCCTGGTGCTTCTTTTCTGGGTTCTTCCCATGTTGTGGATTCAAGCAGCGCATCCTGAGGTTGGTGTGGTGTTGGTCGTTCTGATGTTTGCTCCTGCATTCACGTTCGTAGTGCTGGGGCGGCGATTTAAAACAACAGGACGAAAGGACGTGGAGCCCGGCGAGATCTTAGAACTTACTATTGAACACAATTACAGAAACGGGCATTTGGATGGGATGCTTTCAACGCTACTGGACAAGATCAGAAAGCTGGATCCTGACGATGTAGTGGTGAAGGAGTACATGCACGCAAAGCAGAGGCTCCTGTCCCGCGACGACGAGGTCGGACAAGCGTTCAGGGACGCCTTAGAACGGCTACAGCCAGGGCAAGAACAGGAGGATTGACAGCTGCTACAAAGGTGACCGTCTGGAATCAGGAACCATGTGCGATGGCGCGTCCTACTCTCAGACCTCAGGCTACATGCAGGCCAACTTCAAGAACACAGCGAGAATCTGGTGGGACCCGTGGCAGGGCGGTGCTGGGGCCATTTGGTCGACCATCGATGGGTCTGGAAGTGGTTATCCCATAGCGGAGGTCAACAACTGCTCACGCATCATCAAGTACGTGGTCACAGTCGGACAGAGGTCCAACTCATACACGCTGGTCGACATGCGCATCCATGATGTAAACTTGGTCGCTGACCTGACGAGGCATGACCCCCCTGCGCCTGACCCGGAGGACCCTGTAGATTATGATGGGACACGTACTCCTCCAGCGTATGACAGAGCAAGAGCAGATCAGGAAGCGGCTCAGGCAATGGACGTCGTGGACCCATACTGGACCGGACCGTGGCCTCTCTTGCACTATCAATACTCCCTCCAGCTTGTGCCCTCGAATGTTCCAGCAGGACACCCCGCCTTTGCCATGGCTGGCCTCACCCTACTTGTTCACGTGGCGAAGAACATTCTCGGATATGTCGAGATTCTTGACGTAACGACTTCTGGAGACGGTTCGTTTCTGCAGCCCAGCGATCCAATCAGGTCAATCGCCTACAACATCATCATAGGTCTCATCAATATTGACATCCGGTTGAGTGCCTATGCTTTTGAGATCGCCGCCGAGTCCGGATGTATACCTGCACTTGTCGCCGCGACGGTCTGTCTTGCAACTTCGATTGGGCTCCTGATCTACGAGATGACAACATACTCGAATAGCATGATTGCAAAAGGGGCCTGGACCGAATTCGATGCTTGCTGCTTCTACATATTCTGGGGAGCCCTGACCCTACTTAACGCGCTGGGTTTCAGCGTCTTAGTGACTATCAGGAATCTTCTGTATGGGCCCAATCCAGCTCAGGAGCTCGAGGAAGCAGCAGCAGAAGTCAAGGGACCCTCAGGCATATTCTTGAGTTCGAAAGTGGCCCTCTGCGTTCTATTAGGAATCTCAATATGGTGCTTCGTCGTAGCGTATGACCATCTAGTGAAATCGTTCTGAGGAGACTGATGTCAAGTGATGCACTGCCTGCGAGAATGGTCCGTAAGATGCAATCGTCCCCAGTCATACTCAGGGGTCTGGGAGAACACTATGGAGTTGTGAGTGCGATTGGACTGCGTGTTGAATATAATCTTGGCTGTGAGTGCCTTGTCTGTGGCACTGGTATTCCTTCTGTTTGTCTTCTTCGTGGAGGATATGATTACCATTGCCAGAATTACGAAGGCGGCCGGACGGGAAGTGACTTTCAGGCACATGAACTCAATGGCAAAGTGGGTCGCTGCGAACCCCTCTCGTGCGAGACTCCTGCAAGCTATGATGCTGACTGGCTCCGTGGTGCTCCCATTTGTCGGCTGGACCGCCGGGACGTGGACAGGCGTGGTCAGTGTATTTCTCGACGGCGCAACCGGCAGCATGACAGTGGTCAGTCTATGCTATGCCGCATGGATTACATACAAGGCAGTCACTAATCGTTCCTCTCAGCCTCATCAAGAGTCGGGTCCAATCAGTAGGAGCGCTCAAGAGTCGTGAATTCTAGGCGATGCTACTCAACGCAACAATCTGAAGCCTCTGTGACAGGGTAGTGATGGGGCCATATACTCGAGCATCGATGGGTCTGGCAGCAGCTATCCCATAGCAGAGGTCAACAACTGCTCTCGGGTGATCAAGTACGTGGTCACAGTCGGACAGAGGTACTCCACATACTCGCTCGTCGACATGCGCGTACACGACATCAACGTCGTCGCGGACCTAACGAGGCATGACCCCACGGCGCCTGACCCGGAGGAGCCTATCGGGTACGATGGCAGCACAGAAGGCGCACTCGGTGATCCTGAGAATCTGGGCCCCAGTTCACAGATACGCCGCGACCTTCTTCTCGATCAGATGGCGTCAATTGTGTTCTCTTGGATGAGTCAGTTGTGGCCCCGATTGCTCGGGGCTTACGAAGCATTCACAGAATACGGAGGCCATATGGTCTTGCAGATCTCTGTTGACTTGCTTGGCGACACAAGAGTAGAGTCTGCCTTCTTCGATACGCCTTGGGATGACGGACTCTCTCAGAGTCAGAAAGAGGCGCTGCAAGTGGAGGAAGGCGATGCCTTGTTGCTGGACTTGGGCGGTCCCTTTGGAGTGTATTTGACATTGCTCACATTGGCATGGATTGCCATTGACACTTCCTTGAGTCTTGGAGTCCTTACACTCGGAGTTGCAACTGCGGTCCTTGTCACTGCGTGGGTCCTATTTTGGTTCCTGTGGCTGCCGCTTATCTGGTCAAGTGTGGACACGGGTGCTCTCACGCTTCTCGAAGCAAGAGCATTGACGGCGGGCTTCGCAGTCGCTCTCATGGGTGAAACAGTCGTCCAGGCCCTGATCGTTTTGGCAGCAGTGCACAAGCTTATGGCCGCTGCAAAGAATCTCACAAAAATCCAAGCACTGGCAAAGCTCGGAGGATGGTGGATACCTATTAGCTTAGTCATCAAATTCATCATCGGCGCCGTCACTTGGTACTGCCGGTGTTTGTTCTACGAGAGGTCATTGATGGCACTTCAGTAGAGGTTGATAAGCATGACGTGGACTGACGCATTTACAGCAACGGCTGTAATTGCCCTGACTTGGGCTGGGTTCTTATCCTTCGCGGCACTACTGCCCCGGGTACGCCCGGATGGCGCCAAGCTGCGGGAAGTCCTCTTCTCAGGAAAGGCACTTGATTTGATGTATGCCTTGGCTGCGTGGTCAGTCCTCCCTTTCTTGCTTCTAGTCCTCGAATCCCTAACATTCGACTTGGGTTTCCAACTGGTGACTCAGATGTCACGCATCCTATACGTCATATGGCTTCTGGGCGTTCCGTTGAGCACAGTATTACTCGTCCTGTTTGATGCCTCTAAGATAGGAAAGTGGTCGATCGGGTATATGGACAGGCGCATAGAGAGAGACCTTGTGAGGCATCTTCGATCAGGAACTCTCAAGCGAAACGTGACCAATCATCTCATTGAAATCGTGTGGAGGAGAGCAAGGTTTGACTGCAACCGTGAATCTGCTGCAGTCTTAGAGCGGCTGAGAACGCGTAAGGACGAACTTGGCCGCATTGTCGATGACACAGTTGGCCTGCTGGATGGTTCACTTGCCCAGGGCAGAGCATCAGAGAAGCCGGAAAAGCAGGCCCTCAGGCCGCTCTTGGCGGTCCAGGCTCTTCTTCTTGCGCTGGTGATGCTCGTTTCATGGGGGATTGCCACAGGTTGGTGACGCAGGCTCAGTGTCATCAATGGTTCTCTTTCTTCCCGAGATGCGATCAACCACGTTAATACAGGAAGTGAGGCACCATGGCGAGTTCTCAGGTCCCATACTGTACTCTGTATGCCTGAAGCAGGTGGATAGGTTCTGCTCGGGAGGCTCATGCAGTGATTCTCGACAGCTGGAACAAGTCCGGACCGTATGCTGCCAGGATAGTATGAAGCAGGCAGCGGCAATGACGGGGCTTCTCTTCGTGTTACTCGCCGACCCATCCTGCTCACGGGGCTCAGGCTACATCTACACCTCCTTCCAGAAGACAGCGAAGGTCTGGTGGGGCCCGTGGCAGGGCGGTGATGGTGCCATATACTCCACCATCGATGGGTCTGGCAGCGGCTATCCCATAGCAGAGGTAAACAACTGCTGACGGGTCATCAAGTGAGTGATCACTCTCGGCCTACGTATCTACGGACTCTGATTTGCTTGCGTGCCGACCCGTAGCCGGCATATCATGCCTTGTCAGCACTGTCTCTGACGTATAGCTTCCCCTCGGCAATAAGCCTGACCTTTCCAGTCACGTATGCTTCGTGTGTGCTCTTGTCACCCGTGATCACCACTTCCAAACGGCTCGGCCTACGCATCTCGTGACCCTGCTCTATGACGATTGCCTGCTCGGGTCTGAGATTCGCCAGAACTCGATGCTCTACTAGGTACGCCCCGAGCGGCCCAGCGGCACTACCTGTTGCAGGATCTTCGGGTACTCCCGCCCCGGGTGCAAACATGCGAACGTGGACGTGCGAATCAGGATGGACAGTCTCATCGCTGAAAATCACTATCTCCTGTGATGCCTGTCCATTGAGTGTTTCAAGTATCAGAGTGGGATTCGGCGCTGCTCTCCGGACGGCAGACAGTGACCGAAGCGGCACTATCAGGAAAGGGAATCCAGTACTTACATACTGGATGGGATAGGCTGTGGAAATGTCACTGTCCTTCAGGCCCAATGCCTCGGCGATCGACTGCGTGTCATCCCAAGTCTTGGTGAACTTTGGCATGCCTTGGTCCATTCGTATGGTGTCATCCGCGACGAAGTCGACGGGTATCGGGCCGATGCCAAGCTCAAGCCTCACCCGTCTGTCGACCGGGCTGATAAGTCGCTTGTATCGGAGGACAAATGCAGTCCCCAATGTAGGATGTCCAGCGAATGGAATTTCCCTGCCCGGTGTGAAGATCCGCACCTTTGAAGCGCAGTCACTGCGCGTGGATTCGAATACAAACGTGGTTTCCGAGTGCTGCATCTCAAGGGTGATTCCCTGCATCTCTTCAGTACTGAGTCGCGTGTTCAACATATGATCCCAGAATGTAGCCAATTGATTGCCACTGAAGGCATAACGTTCGTCGATGAACACACTTGTCTGTATGAAAGGCAGGGCTCGCACATGAACACCCCAACATGTTGACGGGCGTGCCGGACCTCCAATTCCTATATCAATGCTCTTCTTTGAGCCAAAGAAATCTGCAGAACGAGAAGAAAGGAGAGAAGTCTGGTCTGTGCCAGACTCCCAAGATCAGCAATCGCTGCTCCTGATCTAGTATGCCAGCCAACCGCCGTCGACTGCGAGCGTGTGACCTGTTATGTATCTGGCATCGTCACTTGCCAAGAAACAGACAGCGCCTCGGATCCACTCATTCTGCGCCATCATCCGCGCGCCGGTCTTTGGATCGAAGAGGGCTGTCCGTGGTTCGATGTATCGCTCACGAAGCGTTTTGTCAGTAAGCGCCTGTATCGACATGTCGGTCGGGAAGAAGCCCGGAGCAATTGCATTGACACGTATGTTGTACTTGCCCAACTCGACCGCTAGGGCCTTTGTCATGGCAATCAGTCCACCCTTTGAAGCATAGTAGCTAATCTCAGTGAACTCTGTTGCCCCAAGACCAAACGTAGAACTCGTATTGATAATGCAGCCGGATTTCTTAGGGATCATCACCTTCGCGACTTCTCTTGATGCCAAGAAAGCAGAGGTGAGGTTCACATTCATGACCAGATTCCAGTCTGCGAGGGTTTGTTCTGGCAGGGGCTTCACAACATACATCCCGGCATTGTTGACCATGATGTCCACGGTGCCGAGCTTCTTGACAGCTGTGTCAACCATCTTCAGTATGTCCGACTCCTTCGTGACGTCGATGGCAAGAGGAATCGCTTTGATACCGTAGTCTCGAGAAACCTCGGTGGCTATCTTCTGCATCTTGTCAAGAGTTCGGGCCGCCAGCACAACATGTGCCCCAGACTCAGCGAGGGCGCGCACAAACTGCTCGCCAAGACCCCTAGAAGCACCTGTGACTATTGCGACCTTGCCTTGAAGGTTATACTTCGTCATTCTTGTTAAGCCTCAAACTGGAGTAGTTGGGACTGACGCGAGTGCCAACGCCCATATAACAATTCATGTCCGGACTACTCAACGGGCTGACGTATCACTGTCTTGAGCTTCCCTGGTGCGGTCCTCCTCGGATCACTGAGGTATATCTCGTGGTGTTTTCCTCGCAGTCTGTAACCCTTCTCGTCAGCAAAGGCATGTAGCATCTCTATCGTGCTTTTCTCGTCAGCCCAGGGACCGATGTACATGATTTGTACCGCCAGACCTTCGTCGAAGGCACCGAACCTCAGCTTCGAAAGACCAAGGGGGTTCTTCTTCCTGCGCAATTCCTCGATGGCCTTGTCCACATGCGACTTGGTGACCTGCTCAGGCTGCAGCATCAACGCTGTCCACTCCCAGCTAGCTTTGTTGCTCATGTCTAGCCCGGTCTTCGCTTCCGTCCACCAGAGACCCTCAAGCGGCATGACCACGAAGTCGGTCACTCCCTCCTTCTTCAGCATGAACTTCAGAGTGTAGGCGACTCCGTACAACACTTCGATAGCCTGATGATACTCCTCATCGCTAGGACTGCCCTTGCCGTCAAGCATCAGGAAGTTCATCTTCGGAACACGGACAATACTAGGTGCCTTTGCCGGGGGAAAGTACAGCTCTTTCAGCTCCTTCTTCAAGTCAATCTTCATGGACACGCCCATATTGCGTCAGCAACACGAATAGAAAAACACTCGGGAAGTAGAACCGTCGGCGGCCTCTGGCGAAGGAGATGGGAAATAGAGGCTCCTTTGTGTCGTCATAGATAAAAGCAGATTCGTAGTAATGTGTTCCAATTGGCAGTAGCCACTGGTGTCATCTCGGGATCTCCATCGGGCAACCTCGAACGTCTTCCTAGATCACTGGACGGAGAGTCGAGTAATGAGGCGGAAGGGAATACTCGTCCTATTTGTGGTGGTTTCTCTTAGCACATTAGTAGTATCTCCGGCGAGCCCAGCAATGTCACAGCTTCGCAGCAGAACCGTGACCGGGTTCTTGGCAGACTCCATTCCATCAGACACAATCATCTGGGAAACCTCCGGCAATCCCGAGAATTTGGATCCTCATGTCAACTACGAGTCGTTCGGAGCCTGGATACTCTTCAATGTCTATGAGACCCTTTTCACATATCCGTCGGACTCTGCCGACTCTACGCCAAACGTTCCGCTGTTGGCTGAGGATATGGCGATGTCGGCTGACGGACTGAACTACACGTTCACCCTCCATCAAGGGATTGCGTTCCATGATGGTACTCCGTTCAATGCCTCATGCGTGAAGTACAACTTCGAGAGAGCCATGAAGATCTTCGACTCCGACGGACCTGTTTGGATGTTTGCAGAACCCATCCTAGGCGGTCAAGCGGTTGAGGATGCTGCCTACTACTTCGGCACCGACAGTGCTGAGTTCAACGCAGCCTATGTCAACTGGGTCGGGAACTCAAGTTCCCTCATGGTCATGGACACCTACACAATCAGGATGAGACTCGCATACAAACATGCTCCGTTCCTCGCTGCGATTACTTGCGAAGTCGGCGCGATGATGAGCCCTACGTGGGTTGAAGCAAACGGAGGGGTTGAGTATGGTCAACACAACAACTACATCGATACGCATACCTGTGGTACTGGTCCCTACATGGTGACGGAATGGGTTCCCAACTCTCGCATCCGGCTGGAACTGAACCCCCTCTATTGGAGAGCGACAGACGCCAAGGCAACGCATCCATATGCTGGGTACTGCACTTCGATAACAATCAAGACAAACGATGACACCGACAGCAGAATCCTGAATCTAGCGACAGGTAATAGCGACGGGTGCTACTGGCCACTGACTCTTTCTGATCTGGTGTGGAACCGTGCCAATGGAACTAGCGGTGACGGCACACTGAAATCGAAATACCCTTACCTCAAGCTCTGGTGCCACGAACTGACCTACACAGTGACGTACTTAGGATTAAACATGAAACTCTACCTGAATGCGTCTGGCAGGGTCATAAAGAATCCTTTTGCATTGAGGGCGATGAGAGAGGCACTCTCATACACGTTCAACTATGAGACCTATATTGGCGAGGTTCTGCACGGATTCGGCGCGCAGGCTCAGGGTCCCATCCCAAGAGGGATGTTAGGACACAATGACAGCCTGTTCGTGTACGGGTACGATGTCAAGAAAGCTGTGCAGAAGTGGAACGATGCAATGTCTGCTGGCCTCGATGAGATTCTAGCCAACATGTCCTTCAGGCTCGAACTGCGGTACAGACAGAGTTCTGATCGAGAGATAGTATGCTCACTGATCAAGGATGCCATTATGGCCATACTTTCTGACCCATTAGCCACTCAGCCGTCCTACCCTCTGGCGATTGAGCTGCTTCCAATACCCAGCTATTTGTACCTACAATTGTACATGACCGGGGATCTGTTTTTCTACCCCATGGGGTGGTATCCAGATTACGCTGACCCGGACAACTACGTTGGTCCATTCGTGAGGAGTACTTCTACGATTCCGGACAGAATCGGTCTTGCCGGCTCTGAAGGATGGAACTCAAGTCTCGTCGATGGCTGGATTGGCGCCGCTTCTCACAGCCAGAATGCAGCGGAGCGGCTAGTCCTCTACGGAAAGATCCAAGAGGCCATTGTGGATCAGGTTGCCTACGTCTGGCTATGTCAGTCTCAGAACTTCCACGTCGAGAGCGCCCGCATGAATGGCTACGTGTTTCACCCCATGCATGGTCCCTACTTCTACACCTACTGGAAAGAAGGCGCCATCACCACAAGCATTACTGACATGTGGAATCCAGCCGGTGCCACCATTACGCTCGCGTCCGGGGCGGTCATAGTCATCTTCGGCACTGCGATAGTCCGTTATCGGAGGCGGCAACGGACGTAAACGCTTAGAGAACCATGACGAAGTAGTTGTCTGACATCTCAAAGCCCATGCGCTCGTAGATGGGGCGGCCCATGTCAGTGGCGTGCAGGGTAACTCGCCGTATTCCTCGCATGCGGCAGACACTGAAGATGTGGTCAAGAAGGGCAGTGGCAACACCTCTACCTCGGTACTCCTCCTCAACGTACATGTTGTGCAGGTAGGCCTGCGTGCCGCCGGGATTCCTACTGCTAGGCAACATTCTCTGCACTGCCACGGCGCACCCGCCAACAACCTTGTCGTCCTCAATCGCCAGATAGCACTCAAGCTCCTCACTCCAAGAGGTTTCCAGGAATTGTCTAGCTACTGATTCAGTCTTCAGCAAGTCCCCTTCCTCCCATCCCATCGACCTGAACATCTCAACCCGATGTCGGACCACCCATTCTATCTGGTCCTTGCCTGCTTTTTCGATTCTCAATCATCCGCCACCTATGCGAAGTAAGCAACTAGCGTCCGTGGAAACAGAAGCCCGATTTGTGTGTGATGATGAGAGAAGACCGTCCTTCCTATCGGTGCCAATCACCACGCCGCCTGCTACTCTGGACTTGGTTGGTCACACTTCTCCACGAGCTCTTCGGCGGGTTTCACCAATCGTCGTGACTGAGCGGTTCTGTACAATGCAACGGGTATTACTATGACAAGCCAGATGACTATGTTCCCGATAGTCACCATCAAGAAATCGAGGCCGCTAGGATCCAACCAGAGCTGTCCTAGCCTGGCCATTTGCACCAGTGGAAGAACCAAGAGAACCCCGAACAACTGCTTGAGTAGGACTGCGTTAATCTTACAGACCAGACGAGGACCGAATTGAGCTCCCACAATCATGCCTAGACTGATCGTCAATGCATAGAAAACGTGTATCTGCCCTCCAAGGTAATTCATCACAGTGCCGGATGTAGCCGTGAATACCATAGTCAGCATAGACGTGGCGACTGCTGCATGAATGGGCAGTCCCATCATCATGTTCAACACAGGAACCATGAGGATACCACCCCCGAGTCCGAGTAGCCCAGATAGAATGCCTGCACAGAGAGAACCGATGAGCGAATAGCCAATCCTCGCTCGGGAAACGCGCGAGAGGTCAAATGAACCAACTTCGGATGCGCGATCGGCCTTTCCCCTTCTTTTCGCGAACAGCATTTTCAGAGCGATAGGCATTAGAATAGCCGCGAAGACAAGTCTTAGTGTTTCTTCGTTAGAAACTATCTCACGGAGCCACACACCAATGAGTGAACCTGGAACACTTGTAAGCGCTAATAACAGGCCCGCTTTTGGAATGATGGGACTGGGTTTCTGACGATAGTATGGGATCAGGCTCGCCATCGCCACGAAAAGTGCTGCGACTAACGTCGTGCCGGGAGCAGTCGACGGAGAGAGGCCAAACGCTATGATAAGAAACGGAACGAGAATGATGCCTCCTCCCACCCCAAGCATAGACGCTAATACGCCTACACCTAGACCACATGCAATGAGCACAAGGGCTTGAACGAAGAGATCTAGCATTCTTCTTTCCGTCAGGCGGGTCAGACTGCAACGCGCACTTAAGCTGTGCTGTCCGGCCGTTGTGTACGAGGTTCAAGACGGAGTCTTTCGGCGGCCAATGGAGTAACAACCCACAATGAGAGTGAAAAGTCCGAGCAACATTAGGATGATTCCCCACGTTTCTGCGCCCATGTCACCCTGTCCCAAGGTGAGGGTCACATATCCCACTACGACGATGATGAAACCTACGACAGCAGCATACTTGCCTGGCTTCGAGCTGAATCTCATGAAGGCGGGCTCTTCCTCAGGAGAAGAAACCGCGGGTCGACTCGAAACTTTCGGCTCCTCTCTGAAGAATCTCTGCCCGTCCGGTGTTAGACGACCCTTCAAAACCCCCTCATTCACAAGTTGCTTGAGGATCGACCTGATCTCATCCTCACTCAATCCGAGTCTTGTTCCTAGTATGGCAATCGAACTCAGGTCCTCATCCACTACCAGTTTCGCCAAGCGTTCCTTCTGGGCAGACATTCCCTTCGCCAAGACCTGCCATTCCGCCGCCCATCATAAACGTACCGAGCCAGGCAAATGACGCCAACAATGTGTGAATCAGCGTCTTCATGAACTGGACTTCTGTTCGTAGAAGTATCTGCCCTTCGAGTAGACCTTCTCATTCCCTGCGATGACTTCACCTTGCACCATACTCTTGACCATATCTACATGCACCGCGCTATGGTTCGTACCATTGCATTCCTTGTAGGCATTGCCGAGAGCACAATGAATGGTCTGTCCTATCTTTTCGTCGAACAGCATGTTGAGCGTGTACTGCTTGATTCCCCGGTTTGTGCCTATCGCCATCTCGCCAATCCGTCGGGAACCGGGGTCGGTTTCGATGATTGACTTGAGTGTTTCCTGGCCCTTCTCTGCCGAGTAGTCAACAACCTCTCCCTTGCTGAGCTTCAGCCGCACACCCTCTATTACCTTGCCCTGCTGGAGAAATGGTATGTCGAAATACACCTTGCCCTCCACAGAGTTGTCCACAGGAGCTGTGAAGACCTCACCGCTGGGCATGTTGTGCTTTCCATCTGATGCCACCCAGATCCGGCCTGCAGTGGAAGCAATGAGGTCTGTTTCTGGACCGACAAACCTCACATCATTGTGCTTTTCGAGATGCTCCTTCATAGCGTAGAGGTTCTTGCTTTCAACCTTCCAGTCTATCAACGTCGCACCGTAGACGAAGTCCTGGTACTCCTCCAAGCTCATGTTCGCCTGTTGAGCCAACGCTCTACAGGGATGGACAGTGAGGCACCACCTCTTTGACAGTCTGATGTCCGAGATCTTCTGCGTGGTTCTACTCATGGTCACGACTCTCTTGGGATCAACTGCAGCCAGTGCTCTCGTGTTCACGGGAGCATTAAGCATCAAGTACACATCGCAGGCCTGAATGACCGCCTCTTGGTGCCTTGGATAAAGCTTCAGGGTTTCATCATCCGCTCCATCATAGAGTGCACGAGTGATCTCTTCACTTGCCATCAGCACGACAGAGGCGGCGCCAGCCTTGGCAACTTCTCTTGTGACGGCGACGGCGAGGTCGTGAGCATCCGGCGAGGCACTGATTACGACCATGTCGCCCTTCTTGACCTCAGTGCACCACTGCACGAGAATGCGCGCATGATGTTCGATTCTGGTGTCCATACACTCCACAACCAGCTTGTTTGAAGGCAGCCTGTACAAGACAGTTATTTATCGGCATTGGTCCAGTCCCAGTGTGAGCCACGTACTACTCCTGGCTTTCTGATGTGTAACGGAGCGCGACTAGAACGGACATCGCTGGAGTGATATGCCTCGTCGTATTCATTGTGACTCTGGCAGCTCTAGTACTCACTAAGTTCGATGAAACAGCTATAGTGCTACTGTCGATGTCCATATGTGCTATCGTGACCTACGTCATAGGAGGATTATCGTTCTCGGTAGTGCTTGGCTACGTTGGTTGGGACACTATCCTGTTCATAATGGCAATGATGATAATCATCTCAGTCCTAGGTTCTTCCGGTATGTTTCAGTACATGGCCCTGATCATCGCAGGCAGGGCCAAGGGTGACCCGAAGAAACTCTACATAATGTTCATGTCACTTGTGTTTCTGATATCCCTCTTCATCCATCCGTTGCCAACCATACTCATAATGGGTGCGTTCACAGTCGAGGTATGCAACGGGCTCGACATCGATTTCAGGCCGTTTCTGATCTCAGAGGCTGTCATCGCCAACTCAGGCTCGATTGCCACCCCCATAGCGTCCATCCCAGACATGATCATCGTTTCCATTGCGAAGATGGACGTAGGTCTCATGTTCATTGTATTGTTCCCTCTTTCGCTGATCCTTCTCGTTCTGACGATCGTATACTTCCTGAGATACTACCGTGGCGCCTTCGTCCCGTCCCCGACTCTGGCTACAACTGATCTGTTCATGGTGGAACCAAGCGTGATGATACGCTCAAGATTCGATTTCTATGTTTCAGTGCTTGCCTTAGCAGTACTGATGACAGGTCTTGTGCTCATACCCAGTGAATCTGCTATCGTGGGTCTTCTTGTCGCTGCGGCATTACTGGTGCTGTCATTTGACCGGGCGAAGGAGCTATTAAATCGGCTGTCTTGGGATACAGTGTTCTTTGTCGTAGGCCTCTTCGGGATAGTGGCGGCACTCGAGGCAACAGGCGTAGTCGAAGACTTGGTGTATGCGTTGGGAGTAGTCGGGGGTACCAACGTCTTTGTAGCCATAATCATGATGATATGGTTGCCAGGCCTAGTCCTGTCAACAATGGATAATGTGCCCATTGCTGCACTTCTTGCTCCCACAGTTGCCCAAGGTACTGTGCTCGGAACGCTGAGCCCAGTTGTTTCTCAGTCCTTGATCTTGGGGGTGAATGCATCAGTCTATGTCGTCCCGTTTGGAGACGCACCCAACTACATCGTTCTGGACATAGCTGAGAGAAATCGCCGGCCGATCACGTGGACCGTCTTCACGAGAGCTACTTTCCCTCTGGGAATACTGCACCTTGCCATAGCCACGATCTATCTGTTTGGCGTAGCTATGCTATTGTGATCCGGCTTTCTCCAAGCAGATTCTGCCGAACAATCCGACATCATCTGCTGGTCACGTACGACATGCTAAACGTTGGAGGGGATGTGGGCAACACTAGCATTCGTCCGTCTTGCTGGGTCCCTATGTCCCACGGCATTGTGCCTGTTTCCGCTTCCAGCATGAGATCGCATAGATCACTTCTCTAATGCGCCCCATCTGTGGAAAGGTATATAGCAATCAATCAGTTACACCCTTGGATGCCGTTTCCTTCCCGAGGCAACAATCGTGAGAGCTAGCATTAGTCGGTCTTGTCAATAGGCAGAAAGACCAGACTGGCAAGCAGGAAGTGAGGGAACGTATGACACAGCGCATTCGCTCTGGTCAGAAACCATCTAGTAGGGCTAGACGTACTCCTAAGAGAGATGACAAACCGAAGAAAGATCCGAAGCTCGCCGTGCGTCCTCTGGACGTGTCAGTCGTCACGAGAGTCGTAAGAAACCCCTTATCCGGTCAGGAGTGTGTCGTCAGCGGCTCGTCTTCAACCACTTTTCGTCAAGCTTGTCTGGCAAAGTGGCCCTTCAAGGATGTGAGCGCTCATGGTAATTGGATAATCCTGGATGATCGTGGGAACGATATCACCAACAGGCCCCTCACATCATGCGATTGTGTGGCAGTCATACACGTGGAAACGGACAAACAGACTGAAGAAGCAAGCCAAATAGCTGAAGAAGAGTCGTCCATGCACAGAACTGCCAGATTCTACGACTAGTCACGCCCTGATAGTCAGCATCTCTCATAGCTACTCATGTTTGGTGACTCTCACAAGAACCGAGTTGAAGCCCGGAGTGTGACCAAATGCGGTATGCCTGTCATCAGTCAATATGTTGATGTTACCGTCTCGATCCCACCAGCCATCTGAAACCCACACCACCCTCGGATCCAAGTCCTCACTGATTTCCAGTTTCAGATTGTCGATAGATCCTCGAACAGACTCGACACGGATTTGGTCTCCGCCCCGAAGTCCGAGCCTCTCGGCAGTGTTCGGGTTCATCTTCAGGAACGTCCTATGTATTGGGGTATCACTCATCTGCGGCATTCTAATCGGCTCGGTGACAGCGTCGAATGGGCATATGTCTAGATTGCATTCTCTGCAGCCAATGCACTTCTCAGAGTTCCACCTCGGTATGAGCAGACCTGTGACGCCGCCCGGAACAAGTATGACGCCCCCCGAAGACTTCACTGCGAGTGCTCTGACGAGCTCAGTCAGCTCATTCCTCATCCTAGCATGGGCTACTGAATCTTTGCTCATTGCTCTCTCCAACGCTTCGAGACTGGGTTGCTCCAGGAAGATCGCTTCGTCCTCACACTCCTTGACACACTTCTGGCAAGTCGTACACTCGGAGTAGCTTTTGGCCTCGGCACCAACCTCAACTGTAGTGTATTGGGAGTGAAGTCGGGTCCGCAGCCTGCCAGAGATCATGATCAATGGATAATCCTTGAACACCTCAGGAGTGGATACAGGACTCTCAGCAGGCTCCTCGTAGAAGGGAAGAGGGTCAAAGCCCATGTCTTGCAGCGCCCTAGAGTACAGCTCAACCTTGCCAGATGGTGTGAGGAAGTGGTGGTCGGCAAAGGGAATCGCAGGACTCCTCGTCCTGATGCCGCCCGGATTCTCTTTGAGTTTCTCAAGTGTGATCCCTTCGCAGTCATCACTCCTCAATGCCAGCCTGATGGCATCAAGCTCTGTCAGCCGGAAGTACTTGCCCAAACCAAGTTTCATCGCAATGCCAGTCCACATCTCCAGTTCATGTTTGGCCTCTCCTCGCGGCCTCACAATCCTTGGCGTGTACTGGACAATCCTGTGAAGTTCACTGTGAACGAGGTTATGATGCTCAAACAGTGTGGTCGCAGGCAGAACAACATCACAGATGCGAGCTGTGTCTGTCATCTCTATGTCTATGCAGATCTTGAAAGGGATGTGTTCGAACGCTGTTCGAGTCTTGCTTGTGTTGGGCCACTGAGTCATGGGACTCGCCGCTTGGATAATCAGGACCTTGAGGGGTGACTCCTTATGGCTCAGCACATACTCTGGAATGAGTGTCCCTGATAGCACAACGGGCTTGACTGATTCAGGCAGCATGTCGGCAAGGGTGATGGCAGAACCATTGAAAGGGCCACAGTCAGATGAGAGATACTGGAACCCGCCGCCTGAAACCCCCAGATACCCGCAGATTGCAAGAAGACTGTGAACTGCTCTGGCCGCCCACGTTCCATTGGTATAGTGATTCATGCCAGCGGGGGCTGTCATTATGAGAGCTGGTCCATGAGTAGCGAACGTTAGAGCAATTGCTTCGATTGTATTCTGGTCTACCCATGTTAACCGGCTCACTCTCTTCATATCATACTGCGCGGCTCTGTGCTTGTACTCCTCGAATCCAACTACGCACCTCTCGATGAACTCATGGTCGTACAGATCTCTCTTGATTATCTCATTCGCAATTCCAAGCGCAAGTGCTGCATCAGTCCCAGGTCTAATCGTTGTATAGATGTCCGCCATCTTGGCATGTGGAGTCCTACGGGGGTCTATTACTATCAGCTTTGCACCCCTTTCGATCGCCTCTCGGATGATTCTCTTGGAGTGAAGACTCGACTCGAACTTGTTCGTTCCCCAGATCACTATGCACTTCGAGTTGACCCAGTCGCTCAACTCATGCGGAGGAAATGGTCCCACGTTGAATCTTGCACCCTCATATGCGCCCTCGAAACAGATTTCAGCAATCCCCGGGATCATTCGGCACCCAATCACGTTGCTGAAACGAGCCGCGTACTTTGGAGCAAGTCCATCGTTGCCGGACCCGGAGTATATACCCACAGACTGAGGACCAAACCTGCTGCGAGCCTTCTCTATATGAGCAGCTATCTCTCCCAGTGCATCATCCCAAGTGATTCTCCTGAAAGTGCCGTCTGCCTGTCTTCGCTGTGGGTAGAGCAGCCTGTCTTCTGAGTATGTCCTCAACACGTGAGCATAGCCCTTGGGACAGCATCTGCCCAGAGTATAGGGATGATTCTTGTCACCCTCGAGTCGGACTATGCGGCCATGTTCTACATGGACCACGAACGCGCATGTGTCAGGGCAATTCAACGCGCAAGCGGTGTGAAGCTTCTTGACAGGCATATTCTCTCGAAGTCTTGTTCTTGGGCTCAATAACTGTTGCTGTCGCTTTTCTTCAAGACTCGCCAAGAAGCCGAAATGTCAACCGACGGCCTTCGATTCACCATGTAATGTCCTAAATCCCACTCTTTGATTCAATCGATGCATATACTTCGGACCCAACCAAGTCCTTGACTGCCGCCGCCATTCGTTTCAGTATTTCACTCATATCATCCTGACTCGGCCTACCAGTAGGAAGGACCCTGTCGCCCACGACAATTAGCTGCTTATCATAGCCTGCCAGTACTGAGGGCGGACACACCATCCCAGCCTCTCTGAGAAAGCGACCAAGACCTGATTGGCCCTGAAGAACATCCAGAGCCACCTCCCTTGACTCGGGGCTCAGTCGCGTCTTCCACGCTGCCAAGTCACTCGACCGAGATGGTTCTTCTTCTGACAGGATGCGAGCCAGCTCATTAGCATTCCCAAGAACTTGACTTACCTGCTCAAGTGCCACTTTCCTCAAATCGTTCGCCGGCAGAGAACTCGTTCTCTCAAGGAAATCCATGCATGCCCTGCATGAAGCTCCCCCGGTCACACTCTGGCTTGTGAAGTCCACAACAACGTAGTGCGAGGGAAGACCTCTTGATGACCCTCCCGGCATCCCTTCAATATCACATGTTCCTATCTGACATTCCGAGCTGGTAATGTCGTAGCACGCTCGTAGGTCTGTTCGGTGAGCTGCATAGATTCTGAGCATGTCGATAGTGAATCGTACTTCTGCTTGGCTGCCGATGACCACAATCGGGTAGAGACCTGTCAACGCAGCGTGAATCGCCCTCTCCAATCCTCCCTTCAATCTGGTCTTCAGGAACTTTGATGTCACAGAAACTGGTAGGCGCACGACAAACACAGTACCCTTCGTGAAATCACCAACGACCCTGTCTTCGACCAAGATATCGCCGCCAAATGCGTCCGTCAATGTGCGAACGAGAGAAAGGCCAAGTCCTGTTCCCCGAGCTCCCTCCATGAATCTGCTGAAGAGCTTCTTCTTTTGCTCAGGGGCAATCCCTGCTCCACGGTCTACCACCCGAACCTCCCAATGGTTCCTCCCACGAAAGACAATGGATGATACTTCGACATCGATTCTCTTCTCACTAGGAGAGTACTGAATAGCGTTATGGAAGAGATTGAGGAACAAATCGATCAATAGGCTGTTCGCGTCTACGTAGTAGTGTTCTTCACTTTCAAAACGAATATGTGCATCGATCTCAGGCGTTCTCACCGCCACTTGCCTGACAGCATCGGTGATGCATGCAGCCAGGTCGACCGGCACCAGCTGTTCACTCTTCGCTGCGTCAGCCCTAGCAAGCTGTCTAACACTCCCGGTCAGTTCCGAGGCTCGGGCGAGCGCATCGAGTGCTCCTGCCCTTGCGTTCTCCTCGACTTCAGGCGGCACACCTTTCATGTCGAGAAGTTCCAGTGCGCTCAGAATGGCCTGATGATAGTTGCCGATGTCATGCACCAAGATGTCGGCATAGAGAGTGGCTCTCTTCTGAGAGGTCTCAGCACGCAGATATGATCCCATATAGAGAGTCCCAAGAAAGGCAGGACCTGCTAATAGCCCAAGGAGAAGAAGCACTTCTGCCGACCACCACCCAGCTGACCATTCGTTGAAGACAGACCTGAGAATGTTTGGAGCAATCCATAGAGCGAGAAACGTGACAGCTGTCAGTTCAACCGTGAATGTGCCTTGTGAGGATTTGAGAAGCAGAAAACAGAGATACGTGTATCCAAAGACATTGCCAAGATTCACTGATAGCAGGATGACTTGACCCAAGGGACTTGATGCCATATCGGAAATAGATGTAACTAGTAGGAATGCTATTGACTGGCCAATCAAGCTAATAACGAACACTACGCCGAAACCCTTCAGAAGCCAAACCCCCAGTCTACTCTCATTGTCCTGTGGCTGGCCAGCCCATCCTATAACCAACAATAGACCGATTGAAACGACCACACTCCCCACTATGTAGGCTACGAACGACGCGGTCTCGCCAACACCCGAAAGCTGGCCGATTCCGATTTGGCCCATTTCAACAAGGGCCTGTATCGCAAACATAAGAATCAAAGGAAAGTATCTCTTGTCTGGTTTTCGCCTTGAATATGAGAAAACGAGGAATGCCATTACACTCGATAATGCGGATATACCAACGTGTGATAATGTGTAGGCTCCGAAGTCCACCAAATGGAAAGTGGGCATCACCACTTTGGCGGCGACAGTGACCAAAAGCGGGGCAATGACCAGCATCGACACTGTAAACGCTACAGCGTACGACTTTGCTCGACCTAGGGATGTGCTTCTCAGCATCGGCATGGCCTGAGCCAAGTAAAGAAGGAAGAATCCCGCCAGCTGCAGCGTCATGGACATTGTCCAGACTGCGCTCGGCCAGATCAAGGAGAAGAGCAAAGGTATTGCCGACAGACCCAACACAACCGGCCCGAGAAGAAGCCGAACCCTGTCAGTCTGATGGGGATAATGGACCACCTTGCTCAATTGCACACCGGAAACTGTCAGCGTGACCAAAGCAACCAGTCCAAATACAAACCCGCTGACCATCACTGCCCATGACATGGCCAGAATGATATACTGAATCACACCCTGAACTGCAAGACACAGTATCAATATCGACACCGTGATTCGGTAGAGTGTCGGCTTTCGCTTGTCGGCCAGCCGATGGTTGAGAGAGGACGTGATGAGAAGCAGGACGCCCAAGATACTGAGCACTGCAAGATCAGATGCTGTCCGGGCGGCAGACTGAAGGCCCAGTGGTGAAGACGCACTGAACAGCTGTTCCGCTGAACCGATCATACTGTCTATAGACGAAAACACGAAGAACGAAACGAAGAGCACTGGTATGGGTGATGAGTCTTCTCGTGATTGGAACAGTGATGCTGACGCACACTCGATCGTGAGGAAAGCCAGCACTGCGCGGTAACCCACGCTTATCTCATAAGACTCCCAAGCCTGAACGCTCGCAAGGTACACCACAAACGAAACGGAAACGATGACAACAAGGTGACGAATGAACCGATACGCAAACGAGGTTTCATCCCACAGCCCGGTCATCAAATCACCTGCCTTACCACTCCCCGCGTAAGAAAACTCTTGTTTGGATGTAATATTCGGGCGACCGCTTTCCATGCAGGCAGTACCCAGACCAATAGGATAATGTGTGGGTAGGTTCACGCGGCCAAGTCAGGAGTGGACTGTTTTATGACAGACGAACCGACGATCGAGATCCGCGACTATAGCGACGAACTTGCAAAGCCTCTCGCAGAGATGTACAACAGCTGGGAGTCGCTTTGGCCGGATGGATTCACCCAGGGGGTCCCCTTCACGGCTGAGAGGGTAATCAAGCAGTACCAGTCCATGCGAGCGCTTGCCATATTGATCGCGATTGACAAGCAAACTAGCAAACCGATCGGGTCTGTCACTCTCCTGTCTCACTGGAGAGACCCCGAAGCTGCATACGTCGGAACGCTTGGTGTGACTCCAGATGCGCTCAACAAGAAGGTCGGAAAGCGCCTCCTGATGAAGTGCTTCGAGATTGCTCTTCATAAGGGCTATGCTAGAGTCGATCTCAGTACGTGGGCAGGAAACCTCAGAGCAGTCCCGCTCTACAAGAAGATGGGACTCATGTGGAATCCCGAAGGTCAGGGAGTGCAAATGGAGAGCTATGTGCCGGGAATACTACGGCATCCTCTGTGCGCCCCGTTCTTCGCGACAAATCCAGATCCAGCTGCATGGTACACACTGCAGCGCAGGGACGTGGCTCAGGCGCCTGACGATACCACGGAGCACGGAATGGCCGTCTATGTCTACAACTTTGAGAGCGGCAAGAACAATTTGCATGTTCTGGTTGATCGCCTCGCAAGGTCAATCACAGGAATTGAACGAGTCATGCATGACGGGCGTCTTGTGGTGAGGGCACAGGTGAGCCAGCACTTGACCCTGTGCGGGATCCCTTCCGTCTACGAACTCAGAATCGAGAATGGCACCGCAAGAGACATGGATTTCGCAGCTGCCCTTGAGGGCTTGCCGGGACTACACTTCGACGGCGTGTCTGAAGCGAGAACACGCGTCAAGGCCAAGAAGTCATTCACATTGGCAGTCCCCTTCAGCCTTTCACCGGATGCCCCTCTCTATCGCCGAAACATCAAAACACCTTCAGTCGTGGCAAAACTGCGACTCAATGGACAGGAGTCCATACTGCGAACTGGCTTGAGGATAAAACCAGTCGTGGATATCCAGACGAAATGGAAGGAATGCCGTGTTCTACCGTCGGGGACTGTAACCATTCCCATTACCTTGGTCAACAACTCTACGATGACGCTGAAAGGGAAGCTCATGTTCGAGGAGGTCGGACCGCACATTAGCATGACTCCCCCAGAGTCCGAGTTTGAGCTTGCTCCAGAGGGCCTCGGAGGCGCCGTAATCACTGTCACTACTCAACCGGATCTTCCAGCTGGGACGCATGATCTCTGGGCATACATGATTATCTCATACCTCGATGAGGCTGGCAAGAGGAGAGAGGTCAAGACGGGAAGGTCGAGAATATCTCTCTTCTGTTTACAAGGAGGCCGTGTCACTGCTGGAGAAGACGACCGTACTCGTGAGGTCTTGCTGGTCGCTCCGCAGTACACTGCACGCATCCTGCGCGAAGGTGCAATACTCAGACTGTCCACCCTCTACGGCAGCTCGATCACTCAAATGGCCCTTTCAACAGAGATAGGACCGCCCTTCGGATTAAGCCCATTCCGCTTCACTGAGCGAGATGTCAGGGTCCGGGAAACAGAGTCAGGCCTAGTAGTATCAGCCACTGCCACCCATCCTGAAAGACCACTCGTGATAGAGGATCGTTGGGTCGCTCTCAACTCGTCGCCAGTGCTCAAGCACGAAGTGTGGGTCACAAACACAGGTCAGGAAAGCCACGAAATGCAAGTCAGACTCAATGGCAGAGAAGGTGGCATTCCACTCAACTTCGACCGTGTCTTCGTCCCTCTACCAGCAGGTGTAGTCGAGGCACCGACGGGTAACTTGCTTATGAGTTACCCATCAATACCTAGTGAGCTTGGCTCTCTTACGGAGGAGTGGGTTGCCACAGGTGGCCCGTCAGGAGCGTCTGGCCAAGTATGGAAGGCCACTAATCTTGAGTCTGTGTATCTTGCTGCTGGACAACTGTCACGCATCGTTTCAAAGCCCCTCAGGCTCAAAGGAAAAGAAACAAAGTGCATTTCGGAAGTATGGAACATCGCTGCCGCTAGCGACTGGCGTGATATCCAGAGAATCTGGAAGGCGAATGTCAAAGGCGAATTCGAGAACATACAGAAGGCAGGTATGCGCCGGCCTACTCTTCCGATGATTGCCGTCAGCAAGAAGACCGTCATAATCCCTCATAGGCAAAGTGCAGAGGCGGAACTGACAGTCGAAAACACCGTCAGTGCCCCCGTAATCGGAAACGTTGAAGTTGAATCGCCAGAGGGGTGGGATGCCGATATTAGGCGCTTGGGCGGCAGTGCACTTACGGCCGAGCAGGGCACTGATGAGTCAAAAGAAACAGTGATTCAAGGTCTTCAGAAATACATATTGACGTTGAAGCCCACAGATCTGAGAAAGGTTGGATTCTCAGTCGAGAGAGGCCTCGTGAGAGTACGCACGCCCATGGAGTTCCGCGAGTATTTCACGTTGCTCCAGCTCGGATCTGCTGGGTCCGCGGTTACTGTCACAGAAGGAATGGAGCAGGGCATAAGAGTGTTCCGCGTGAACAATGGGGTCGCTGAGTTCGCTGTTTCAGCAGACTATGGAGGCTGCCTGTTTTCTCTCAAGAACAGTCACTCCACAGAGCTCCTGTGTTCTTCATTCCCGAAGCCCGCACCCAAGCTGTTCATGGACAATTACTATGGAGGAGTCCAGCCGTTAGTGTGGGATGACAGCTCGGGGGAGGATTTCTTCCAAGTTAAAACGAACAGGGAGAAGATGGACGTTAGGCCCTGCGAGCATGGTGGGGTCTGGAAGGGGGTGGAGGTGAGCTGGACAAGCCAAATCCAGCAGACAATCCGAGGAGTGCAATACAGACTTCAGTACCTTGCTGCCCCGGAGAGTCCCATGGTCCTTGTCAACTGGGTCATCAAGAACCCCACTGAAGCACCGCTGTTTTTCATACCATGCCTTTTTGCGGATCCGGGGTTCAACGGTGTCTTTGGAGGCTCCATCGTGCATACCCGTTGGGGAGGTAGTGAGGTGGACCTGAGAAACGTGCCAGTCCCTGCCGCTGTCACCCCAGAAACAAACTCTCTATGGCTCAGAAGGAGCGGAACTCAGGAGAGCAATGAAGGACTAGGGATCCTTTGGGCAGGGTTGGATCCTGGATCAATCGCAGTCTGCACTAACGAGATGGCCGCATGCATCAGCATGGACTTCAGGTGCTGGTTGATGCCGGGCGATGAGAGAGTCGTCAGGGCGTGCCTGTTCGTGAATCCTCCGAACTTCGAGGCCCTGGAGAAGGTACAGGCTACCCTCACAGAGCTGTTCTAGAGAGGCGGAGTCAGGCCTTTCTGCCCATAGGCGGGTCGCGAAGACCCGCCCGTGTTATTGAGTCGGCAATCCCGCAACTTCAATAGATTGAGAAATGACCATCAATCTTCTTGAAGTCTTTCTTCTTCTTCAGTTCTCTGATCAGGTTGGCAAACTCTGACCCATACGCAGTTGTGACATTCTCTTCCAACATACCTCTCAGTGTTTTTCTTGCTCTTCCTCTGAGTAGCCTTCTTGTGACACACACATCTACATTGACTATCGAAAGGAAGAGAGCAAAGACGATGTCAGAAGACCAGTCAGTGCCAACTATTCGGTCAACGTGCCAAGCGTTAGGAAATACGAACTAATCCAAAAGGCAACTGCCGCGGAAGGCATAACAGAGATAATGGCCTGACTCTTCTCCGGAGGCATCAAGGCGTCTAATGACAGTGTTCCCACCTACATCTCTCTAGTTTCTGTACTGGTTTGCTTACCATTGACACGTATTTCAGTATCTTGGTGCCGCTACTGGAGAGTACCTCTGACCTCCTATCCCTATTACCTGTGGTGTCTCAATCAGAATCCCATCTCCATGTTGCGTCAAGATCAACATCAGAAGACCGCAGACAAACTAGGTATTGGCTCAAAGTCAGCAGTATCCGAAACGATGCAGGCCGAGAGTTTTGTTCAAGAGCACCCTGAACTCGAAGACCGACATCAAACACAGTGGCTTGACAAGCCCCAATCCAAGTTACGGAACAGGGCTTCTACAGGATGAGAGCTTCTAGTATAGAAGAAACGATTATCAGAAGGGGATACCGGACTTTTCGACAATTGGTTGTGATGACGTTATTCCTCGATTCTAAAGAGATGCCGGCAAAGAGCCCATTTTCCAATGCTGCAAATAGCAGCGATACTATTGCTTCGATTTGTATTCCTAGAATCATTGCTGATGATATCAGATATGCTTGAACTAAGCTGTTGTTCATAAGAATCAACACTTGAATTCCCGGTGAAGCCCTTGCGAAGTATAGAATACTGAGAACAAACAGATTCTTCATGACAATGAAACTTAATGCGTCAATTGGAATCGCAGAAAAAGTCACTGGAAATGGATAATAGACCGCAAGACCCAGGCCAATGAGAATCCCTGTCAAGATAGCTAGGGGGATGTCTTTGAAATAAACGAAAGAGGTGGTAGTATCTTCATCCATACTACCACTGTCATGAGTCTACACACCTGCGATGATCGCACCTATAAGAGCCCAACCTAATGGGCCTATAGCAGCTGCCATTCCAGCCAATGCGGCCCCTATCGTTACACCAGCACCGAAAGCTGCCTCAGCCCCAGCGACAAGGAAACCCAATCCGAAACCTGCAAGTGTTGCTACGAGCAAATCAAAATTGCCCGTTGCCCAGCAGTATATTGCTTGGCTAGCAAATCCACCAGCCACTGCAAGTGCTACAAGTCCAAAAACAAAAACAAATCCAAGACAAAGAGTCCTCTTTAGTTGGATACTTATCATATTCTCCACTCCACAAAGAGGTCCTTCAGTGAACGACCTCCTCAACACCGCTTTGATTGAAGAGCAACTCTTCAATCCAAAACACACTGCCCTCATGATAGTATTCAAGGCTATTCTATAGCCCGGTAGATTTGCATTCCACAAATCGAGAGAGGGAGCGGGTGCCCAAATCTGAGTCATGACTATTGTTACAGCGACGAGAGCTGGACGTACAGGCGAAGACCCAGGATGGAACGGCCGCTGATGCTGCTGGATACACTGTGAATAGTTTGGTGGAGAGATGGAAGGAGGTGTTCTCATGTAAAATGCCAAACTACTGTAGGGTTGCCGAAGTTCCAGAGATGGAGCCTGGTGTATTTGATACTCGTGACTGGGAATAGATCAGAAACTGGACAAAGGAACTGGCGCAAAAGGCAAACGGATGAATCTAAGCCTTCGGAATTACTTCAACGACCGTGCTCCCACCAAGTTTCCAGGCAATGATAGGATTCAATCCAACGAGCTGAGGATCCTGGTGAAGACGGAGGTGATAAGAGGGAGCGAACAGAGGGAATTTCGATCTGATTTCCAAGTCAAACGCGCACTTAGAAGTTGGCGCGTACGTACAACGGCTTCAATAGATGGAAGTACGACAGGCTCGAAATCAGAAAGAACCAGACAAGTATTCGAGGGTGAACACATGCTTGAGCAACCGAGGGATTTCATCGGCAACATACTGGCAGTTCTGATATCCAAACCACTAAGGAAACCCGATTTCAGAGTGCAAGTCATGAGATGGAGAATGGTGGTCGTGCTTGAAACCGACTACTATCCTGTGACCATCACGTTTGACAAAGGAGTCAAAGTGGAACACGGTGACAACCCTCAACCAACGATTCGGGTAAGAGCTAGCCTCGATACGATCATCAGACTGGTGAAGGGAGCTACCTCACCGATTCGAGCACTGTTGACCGGCGGTCTCAAGGTCAAGGGCCTTCTAAGACACCCTCGGGCCACTCTGCAGTTCTACAGACTGATCTCCTCTTCGATAGGAGGGTGACACGAATGACCCTCAAGCAGAAACTCGCTTCGATTGTTGGTGAGCCATATGTGTCTGACGGGCTTGCTGAACAGTATGTCTATTCGTTCGACATGACTGAGAACCCGCCGCGGCGGCCTGCGCTAGTTGTGATGCCTGAATCGGTTGAACAGGTCCAGCAAATCGTCCGGACTGCGAACAAGGAGCGAGTCCCACTTGTTCCATTCGTTACTGGACAGAACGTAGGTGGCCTGACGATACCGCAGGTTGATGGCGCTGTCACTGTAGACCTCAAGCGCATGAACAGGATTATCGAGGTCGACGACGAGGCCATGTACGCTGTCCTCGAACCAGGCGTCACCTTCGGCCATCTTCGAAAGTATCTCGACGAGCACAACCCATCGCTGAGGTACACATACCCCTTGGCTCCACCTTTCACTTCAGTGATGGCAAACGCTCTTTTGCAGGGACTGTGTGATTTGTCAACGGTCAGAGGTGCCATGGGGGATTTCATCAATGGGCTTGAGGTAGTCCTTCCCACCGGAGAAATCGTGCGAGCCGGCTCAGGAATCATGGGCGATGGCAACTGGTTTGGCAGGTATCCGCTTCCAGACCTTGTAGGCCTCTTCAGCGGCTGGCAGGGGATGACCGGTATTGTAACGAAGATTGCGCTTCAGCTCTGGCCCAAGAAACAATTCACAAAACATGCAGCGCTCTTCACTTTTGGAGAGGTGGCCACAACCGACTTGCTCAAGCGGATAGCAAGAGCGCAAGTTGTCGACGATGCAGACTGCATGTCTTTGTCCATTGTCAAGATGCTTCTGGGTGTGTCTGCCCCAGTGGAAGTGTTCGAGGGAGAACCAGACTATGGGACCCTGCTCACCCTTTCCGGCAACACCGAGAAAGAAGTTGATTCCAAGTACGAGCTGGTCGAGAAGTATGTGGAGGACTCAAGAAAAGCTGACAAGCGTCAGATCTTGGTTGACTGGGACGCGGTATCCAAGATGATGGGGGATCAGGCAGAATCATGGGTGGACTTTCCGTCTGATGCCTACAAGGTTCTGACGGAGTATGATGGATTGACATGGGTCGGCACGTACATTCATCCTAAGCGTTGGGCAGAGGCGCTGTCCCAGGGAAGGCGCGTTGTTGAGAAGTATGGGTTCGAACTGATGGCCTACCTCAAGCCAATGAACAGTATGCACTTTGGTGAGTTCAAGTTCATCATTCGATTCCCGAAGGACAAGGCAACCGTGGAGCAGATACGACGCTGCAATGAAGAGCTGCTCGATATTGCTCTGGGCTTGAAAGCAATTCCGTACAAGACACCTGTATGGGCCGCGAAGAAGGTCCAAGAGAAAGCCGATCCAGGATTTGTAGAACTGCTGCGCAGAATCAGGAAGA
>PRDI01000076.1 GCA_003345595.1 Candidatus Thorarchaeota archaeon | reverse complement strand
CAGCTAGTACTCCAGTCGCATTGTAGTATTACTCACAGATTGGACCTCTTTGAGCAGTCATGATTGCCATACCCGGCGAGTTACTACCCCTTCCCAACGCCTCTCGTAACACATTTATCGAGCCTTTACGTGGGACTTGCCAGTCAACAGTGTTGTTGAGGTATGTCAATGGCTGCAAAAGCTGCTAAGGTAAGGCCGGCTCCTGCGGGCGGACCTGGACCAGAAGCAAGGGTTGCAGAGGAACCGAAGGCAAAGGTTGTAGAAGAACCTAAGGCCAAGGTTGCTGAAGAGCTGCACTCCCTGAAACTGATTCGGGATCGACGCTCAATCAGAGAGTTCACTGGCGAAAAGATTCCAGACGAACACATCGAGATGATTCTCGAAGCGGCGCGGCATGCGCCGAGCCCAGAGAATATGCTCATGGTCAGGTTCGTTGTAATCCGGGATGACCAGGAAACGAAAGTGTTCCTTGCGGACATCGCGCAAGAAATGGCTATGAGTGCTTTCGGCGGAGCCCCGTTCGAGTTAACGAGCGGTCGGCTCTGGTATATTGCCGATCCATATAGGGCTAGTCAGTATGCCAAGCTGAGGGATGGTGATCTCTTCAGATACCCGGAGAAGAGTGACACTGTGATCATTGTCTGTGCCAGCGAGATGTGGCATGATGCGGCGTATCAGTATCCGAATGAACTCTTCGGCTCGGTGGTTTCAGGAATGGCGATAATGAACATGTGGCTGGTAGCCTCTGAGCTTGGATATGGCTGTGGCTACGAAGCTCTGGTCTGTTCTGACCCACGTCATGCCGAGCTCATAAGGGACAGGTTGGGAATACCCCCAATCTGGGTACCGATCACAGCATTCTGCATCGGGAAGAGGGTTTCGCCTCGTGCTCTTGGTCCAAGCAGGCCTCCGCTTGAGGGGCTGATGTATCAGGAGCGTTGGGGCTTGCCATACAAGCGCCTGGCTTTCAGGAAGGAGAAGTGAGTTTGAATGAACGTCGACTTCGATCCGAATGTGCTGAAGCACATGAAGGAACTGGCAGAGGAGGCCGATCTATCCCTTGAGGGCCTCATCGAGGTAGTCATTGGCCAGTTCGCCGGCAATAAGGGTGCTCGAGTCTACACCGGACGCTGGTCTGGTGGTGAGAAGGATGGAGAGAAAGGAATGCGCTACGTCGTACAATGGCCATTCCGACCTGGGTTCCTTGAAGCCACGGGCGACTTGGTCAAGAAGTGGAGGCTGAAGTAATGGCGAAGTTCAGAAAGCATCCAAGTGGCCAATGGCCGTTTTACCCTCGCCTGAAAGAGGGCGACATCCAACATGAGTACTGGACAAGCAAGAAGATGGTCTACCAGTCTTTCATGAACGACCGGAAGGGCAGGATTGTCCTGCTCATGGATGGACCTGACTATGACAGGTTCTTGGACAAGGTCCGGAAGAAGAAAGGCAACATCTGGGCAAGTTCGGTGGACGCAGCCGTCCATGAGGCAATCGATGGCTGGGTCGCTAAGGGGGACTAGAACATGTCACAGCTACAAGAGTTCTTTCAGTTCCTCGCTTCCAAGGTCAAGGAGAAGCCCGATCTCAAGAAGAACCTCATCGACTGGGTAGGACCCTACGATGGGAAAATCCTCCAAGTCTTCACCGAAGAGGGCGCACAGTACATGGTCGTCACGAAGGATAACATGACACTGCACACTGGCGTCTATCCGAGTCCTGACGTGATATTCAAGGCCAAGGCGGCGACCTTGCTGGGAATATTCACGGGAGAAACCCCATTCAAGGACACGATGAAGGACGGTCGTCTTGAGGTCATCGGCAATGCGAACGAGGCTGATCCCTTAGCAAACCTGATACTGGCTGCAATGATGGGTATGTAGGAGGCTTCCGCAGTGGAAATCAAGAACATTGCCATCATTGGCTCAGGTTTCATGGGCTCGGGGATTGCGTATGTATCGGCAAGAAACGGCTACAACGTGTACCTCGTGGATGTCGATCAGGCCGCACTTGAGCGGGGAATGGAACGACTACGATCCGACGTCATGACAGGCATCGAGAAAGGCAAGATGTCGATGTCGGAGGCCGAGGGAATGATGGGTCGCATCAAGAGCACTGTCAAGCTGGAGGATGCGGTAAAGGACGCAGACCTTGTGGTCGAAGCCATCTTCGAGAACATGGAAGTCAAGAAGAAGACATTCACCCAAGTAGACAAGGTTGCACCGCCGCACGCAATCTTTGCGACCAACACATCTTCCCTGAGCATTGATGAGCTTGCAACGGCAACGAAGAGACCTGACAAGTTCATCGGTATGCACTACTTCTCACCAGTCGCGTCGATGAAGCTCCTTGAGGTGGTCATAGGCAAGAAGACCACTGAAGACACTGTCCAAGTTGCATTCGCTGTCGGTAAGAAGCAGGGAAAGACTCCTGTGAGGGCGAAGAACAGCCCTGGTTTCATCGTCAACCGCATCCTGATGCCAGTTATGAGAGAGGCAATCTTCCTCTATGAGAAAGGAGTTGCGACCAAGGAAGAGATCGATACTGCTCTGACGACAATCGGGAAGTTCCAAGCAGGACCGTTCACTCTAGGAGACTTCGTGGGTCTCGATGTTACCTACAACGCAATGAGCACTCTCTACAGAGAGTTGGGCGACTGTTTCAAGCCTCCTGAAACCCTGAAGAAGCTCGTCGAATCTGGTGCGTTGGGCATGAAGGCGAAGAAGGGCTTCTATGCATACGGTGGCGCAAAGTCCGAGCCTGACAAGCCCAAGGGTGCCAACCTTCAGATGATCGTGAACCGAATCACGATACCCGTCATCCGGGAGGCCATGATTCTCGTCGACCAAGGCATTGCGACAAAGGCCGATATTGATCAGGCCATGAAGCTAGGTGCCAGCTTCCCAGTTGGTCCATTTGAGATGGCTGAGAAGATTGGCATGGACAAAGTCAAGGCGGAGATCGAGAAGCTCAACAAAGAGCTCGGCGCTTGCTACAGTGTGCCCAAAATGCTGCAGACTGGTAAGTGATAGAATGGCAGGGAACTAACCCCCTGCCATCATCCTCTTTTTCTCTGCATATCAGTGTCAAAGGCAGGCAACAGCTTCGTCATTCGGGTCCACAATGAATTGTGTTTATAAGGTGGGCATTCTCCCGTCAGCCCACTGTCACCAGAGGTGTTAAGATGCCCGAATTCAAGACAATGCTGTACAGCAAAGAGGGTTCGTTTCTCTCCCCCGTGAAGAACGTGGCCGTCATCAAGTTCAACAGGCTTGATGCGATGAACGCCATCAATGATCAATTCATTGCAGATCTAGTGGCGGCTCTTGACGAGGCTGAGAAGGACAAGGACGTGAGATCGGTGGTCATAGGTACTGCTCACGACAAGGTCTTTTGCACTGGTGCGGATCTTAAGGTGGCTCAGGCCCTGCTTGCCACACCCGACAAGGTGAAGATTCTTGTGGAACAGGGACAGAAAGCTATCGACAAGATCGCGACACTCACTAAGCCCGTCATCGCTGCAATTCACGGTCTCTGCCTTGGTGGTGGAACTGAGATAGCACTCGCCTGTGACATCCGGATTGCGGATGAGGAAGCCAAAATTGGCACACCGGAGGTAGGCCTTGGGCTCTTCCCAGCTTGGGGTGGTTGTGTGAGGTTGCCCCGAGCTATTGGCATGGGAAGGGCAATGGAGATGGTGCTGACCGGAGGTCAACTGACCGCACAGGAAGCTCTCACAGCAGGACTGGTCAGCAAGGTCACCAAGATCGATGAACTGATGAGTCAAGCGATGTGGTACGGAGCAAAGCTCGCAGGAAACGCCCCGATAGCAATGAAGTTTGGCAAGAGAGCTGTGCATATGGCTTTCGAGGCACCATACGCAGCGAACCTCAAGTATGAGGTCGATTCGTGTGTTGAATGCTTCAAGACCAAGGACCTTGGTGAAGGAATCGCCGCTCTCTTCGAGAAGCGTCGTGGCAAGTTCACAGGTGCCTAGACTCAACATGATTACGACCCCGGCAAATTGAACGGGGTCGCACTTTCTTTTCTTTAGTCCTCACTGTTGAGAAAGAAACTGAATGAGTCCTCCCTTCTCTGCTCACCAATGCAGCTGACTGCTCTCGACTCCCTGTTACGGTCATTCCCCGTGCGTTGGCTAGTTGAAGTTGTGCCGCCGACGGCCGCAGACTCATCATAAACGACGAATCGTCAACCTTAAGATTAGGTGCAAAGTCTTCCCAGACTCAGGCTGAGCGTCTCAGATTACACACACTGTTACTATGTAGGTTGTTCCTACGGAGGACAAGAAATGACTAGAAGAGTTGCAGTAGTGGCCGGTGGCCACAGCAAATTCGGAAAGCGCTACGATGCAACAATGAGAGAGCTCTGCGCGGAGGCATACAAGCCTGTCTATGATGCGGGTATCACTCAGGATCGCATCGACGCGACAGTTCTCTCCTACGCTGCATCGCAGTTCACGGGCCAGGGTGCTGGCTCTGCTCTCATGGCAGATTCCATAGGCCTTCAGGAGAAGCCGCACTTGAGAGTAGAGTCCGCATGTGCAACAGGCACAGCTTCCATTAGAGCCGCCTATGGGATGGTAGCATCAGGGCTCTATGACGTGATGCTTGTACTTGGTGTCGAGCAGATGAACAGGGTGTCTTCTGCAACGGCGACTGAGTACATGTCACGCGCAGGCGACATGCGTTGGGAGTATCCATATGGAATATCCTTCCCTGCGTTCTACGCCTTGATGGCTTCGCGGTATATGGCTGAATACAATCTGCCACACGACGTGCTTTCGATGATTTCCGTAAAGTCCCATCACTACGGTGCACAGAACCCAAAGGCGCATCTGCCAAAAGAGGTGTCATTTGAGGAGGCCAACAACGCAGTCCCAATCTGCAGGCCTTTGAACCTGTACGATTGCAGTCTCATCACCGATGGTGCGGCAGCTGTAGTGCTTGTCGCCGAACCTCGCGTTAAAGAGTTCACTGACCAGCCGATGTGGATCAAGGGCATGGGAGCAGGAGCCTCGGAGATGATGATTCAGGACCGTCCGTCGCTGACGTCCATACCCGGTGCCAAGCGGGCTGCAAAGGCTGCCTACAAGATGGCTGGCCTTCAACCCAAGGACATAAACATGGCCGAGGTGCACGATTGTTTCTCGATTGCTGAACTGATTGCGTATGAAGACCTCGGTTTTGCAGAGCCGGGCAAAGGCAGACAACTAATCGAGAACAAAGAGGTCTATCACACAGGAAGGATACCTGTCAACTGTGATGGTGGTCTCAAGAGCAAAGGCCATCCGCTGGGTGCCACTGGTGTTTCGATGACCTATGAAGTCCTCAGTCAGATGAGGAAGAAGGCCGAGAAGCCCACACGACAGATCAAGGACGTCAAGTATGGCCTTGTTCACAACGTGGGGCAGAGCGGGCAGTTCGTCAATGTTATCATCTACGAGAGGGGTTGGTAATCATGTCAGGCGAGAAAGAGATCTACCTAGGCTACACAACAGACAAGGCTGTCACTCCATTCTTCAAGCAGTTCCTTGAGGCACTTGAGAAGCAGCAGCTCATGAAGAGCACCTGCAAGAAGTGCAAGAGCGAGTACCTTCCACCCCGACAGTACTGTCAGAAGTGCCTGACGGAATGTGAGCTAACGGAGTTCACCGAGCGCGATGCAAAGCTGGTTTCGTTCACCGTTGTGGAGTTCGCGCCAGAGAGCCTCGCTTCTCGGCAACCCTACGTAGTCGCGATTGGAGAGTTTCCATCGGGCCGCAGACTCACAGCGCACATCACCAATCTGATGGACATGCCCAAAGTCGGCATGAAGCTCAAGCTTAGCTTCGAGCGTGTATCGGACAAACAAGTCACCTACAAGTGGCAAGTATAGATACAGAGTCTAGCTGAGGTCAGGGTCCCCGTTGGCGGTGACCCTGTCTCCTACTTTTTCAGCGTTTTACCGTCCGTTGTCAGTAGTTCATAGACCCCTGCGACCAGCCCTTTTGCCCCATCTAGGGCTTCAGCTCTGGAAACGACTTCTCAGCAACCTTGGCATGTCTTGAGATGAGGGCTACTGCCTCGAGGGTTCGGAGGTATATGTTCGATGCACCTGCGGAGTCGCATTGGTCCAACTGCTTCACAGCGCTGTCAATGAGGTCGATAATCTGCTTGATGCGCTTGAGTCCTTCATTGTGCTGGCAGTCAATACACGGGACTTGCCGAGCATCGTAGAGGACAGCTGGTCTGGAATGCCGAATCCGTTCTTCAACAGATCTCTCCATCTCATAACTGCTCTGTAGGGAGTTCCTCATGGCCAGAAGCGATTCCTTCCAGACTTGAACCGTCGGAGATGCCTCCAAGTCCTTTCACTAGGCGCTTGTGCGGACACTCGACATGAGGCACGACATGCAGATAAATCTAGAGCCAGTCCGAATATGCTCTACTGCATCGGCGTGATGCTCTAACAAGACTACGCGCTCCTTGTCACTTCTTCGAAAACTGCCTACCCTAATCACACGCCACGATGAGCGAATGCTTATTATTCACCACCAGAGGTTTCCTCATCCTAGCGAGGAGACTAAAGATGTCCGAACAAGATGTGCTCTATCAAGCCGCTGAAGGGGTCGCGACAATAACGCTAAACCGTCCCAAGAAATACAACGCTCTGAACTCCACTGTCGTGAAGACGCTCAGAGAGCTGTTCAGACGAGCAGAAGAAGACCGTTCTGTCAGAGTCGTCGTCCTGACGGGCGCTGAGGAAAAGGCATTTGCCGCCGGGGCTGACATAAGTGAGTTCACGAACAAGAACTCTTCAGCGGTGAGACCGCTGACGGAGAATGGTCAAGAGCTTTGTAGGTACATAGAGTCAATGAGCAAGCCTGTCATCGCTGCCATCAATGGGTTTGCCTTGGGCGGCGGTTGCGAAATTGCTATGGCTTGTGACATCCGGTATGCCTCGTCCAACGCCAGGTTCGGTCAGCCCGAGATTAACTTGGGGATCATGCCCGGCTTTGGTGGGACTGCGCGCCTTCCGCGGCTCGTAGGCCTTGGGATTGCCAAGGAGCTTGTGTACACAGGCGAACAGATCGCGGCGGACGAAGCGTTCAGACTAGGTCTTGTCAACAAGGTGTTTGAGAGCGTCTTGGCTCTCCGCGAGGGAACGATGAAGCTGGCAAAGACACTAGCGACTAAACCTGGTGTTGCAATAAAGCTGGCCAAGCAGTCATTGAACAAATCCTGGGAGCTGCCGCTGGAAAAGAGTCTCAAGTTCGAAGTTGATGCGTTCTGCCAGACTTTCGACACGAAAGACAAGGAAGAAGGTGTTGATGCCTTTCTCTCTAAGAGAACGCCGAGCTTTTCTCACAAGTAGAACAATGACCGGCGAGGCTATACCTCGCCGCTATCTTTTCACCTTCAAGTAGCCATCTGTTTCAGTGAGCAATCCGCGTTCAGTAAGTCTGTCGATGTGCTTCTTTAGCATGAATTCCTCGAAGATGTAGAAGAGATCGTTCGGTATGCGAGGGTAAATCGTTGGCAGGCTCGTGAGCTTCTCAAGCGTATCATGGCCTCGGTCCACAAGTTCGAGTATGCGTCTGTCACGCTCGTCAAAGACGGCTAGAAACTCAGCAAGCCGTCCTTGTAGCTCCTCTGTAACAGGCTCCAGCAAGTGGCCGCTTATGCCCATCTTCGGCGATAGGTTCATGACCTTCTTGATGGATGATTCGAACTGGTCTAGATCGCTGACCACATTTCCATACCAGGGTCCAAACGACGTGAGATCAATGTCCACCAGCAGTATGGTGTTGTAGTCATTTATGCCGAAACAAGTGTGATCAGATGTATGTCCCGGGGTATGAAGAGGAAGGAGCCGTGTTTCTCCGCAGTCTATCGGCTTGCCATCTATGAAGTGGCTGGAAACCGGGCAGTCTGAGGTAATATGAGGTACCCAAGTTGTGATAGTGGACATCCAGCCTGAGAAGCGTCGGTTGCCCTCTATTCCATAGCACTCGACCATCCCTTGGAATGTGCTGATGCCTTTCTCTGCAAGGGGATGACATATTATTTCACATCCTGAGGCCTTCTGAAGCTGTGCGGCATGCCCCTTGTGATCTATGTGGAAGTGCGTGAGTATTATTCGGTCAAGGTCTCTTACGGAATGCCCGAGGTCGGAGAGAGTCTTCAGAATATGGTTCATGTTTGGCCCGGCGTCGACGAGGGTCATCACTTCGTCGTCAATCAGAAGCGCGTTCGCCTCCGGGAACCTTGACTTGTTTGCTCCTCGTATCATGTGAACATGAGGCATGATTTCTGCGTGGATTGGGTATTCTGGCATTTGGGCCAGTCCCATGCATGTTCAGTCCATCTCATAACTCTCTCCGTCGGATGATTCATATTCCGGCTTGCTATCATACTTCCCCTCTGTTCGATAGGTGAGTATCATGAGCCAGCGTATCTTTGCAGTCTTCGATGTCGGTACCACGGGAGCGCGTTCTTGCCTTGTCGATGAGGAAGGTCGTGAGGTGAGTAAGGCATACGAAGAGTATCCTCCAGTGCCGCGTGAGCTAAAGACACACGAGCAATTAGCGGAAACATTCTGGAGGACTGCGGTGAACACTATGCAGAGAGCTCTGTCCAGCTACCCTAAGGGTGCGAATTCGGTGGTAGCCTGTGTTCTGGCAACCACGCGGGATTGTATCACACCTGTTGACAGGAAGGGACTTCCTCTCGCCCCCACTGTGACGTGGGTTGACAATCGATCTGGAACAAAGAGCAAGGAAATGGCCTCTCAGATCGGGCCCAGGAAATCAGTCAACAAGCTGATGTGGTTCATTGAGAACAAACCGGACCTATTCCAGAAGGCTTACAAGTTCATCACCTTGGATGCTTTGATCAACAATCGGCTCTGTGGCAAGATGTTCACAGAGCCCGCCAATGCCAGGTATGGGCCCATCGATCATGCAACTCTGAAGTGGTCTGATGAGATGTGCCAAGCCACAGGAATTCCTGTCGACAAGCTTGCGGACATAGTAGACCCGGGGACCGTGATCGGTGAAGTCTCGCCCGAGGCTGCTAAGGCCACAGGGCTGAGAAAGGGCACGATTGTGATTATGGGCAGTGGCGACCAGCAGTGTTCGGCGCTTGGTACCGGCACCATTCAGACTGGCATAGTGAAGGCCACTACGGGAACCGGCACATTCGTCATCACACACACAGACGAGCACATTGATGATCCGTACGTCATGTTCAGCAACCCGTCTGCTATCCCCGGCAAATGGATTCTGGAGGGCGTCATACCTGGAACAGGTCTGGCTTACAAGTGGTATCGCGACCAGTACTGTGAGCGCGAAGCTGTCATTGCTGCTGAAACAAACAAGAGTGTCTATGAGGTAATTGAGGCATCCGCGAGCTCTGTCCCTGCCGGGAGCGATGGCCTAGTCATCTTTCCTTTTATGGCGTACGGGAAGGGCATATTCTATGATTTGAGCTTCAGTCATACCAAGGCTCATGTGGCTAGGGCGATAATGGAGGCCAACGGATACGGCATCAAACTGTACGTGGACATGATGGAAAGCATGCTCGATCTCAAGTTCAGTGAGCTTCGGATAGACGGAGGTGGTGCGAACTCCCCACTATGGAGGCAGATTCAAGCAGACTGCGTAAACAAGACAGTTGCGCTGCCTAGGTCTCGTGACTCGACGGCAATAGGAGCGGCCGTACTCGCAGCCGTTGGCACGGGAGTGTACAGCACGTACAGTGAGGCCGTGGACAACATGTTTCAGGTTGAAGAGCGGAGGCAGCCGATACCAGAACACGTGGCAATCTACGAAAAGCAGTTCGCGACATTCAACAAGCTGCTGATGGCAGAGATGCCGACACTGCTTGAACTCACGAGCTAACATAGGCGGGATTCTGGGCTTCAGCATGCGTGGCCTATCCTACAAGTGGAGGCTACACCGCCCTCTGCTCACGTTTCTGTGAATGACAAAACCTAATCAGTCCTTGGTCCAGGGCCGAATTCCATGCTCCTTGGTCGTCTTCTTCTCTTCTTCCTGTTTCTTTCTCTCTTCCCACAGGCGACCGAAGAACACAAGCGTGAGGACTAGTTCCGAACCTGTGACTCGCTGAGCCACGTACTCTATTGACTGGCTAATCGTGTCGCCAAACTCATACGCCTTGCGTGATAGATCGATAAGGTCCTCAAACCGATGTTCGGGGATTTCGAGAGCGTCGGTCAGCTTCTGGACATCGTGCTTTCCGATGACCAGAGTACCAAGATTGTATGTCGGCATCACAATCACTCCGGCGGCGCCGGCGTCATTCATGCTTGATAGTTCATCTCGTGGTTAGGAACCTTTTAACCTATCTAGCGCATGCGGCCAACTTCGTTGTCGTTCCATACTCTAGATGCCAGACTCTCAACTCTCATGGCAACAGCCTACTCCGTTCCGAAACCCTTGTATTGACGACTTGATATCCACTACATACGCCGCACTGCGAGAGGGGCGCCCGCGGATCTCCGAGCGCTCCACGCATCGGCAAGCTGGACATTCGATGACCGACTATGATGTCATTGTGATTGGTGGCGGCAGCACCGGTACTGCCGTGGCTCGGGACTGTGCCCTACGTGGGCTGAAGACGCTCCTTCTGGAGAGAGATGACATTGCGTCAGCCACGGTGGGCACTTGCGCAGGTATGATCTCTTCGGGCTTCAAGTACTACGATGAGCCCGACATAATGGACATGTGTTCACAGGAGGTCGTCTACTTCCGCAGGATTGCCCGCCACATAATCATGAAGGATCCGATTCTGATGCCGTTCTCTGAGCTAGAGGAGTTGACTCGTGGAGGAGAAGCCAGCAGTTTCACAGATGAATACGCGAAGCGTGCGAAAGAGCGAGGTGTTCCTCCGGTCATGTTTCTCTCTCCGGAGCAGTCACTCAGTATCGAACCATCACTGAATCCTGACATGGCAGCCTGCTTGTACTACGAGGAGTACTTCATCGACCCCTTCCGTCTCTGCTTGCTTCAGGCCATTGACGCCAAGCAACATGGCGCCACAATCAAGACCTACTGCGAAGTAACAGGCATAGAAGCTACCAAACCTGCCAAGCGTGTGACTTTCTATAACAGAGCCACCAGACAGGTTGAGTGCGCCGACGGGAAACTGATTGTGAATGCTGGCGGTCCGTGGGCCGGAAAGGTTGCTGCAATGGCTGGAGCTCCACTGGATCTCCGTTTGAACAAGGGCGCCCATGTCATCCTGGACCGAAGAATCGTTAACGTTGGGATTTCATCAAAAGCAGCTGACGGTCGTTGGATCTACCTCTATCCACATGAGAACACGACACTCTTGGGTACAACCGCTCTCGACACTTGGGAAGACCCAGATGTGATTGTCGCGAGTCATGACGAAATTGAGTATCTACTGAAGAGCATGGAATGGGTCGTGCCTTCTATCCGGCAGGCGAGGATAATCCGGACAATGGAAGGTGTAAGACCTCTCGTTCCAGAATGGAAGAGGTCTGAAGACAAGGTGACTAGGGGATACCGAATCATAGACCATGAGAAGGACGGAGTAGATGGTCTGATCAGCTTCACAGGGGGCAAGCTCGTGATGTGCAGGCACATGGCGGAGGCAGTAACCAATCTTGTGTCGAAGAAGCTTGGAAGGGAAACCGTCTGTAGAACGCATCTTGATTCATTGCCCGGAAATGGGGCTGATGTCGATGTACTGGCGCTTGCAGCTGAATACGGCTTGTCGCAGCACGCTGTCGAGAGGCTCAGAGCTAGGAGAGGCACCGAAACTTCTGCGGTCTTGGCTCTCACGAAGGAACATCCCGAATGGAAGTCCACTATCTGCACGTGCGAACCGGTCATTGAAGCCGAATTGAGATATGCTATCCGGAATGAGTTTCCGCAGACCATCGGCGACCTTAGACGCCGGGTAAGGCTTGGCACAGGTCCGTGCCAAGGAACATTCTGCACCTTCAAGGCTGCTGCCGTATTGGCTGAGGAACTTGACTTAAGCGGTGAGCAATATCAGCTTGAGATGATTGACTTCTTGGCAGAGCGTTGGAAGGGCAAGCGCCCACCCATGAGAGGAGGACAGCTTGGCCAAGAGGAATTGACACAAGGGCTCTATGCTTGTGTGGCCAATCTAGACCATACTGACCTACCCTATGAACTGAAGCCGTGGGAGGAGGCGGCATAGATGGACATCGAAACTGACTTGGTTGTCATCGGAGGTGGTATGGCAGGTCTTGTTGCAGGTTCGGTCGCTGCCGAGGCTGGTTTAGATGTTGTCTTGCTGAGAAAGGGTCATGGAGCTACGGCGCAATCATCAGGTGCGATTGACATCATCGGGTATGTGCCCGGGGCCACCGCGTATCTCATGAACCCTGTCGAGGGTCTACATGCTCTCAGTGCAATGTGTCCATTCCATCCGTATTCCGCTCTTGGTCGTTCGCAGGAAGGTGTTCCTTCCGACCCCGGCCGGGTTGTGTCCCGTGTGCACAGCTCTGTACAATGGCTCAAAGACAAGTCGAGTGGTTCGTGTGGAGCCCTGAAGGGTGATCTTGAGGAGAACATCCAGGCAGTCAGCCTCCTTGGGACGTCCAAGCCTACGTGTCTCATCCAGGAAACCATGTGGAACGACACCCCGCCGAGTCATGATAGTGTCATCCTCTTCGCAGGTCTTCGGGGGCTGCCAGACTTCAATCCTTCATCGGCAGTCAAAGCATTCATGGCCAACAGACCTTACGGAGAAGAGGGACCGAGGAAGGCAGTCAGCTGCATTCTCGATGTTTCCTCGTCTGGCAAACCGTTCAACCTATCCCAGATTGAGATAGCACAGTTTGTTGACCATGATGCTGGCTTGTCGGCACTAGCAAATTCCATTGGGGGTCAAGTCCTCAAGACAGGGGCAGACTATGTCGCAGTACCACCCATCTTGGGGGTGGAGCGTGCAAGAGAGAATCGTAGACAGCTTGAGGAGATGACCGGTGCCACCGTTTTTGAGCTAACGGCATTTCCACCTTCCGTACCGGGGTTGAGGCTGCAGACCAGCCTTGAAGCCGTTTTCAGAAAGGCTGATGGCAGATTGCTAGCAGGCCATGAAGCCACAGAAGTTCGTCAGGCCGGCGACTTGGTTCAGGTTATCGCCGCAAGAGCGCCCAGACGGACGATAGAGATAAGGTCAACTGCAGTGGTCCTCGCATCTGGGAAGTTTCTTGCAGGAGGACTGGTTGGTGATGAGAGGGGTGTTCGCGAGTCGCTCATGGGTCTGCCCATTGTGGACAGTGATTTGATTCCAACAGGTGATTCCAGGCCGCAGCGTCTTACGGGTGTGATACCACTGAGTCCAGAAGGCCATCCGCTTTTTGGGGTTGGCCTTGCATTTGACTCCAGTTTTCACCCCGTGGCTGCCGACGGCAGCCCGATTGCCCAGAATCTGTTTGCTGCCGGGTCTGTTCTGGCGGGCTACAACTACGCAGTCGAGAAGAGTGGACTAGGAGTGGCACTTGCCACAGGCTTCGCGGCTGGAGCGAACGCCGCCGCCTACGTAAAGGGGGTGCAATGATGAGCGAAGAAGAAGCATACAGAACAGTGAGTGCGACTCTTGAGCAGGAGCGGATTATCCCATTCAAGACTGATGAGCTTGAGGTCGTACGTTCGGCGGAGAAATGTGTGAACTGTGGCTTGTGCCTCAATCACTGTCCTGTGGTCAGGGCAGTGGGCGTTGACAGGTTCAGTGGTCCACGTAGCATTGCAGTCGAGCTAAGCCGTTCTCCGCCTGACTTTTGGTCCACGGCAGATAAGGTCTATCTCTGTACTAGTTGCGGCACTTGCCGCGAGGTGTGCCCCTTCAATGTGAATATGCCTGACATTGTCAATATGGTTCGCGCGCGGATTTTCAAGCAGAGGCCAGATCTTGTGCCAAGAGGACTTCGGGCTGTTCGTGAAACCATTGCCAAGTACTCTCTTGCGTTCGAACCATGGGAAGACCCGAATGAGAAGACTGAGAGCCGCGACGCAAGGCTTCAGGCAGCGGGCTTACCCTTCATCAAAGATCGTACTGTAAAAGGAGCTGAGGTCCTGTTCTACCCCGGCTGCCAAGCGGAAGAGCGTGCTCAAGAAGTCAAGGAGGCTGCCAAGTTCATTCTGAACTACTTTGGAGTTGACTTCACTCTGCTCGAAGAGATGAGCTGCTGCGGTCTTCCTTCCAGACTTATAGGTGATGACGAAACCTCAAGGTCGCTTGCCGCGCGCCTGAGAGAGAAGGTGAATCTGCTCGGTGTCAAGAAGATTGTCACGACCTGTGCTGGATGCACCTCGAACCTGTCTGACATGAGCGTCCGAGACAACTGGGGAGTACCAGTGTATCATTTGATTGAGTTCCTGGCCGAGGAGATTGGGCTTGAACGGCTCTCTGAAGCGTTCACTGAGGGTAGTCGGGCTGGTGAAGTCTTGACAACGATTCACGATCCGTGCCATTTGATACGCCATACTTCGCGCCAGATCTCGGACCATGTCATCGCAGTCCTGAACCTGATTCCGAATGTGACTGTTGTCCCCTCTGGAGTGGCAGATTCATGTTGCGGAGGTGGAGGAATGGTCGGATACCACTCAAGAGATGTAGCAGATGCGGTTGTCGCATACAACCTCGGTCCGATATCAGCGACCAAGGCAAACCGGCTCGTGGCCCCTTGTCCTCTCTGTACGGCGCAAATTGAGCGCAATCTGTTCAACACTGGTAGCGACATTCAGGTGGATGACCTGGCCGTGTTCATTGCTCAAAGGCTTCCACAAGAGAGGTGAACCCATGCATGTTAGACTCAAAGACGAAGAGTGTTCTTCTAGAGCGTATCAGGACTGTTGTTGGTTCTGACCATGTTACCGTGAATGAAACAGATGCCATCCTGAACGCTCATGATGCAAACCCACTGAGCGAAGCAAAGATCAGGGCCGGAGAGTCTCTGCCGCTGGCTGACCTGATTGTGTTTCCTGCGTCCACGGAAGAGGTTTCTAAAGTTCTCAAGCTAGCCAATGAGCTCAGGGTGCCTGTTGTCCCAGTCGGAGGCGGTGCAGGGACCTGTGGGGGCACTCTTCCCGTCTATGGTGGTATCCAGCTCGACCTCAAACGGATGGACAAGGTCATCCTGATTGACAATCAGTCCATGCTCGTACAAGTGCAGGCGGGAGTCGTGGGAATAGACCTCGAGGAGGAAGTGAACAGACAGGGGTACACGACCGGGCATACGCCGACGTCGCTAAGAGCGTCGAATGTGGGTGGCTTTATTGCAACGCGATCTGGGGGCTCCATGTCATCTCTCTATGGCAAGATCGAAGACCTTACCTTGGGGCTAGAGGTCGTCTTGGCAGATGGATCTGTCATACGGTGCAAGGCTGTACCTCGACACTCGGTTGGCCCAGACCTGAAGCAGCTGTTCATAGGTTCTGAGGGAACACTGTGCGTGATCACTGAGGCCACCTTGCGCCTTTTTCCGTTGCCAAAGGAGAGACGCTTCAGAAGCATGTCCTTTCCTGACGTCCACAGCGGCCTCGAGGCCATCAGACTCATCTTTCGCGAAGGCGTACTTCCGTCAGTAGTGCGGCTGTATGACCCTGAAGACACCGCCTTGCACGTTAGTTCGCACTTCGACGTGGAGGAGGGAAGCTGCATGCTCATGCTCGCGTTCGACGGTCGAGCTGAAAAAGTTGCGGTTGAGGAGAGTATTGCAGCAGAAATCTGCCTGAAGAATGGGGCCAAAGACTATGGTGAGGGTCCGTCAAGGTACTGGTGGGAACACAGATACGACATGTACTACCCGACGAAGTTTGCCACTTCGGGGTATTCTGTAGGCGACACCATCGACATCGTTGCGACCTACGACAAGCTTGAGAATGTCTACCATGAGATGAAGAAAGCCATGGAGGCGCATGACGCCGTCGTCATGTCACACTTCTCTCACATGTATCCAAATGGAGGCAGCATCTACATGATCTTCTTCGTTTCCAAGGAAGATGCGAGTAGTGCATGGTCCGCCTACAAGGGGATCTGGGATGATGGTGTGGCAGCCTGCCTCAGAATGGGCGGCACAATGAGTCACCAGCATGGTGTTGGAACTACAAGGAGCACCTACACAGAAGCAGAATGGGGATCGGGCTTTCAGGTTCTTAGGCAAATCAAAGAGGTGCTCGATCCGAATGGCATAATGAACCCGGGCAAGCTTGGGATGGGAGGACGAAGCTAATGGATCAGGCAAAGACTGCTGAGCAGCTCCGCCTTTGTGCTGCCTGCCCCAAGATGTGTCGTCACATGTGTCCTACCTTTCTGGCGTGGCGGTCTGATTCTCCTACTCCTCATAGCCGCTCACTGCTTGTGTATCAGGAAATGAATGGCACTCGCAATCTGGACGAGAGAGCTATCGAGGTGCTGTACCAGTGTCTGGAGTGTTCACAATGCCTAGTGTGGTGTCTTCCTCAGGTGGACGTTGCGGCAATAGTAGAGGACACGAGAACGAGGCTAGTGGAACAGCAGCGGTATCCTCAAGGTCTAGACAAGATCTCTTCCATGATAGCGACCAATCATAATCCCTTCGGAGAACTGCACAGCAAGAGGAGCAAGTGGTTCACCCCAGCCAAGAATGTGGGCAAGAAGATTGTATACTTCAGCGGCTGCACCGCCGCGTATCGAGAGAACGGCATAGCTCAGAGCACTGCTTCTCTGCTGACCAAGCTCGGCTACGGAGTAAGTATCATGAACGATGAATGGTGTTGTGGTTCGCCCCTTTTCAGGACGGGCTTCAGAAATCAGGGGCTCGAAGAGGCCCGCCATAATGCTGATGTGCTCAACAAACAGGATGCCCAAGAGATAGTAGTCACATGTCCGGGTTGTTATAGAGCACTCTCACGTGACTATCCGGAGAATGGTGTTCAGCTCGCAAGGCCCGTCATCCACATCAGCCAGCTTCTTGAGCGGCATCTGGACGAACTCAAAACAGCTGACTTTGGGGGTCTCGTCACATTTCACGATCCTTGCCACCTAGGAAGGCATTGTGGGATTTATGATCCTCCCAGGAGAGTTCTCAACAAGATCTCTGGTGGCAAGGTAGTCGAGATGCAGCGAAACAGGGAGAACGCGATGTGCTGTGGTAATGGTGCTGGCATGAGAATGCTCTTCGAAGAGCAGGCCCGAGTGATAGGGAAGGCCCGTGTACAACAAGCCCGAAATGTCGGTGCAGCATATTTGGTCACTTCGTGTCCTTTCTGTAAGAACATGCTTGCCTCACAAGATGCGGAAGGATTGACAGTCCTCGACCTTCCCGAAATCGTCATGGCATCATATCATTTGCACCCAAAGGTCAAGATGTGAAGACAGATTAAGCATCGACCTGAATCTGCTCGTGATTCCTATGAACGCGGAAGACCTGCTCAGGTTGAAAGTGCGCCTCTTAACTGAAGGTGTCATCCTCCCTGAGGGTGAGTCAACCGGCAGAAGAGGTGGCGCTGGGCCAGTTGGTAGCAGATACTTCACGTTGCCGAATGGTTGTCCCTGTGGGATACCCGTTCGTCAGGGACGATTTGCAGAGAGATTTGGGTCGAGGCCCCTTGTCCCAACCAAGAACCCCGCAATCTGGCTTCACGATGGAGCGGCTCATCTAAAAGCAGTACAGCGACCCAAGTTCTACGACCTGTCCACAGCCGATGGCATCCCGTATCAGAAGCTGGCTCTGCTTCATGGGAACGGCACTCTGGCGACAACAGTCTATCAGTCTTGCAGATACTGGAACAAGGGTGAACAATGCAAGTTCTGCACCATACCGCTCTCTCACTCGGCTGGCGACACGGTGCTTGAAAAGACACCCGATCAAATTGCCGAGGTAGTGGATGCCGCAGAGAGAGAAGGTGTGATCACGAGTGTGCTACTCACGACCGGGACTCCTTCAGGATCCGACATGGGTTGTGAGCGCCTCATTGGAATCGTGAAACGCATACACGAGTTGAGCACGATTCCTGTCGGCGTGCAGTTCGAGCCCTCTGTCGATGAAACCCTGATTCTGAGACTTGCCGATGCTGGTGCCAAGGCAGTGGGCATCCACATAGAATCCGCTGATGAGTCGATTAGGGAAAAGATATGCCCAGGGAAGTTCAAGCAAGGGTCTCCTGAGCTGTATCGTAAGAGCTGGGAGTGTGCACTCAGTCAATTTGCGAGAGGCAATGTGAGCACTTTCATACTGCATGGGCTGGGTGAAGATATCGAAACGACACTCGGACTGGTCCGGGAAACGTCCGAGATGGGTGTCATGCCGGTAGTCACTCCCGTCCGGCCTGCGCCGGGGAGTCAGCTCGCAGACTTCACGCCTGATTACGTCGGCAATCTTGAGGAAACGATGGCGTTCTACATGAGAGTGGGTGAGATTCTACAAAGGCATCACCTCAATCCCAAGAAGACTGCGGCTGGTTGCCACAGGTGTGGTGGCTGCACGCCCATTCAGGAAGCATTCGACTGGGCCCAGAAGAGACACTAGTATTGCTCTGATGCCGATGGGCGTTCCCATACAGGATTCCGTTGCGTTCCGCATTGGTATCACGCAGGCAGAGGTTTATGAACAGGCCTTCACCTGCTGTAGGAGAGTCCCTATGGCGTTCATACCGGCGGAGCAGATCCGGATAGTAGAGTTCGGAGAGGAGGACGCGAGAGACATCTCCAGACTCTTCATGGAAGTGTGGCCGCTTGCCACAGAGTACCCAGAGTCCTGGAGGGAGAAGAGGTCATATTCCTCAAAGCAGATTGTCGAAGAGATGCGGGCCAGCTACCACTACTTCGGTAGCAGACTCAAAGGCAGAATCGTGGGGGTCTACAAGGCCAAGATCACGGAGAAGGGCTTCTTCGGCGAACACCAGACGGTGAGTCCTTCATGCAGAGCGAGTGGGCTTGCTTCAGCCATGTACATTCACTTCATTGAGTATGCTCGTAGCCATGGTTGTTCCAGAAACTACTGCAACATACTTGTTGGTCAAGACGTGGGCATGCGTCTTATGCACAAATTCGGATTTCGTCCGTGGGGTGATCCATACGAGCAACAGCCCGGGATGCTTGTTCAGATGTATGAACGTCCTGTGGCGCAAGAACCTGAAGACAATCAAGAAATCCGTAGACAGATTATGTCTTCAGAAAGACTATAATACAGTCCCACTCGCCACAGAGCCCAGAACCCCTATGAAGGCCAGCCAATGCGAATCTATCCGATAATCGTTGATGGCAAGGAAGTGGACACTGGGAAGCACGCGACATTTCCTGATATGGACAAGGTCGTCGTTGACCCGGGCATCGCAATAGCTCTCCAGATGAGGGATACATCAGCGATGCAGCGATTGGTTTTCTCCAGACTGCCGAGTTTCATACCGCGCAGTGCTCCGGAGATGCGATACCTGAGAGACTACCGGAGGGCCCATGGTGTTCCCAGGTATTCGAAAGATGAGCTTGATGAGTCCACTTATGCAGAAGTCGCCATCTCACGTGAACCAGACATTGAGGGGGCACTCTCTGCCGGGGTGCGAGACAGGCCGAAACTCTACAACCCGTTCAAGCTGTTGAGTACCGGTGTCACGCTCGATGAACGCGTGGAGGCACTCTACCAGGCAGGGCTCGCCATAAAGAAGCGGTTCCAAGAAGTGCGGGACGTATCAGTCAAAGAGGGCGTTCCCATAAAGACCTTCGAATGGACATGGACGATGTTTACGGAATACCTCGAACGAGAAACCTTCGAGCTGTGGGGCCGGGACTTGGATTTGAAGGAGGCACCCGGCAGGGATGGCGGAAAGAACTTCCAGTTTCGTGAGCCCTACGGTGTTACCTGTCTGTTCACCCCCTACAACTCTCCGCTTGCCTTGGGGATACTCAGCATAACGTCATCGATACTGGCTGGAAACGCGACCATACTAAAACCACCAAGCAAGGTCCCGTTGAGTACAATCCTCTTGGGGCAAGCATTCCTACAGACGTTCCAAGAGATGGGGCTACCGTCTGCCATGATTCAGGTCCTCACAGGAGGAGGGAAGACTCTCATGGACAGATTCACTTCGGACCGTAGGGTGGGTGCCATCGTCTGGTACGGTGACAGTGACACCGGTATAGAGCTATGGTCCGAGGCCACAAGAAGAAGAATCCAGATGGCACCGGAACTGGCTGGGAGTGATGCCTGTCTTGTCTGGGGTCGTGATGTCAATCTTGATTTCGCAGCGAAGATGATTGTGAAGGGCAGATTCCTAGGAAGCGGTCAAGCCTGCATGGCTGTCAAACGCCTCCTTGTGCAAGACACTCTACACGACGACTTGGTGCGACTTGTGGTTGAAGAGGCCGAGAAGCTGCAACTTGGCCGCCCCTCGGATCCCGATGTCAGTCTTCCACCGCTGGGTCTCACAGCGATGTACCTACTACTAGATCAAATGGAGGATGCCCGGGCAAAGGGTGCGAAGGTGGTGACCGGCGGATTCAGATGCAACTACCTATCGGAACCTGACACTGCAGGCCTGTTCTATAAACCCACGGTGTTAACCAACGTGGAGGCGTCTATGAGAGTCATGCAGGAAGAGGTCTTTGCTCCTGCTCTGCCAGTGTTGCCTGTCGGAAGCATTGATGAGGCACTTCGAGTGGCAAACGCCTCACGGTTTGGACTGCGTTCCTCGGTTTTCACTGATGATCAGTCGGTCAGCTTGAGATGGGCAAAAGAGATTGAGGCCGCAGGTGTATCCGTTGGTCAGGACCATCTCTACTTTGATCCCCATATGCCCCATCTTGGTGGGTACAAGGACTCGGGGATAATTGGGGCCAAGTACTTTCCTGTGATGCTCACGCGCATGAAATACGTGCATTCAGGACCGGCAGCTGAGTTTCTGTGAAAGTGAATATTGTGCCGAACGATAGGACTGGGAAAGACTGTGCCTGAGCAAAGGGCCCGACTTGAAGCCTTAAGAGTGCTGGAGCTGTACGATCAGAGTCCTTCTTCTGTGAGGGCCATCCTTCGTGAAGCCGACACTCAGTCGGTGATGCCGTCCGATGTCAAACCCATGGTCCATTCACTGACGCTAGGCGTGATTAGGTTCCTGAACACGATTGATTTCTTGATTGTGAAGGCACTAGGACACAAGAAGTTGTCAGCGCTGAGTACTCACGAACGAACGTTACTTCGACTAGCCCTATACGAAAGTCGTTGGATGAAGACCCCTCTCGAACTCGTCAGGGAAACTTATCTTGTATCGGTGCCAAAGTTGATCCCCGTCTTTGAAACCGCACTGTCTCTGGACCTTCAGAGATTGATTCGGAACCTTACGGCCGTTGAGCGATATAGCATACGACTCTCCCATCCCTCGTTCCTGGTTCGAACGCTTTTTGACAATCTTCCATCCGATGAAGCTGTGTCTCTGATGGAGCAGGACAACACATCGCGCGACTATTTCATCCGAGTCAATAGACTGAAGGCAGACGACCAGGACGCAATTATTCCACATGCTGTGGCTGGAGTGGACCTGCAATCCGATCGTGACCTGCCGGGTCTTTTTCTTGTAAAGCAGGGGATTGACGCCATCGTGGGTTCTGACCGTTTCAAACGAGGCGAGATACTGATTCAGGACAAGGCGAGTGTGATGACTGTTGTCACTTTGGGCCCTCGCCCTGGTGACACCGTGTGGGATGCCTGTGCTTCTCCCGGTATGAAGACTCAACTCATCTGGGAGATGATGAATCGGACTGGTAGAGTTGTGGCGACAGACGTCTACGCGAAACGCGCTAGAATGGGTCATCAGAGATCCGAGCTACTGGGTTGCGGAGAGGTAGAGTGGCTACAGGCTGACGCATCTAGGTCTCCCGTAATGAACGCGGATAAGATACTCATAGACGCTCCGTGTACCTCCACTGGAGTCCTCCGTAGCCATCCGTCGTTCAAGTGGCGGCTCAACAAGAGCACACTACTTGACATAATGTCCATTCAACACAAAATCCTCGATGGGATTCTGACGGCCTATTCCGGAAGACCCGGTACGGAGATTGTGTATGCGACCTGTTCTCTGCTCCCACATGAAGGGGAGTCGCAAATCGATTCAGCTATGACTAGGCATAGGTTTGAGCTTGTCCGACCGCCTATCCCCAATTCCCCTGGATATCCCAGCTTCAGGTGTTCACAGAGTGTGTGCAGACTGTTTCCCCACAGGCATTCGACAAACGGTTTCTTCATAGCACACTTGCGAATCACTCGGTGATGCGACGATATACAGAGTCCATGACTCGTCTGGCAAACTCTTTGTCGTCCTTGAAGCCCCAAGGTATGCTCAGGAACTTCGTCTTCGCCTCTTCTATGGCAGAGATGTCTCTACTGACATATCCCTTGAACACGAGCTTGGTCCATATGAAACACGGGTTGTCGTTGAACTTGTCACTTTCTCCTGAGTCGGCGACGACCTTAGCTAGGTAAGACATCCCCTGCGTCGGTTTGCCCAGCATTAGGTCTGCCACGGCCGCCATGCATGCAAAGATCACAGCGCTCTTGAGCATGCCAGACTTGAGGTAGGTTTCTGCACTATCCCTGTACTCCTGAGCCTTCTTGGCGTAGAGCTGTCGCCCGTCAACGACGATGACATCCCTACTCTCTTCCCTGTCCGCCTTTCTCAAGCTAATCCCGCTAAGAAGACTGGCCTTCAGTTCGGCCTGCATATCCGTGACCGGAGCCTGCTCCGTCTTCTTCCGGGCAGAATCGATGAGAGCTTGCCCGGCTCTCACGAGCATCTGCTTTGTCGCAGGATTCTTCAATGAAGCATCCGAATGGTTCAGCCCATCTTCGAAGACTGACCTTGCATATCGAAAGAACTCATACCCTCTGTCAGTGAGGCCGAGCCCTGACGCGAAACTGATACCCTTCACATACGCCATGATTGCGTTGTCGAGTTCTTGCAGATTCTCGAACTGGGTTGCAGAATCTATCAGCCAAGGAAAAGCGTCAGTGCTGCCCAGATCAATGGACTCTTGCCCTTTGGACAAGGACTTGTATGCATCAACGCATATCGGCGCCATGTCCGTGTTCGAACACTTTGCGATGACCTCCGGCCTAGCAAGAATCTGGTTTCGAAGTCCGCATGAGTTGCCTGACAGTGATCCCCGCAACCAGTCACATTTTCCGCCAGCAGCCAACTGCCAGTTCTCCTTTGTCAGGGGTTAAGCCAATCCCCATAACTGTTGTGTTCTGGGTCCTAAAAAGGAAACGCTAGTCGCAGCGACACCCTTTTGAGTGTTCCTTAGCCGAACTCGACGAGGACTCCATGTTGAGCGATGACGACTCTGAGCTTGCAGTCATACGCCGAAAGAAAATGGCAGAGCTCGCAGCACGTGAGAAGAAGATGCAGGCGACCAGAGAACATGATCGGAAGGTGGAGGTCGAGAGAGTCAAGCTGATCAAGAGGTTTCTCGCTGCTGACGCCGATGCCTATCTACAGGACCTCAAGAAGAGGGAGCCGGCCGTCGGTGCGAAGGTCGAGGAGATTCTGCTCTACTTGATTGTGTATCGAGGTCTTCGCGAAACCGTCACTCAGCTGGACATAGTCTACATTGAGCGCCAGGTGAAGGGTGAGGAACCCAAGATCCGTGTTCAGCGTGACGGCGAAACATCCGACTTCGGCGATTATGTCAAAGACGCCATGAAGAAATCAGGACGCAAAGAAGATAGCTAGCCGAGTGAATTGGCTCGCGCTCTCCACTCTTTGATTCTGTATCGCAGTTCCTCTATCTTGCCTTCCTGCTTTCTCCAAGTGCTGGCAGTCCGTCGCATCTCGAAAACCATTGCTCCGCCTCTGGTCATTTTCTGTTCCAGTATCTCTACCGCTGCATCGATTGCTCCTGCGACACTCTCCTTTCCCTCGGCTTTTGCCACGGTTTCTTCGAGTGAAGCAAGTATGCTGTCAGGTGTGGCAGCCTTCCACTCCTCGAGTGGAATCTTCACTTGTCGATACTTCAGCGCCGGGATGATTGTACGCCCATCCTTGATCTCGACCTCGCCAGACAGTTGGAGTTCCTCGGCGATCTTGAGCGTCTCGGACAAATCACTGACGAGGATGGAAGCGACTTCGTCGAGACCTACGGATCTGCGCTTTAGCACGAGATTGAGCACCCTGTACTTCGGGTCACCGACTTCGGAAAGGGCCTCACGGAGTATCTCCATAGCGCCTGCTTCTCCATTCAAGACAGCCGTCGCCGCGCTGGACAAGCGCTTGACGTCTCCCCTGATTCTCTCCACGGCCTGCTGGGCCGATGTGAGTTCCTCCCGCAACACGCTGTCTCCATTCGCAGCTCTCTTCTTTGAGAGGGCTTGGGCCTGCTCGACCCTGATTCCCTGCATTTCCCGTGCGATTGTGTCGAGCGCTCCTCTGGCTTTCTGGAGTTCAACCCTTAGCGCCTGCATCTCTGAGTCTTTCA
>PRDI01000075.1 GCA_003345595.1 Candidatus Thorarchaeota archaeon | reverse complement strand
TCGAACTCCCTCATTGCCTCGTCTCTGTTGAAACCGGGCAGACTCTTGCTCTTGGCGAACTGTGCTGCTTTCGCTCCAGCAAGCGCACCGAAGACCTGAGTGTCTGCAAGGGCATTGCCACCGAGCCTGTTGCCGCCATGCACGCCTCCAGTGCATTCACCTGCAGCGTACAGGCCAGGGATATTCGTTGCTGCTTCCTCGTTGATCTTGATGCCACCCATGAAATGATGAGCGGTCGGGGAAACCACCATGGGTTCTTCATGAATGTCAACGCCAGCGTCCGCAAACTGCTCGACCATGCTCTCGAGTCGGAAGTCAATGATGGACCGCGGAAGGTGAGCAAGGCTCAGATACACACCCCCATCAGGAGTCCCCCGCCCCTGCATAATCTCGGTCATGATAGAACGCGTGACCTGATCACGGCCTGCAAGCTCGATCACCTCGGGATAGTACTTGAGCATGAAGCGCTCGCCACGATTGTTGAGCAAGATTCCTCCCTCTCCACGTACTGCCTCTGTGACAAGACGCCCACGGGCGGACTCGGGCTTGACTTGACCTGTTGGGTGGAACTGTACATGTTCCATGTCAACCATCTCGCAGCCTGCCTCGTAAGCCATCGCGTAGCCGTCACCGACATCGAGCTGGGCATTGCTTGTGACCTTGTAGATGCGGCCGGCTCCACCTGTCGCAAGTACTACCGACCTAGCTCGGAATACCAGATAGTCGCCATACTTCAAGTCAATGGCAGCCACACCAGCAACTCTGCCATCGGTAAGAAGCAGTCTTGTGGCGAAAATCTCGTCGAACACTCTCACGGAGGTCTTCCTGATTGCCTCAGTCAGAGTGACCATTATCTCTGAACCAGTCCTGTCCGAGGCATAAGCAGTCCTCCGCCACGTCTGCTTGCCGAATGCTCTCTGAGCAATCTTTCCCTCAGGGGTCCTATCAAAGACAGCACCGAACTCTTCGAGGTCGTAGATTCTCTCGGCTGCATCCCTCACCAGAACCTCTACAAGCTTCTGGTTGTTCAGGTAGTTGCCACCCACAACTGTGTCCTTAAAATGGGTCTCGGGATTGTCTGCGGGGTCCACATTTCCGATAGCGACATTGTAGCCACCCTCAGCCATAGAGGTATGAGCCTTTCCGAGCAGTTCCTTACTTAGCATTACAACATCCAAGTTGTTCTTGGCCGCCTCTATTGCGGCACGACAACCCGCCCCGCCGGCACCAACAACCAGAACATCGCAGACAATGGTTTTGTAGTCCAAACACAGTCCTCCTGAAGAGAGGTTTCTCCGAATCGGACCGGGTCGCTCGTTGGGCGCCGTTTATACCTTGCTGTCTAGCGATTAGACGTCTTCTCCCTCTCACCATTGCTGAGAACACAGGGGTTTTAGCCGTTTGGCGCCAAATTTCCAAGAGAAAACTCTGGACACCTTATCTCTAAATGGCTTCGTGGAAAGGCGAAACCAGAGTTCAGGGTGCTCAACCATGGACACCGAAGATGCCCTCATGGTCATAGCGTTACTCGTCTTGATCATTGTCACGGTTTACGGCATAACTGTGCCAATCTTGGTTGCGCTACGGACGTGAGTCACTAGTCTGAGATGGGGTTTGAGAGGGCTTCTGCGTCTTGCAGAGGCAATATGGACAGCACAGTAGGCTGTAGTACAATGTCTGAAGACTCAGCCTAGGGCTTTACACCGATTTTCGCGTAGACCTCGGTCTTCTTCGCCTCGACCTTCTTCGAAACCACTTCGTGCAGGCTATTGCCATGCGAGTCCATTGTCACAAGAAGAGGACCGAAATCCTGAGCAGTTATCACCCAGAGAGCCTCGGGCATCCCCAAGTCCTGCCACTCGTAAGCTCGGACCTCCTTTAGACCCTTGGCTGCAAGTGCCCCACAACCACCCGTGTAGCTACAGTATACAGCGCCGACCTCTTTCAGCGCCGCAAGTGTCTTCGGACCCATTCCACCCTTTCCGACTATTATCCTCGCCTTGTACCCGCGCAGGAACTCGTCCTCGAACAGCTCCATCCGAGTGCTTGTCGTTGGACCTGCTGACACGATTTGCCACTTGCCTGCTTTCTTCCATGCGACGGGGCCTACATGATACACAACGCTTCCACTGAAGTCAACTGGCGGCTTCTCGCCCTTCTTCAAGAGCTCCAGGGCGCGCTCGTGAGCCGCGTCTCTGGCAGTGTACACGCGATCGCCGGAAACGTACACGATGTCACCGACTTTCAGTTTTCTGGCATCTGCCTCTGAGATGGGAGTAGTGAGATGATACTCGGCCATTTCACTTGCCTCCTGGGTGTGTCAGATACTCGATCTTCAAGTCTTTTGAGATGACTGCTGTGCTCCTTCGTGCAGCCCAACATTGAACTGCAACTCCAACGGGGAGGCTGGCGGGGTGACGCATTGCATATCCAATCTTCACGCCGAGTACGGTTGTTTTGCCTCCTAGGCCCATAGGCCCAATCCCCGTCATGTTGAGAGCTTCCATTAGCTCCTTCTCCATCTTAGCGACTGCGGGCTCGGGATGAGTGTCATCTAGAGGCCTGAGGAGCTGTTGCTTGGCAATCTTGATGGCTATGTCAGCACCACCGCCTATTCCTACACCGATTATGTTTGGCGAGCAGGCCTCACCCATGTACTTCATTGCATTATCCACTATCAACTTCTTCACTCCAGACAAGCCAACCCCGGGCTTGAGCATCCCCACGATTGACACGTTCTCACTGCCACCACCCTTCGGAAACACAGTGATCTCAACAGAGTCGCCGGGCACAATCTCCCAGTTGACCCAGGGGATCTTCTCACCTGTGTTGTCGCCCGAATTGACTCCGGTAAATGGATGGACCGCATTTGGCCGCAAGGGTATCTCTTCTGTAGCCCTTCTTGTGGCTTTCACAAGCGCGTCTTGAATCATTCCGGAGTATGGAAACTTGTCACCGACCTTAACGTAGTAGATAATGACACCAGTGTCTTGACACATTGGCACGCCAGTGGCAGCAAGCTCCAGATTAGATAGAATAGCTGAGAGCTGAGTCTTGGCTGTCGGGTCGTCCTCACTCTTCTCAGCAGCTCTCAGAGCCGCCTCAACATCCTTCGGAAGCTTGGTCACTGCCATCTTCAGCAGTCGTACTGCGCAGTCATGGATCACTTGTGAGGGGTCTTTCATGATGATCAGTTCCGTTCTGTAGGTCTGCGAGGAGATTGGGTGCTATGTCCACGCACGAGGTCTGCCGCGTTCAATAGCCACCTAATCTGTGTTGCTATATGCCGTTTCAAGGCGGACAGACACCACACCTGTAATCAGGGGATGATTATATTGGCAAGACCTGTACATGAAGACAAACGAGGAGAACTCAGCAGAACATGGTGCTCGATCTGTCAATTGGATCGCTGGTCGTGTTCCTCACAGTGATGCTTCTTCTTATCGTCTGCAGCATAATGGACATCCGTAGCCGGAAAGTCACCAACCGAATCGTTGTGATGACCTATCTGACCGGTCTGGCCGTGGCGCTGCTCGCAGGCCGACTCCTAGTTGAGCCCATACTGCGCCTGTCCTCTGTACTCTTTGTTGCCCCACTATCGTATGTCCTCTTTAGACTCGGGGCGTTGGGAGGAGCGGATGTCAAGCTCCTGTGCGCAGTCGCTCTCATTAGTCCGGGCGCAGAGCTCTCGGTACTCGGAAGCCCTTTGTATGAGGCCGTGTTGTCGGCTGCTCTTCAGATGGCAGTCATGTTGTTAGGAGGGTATCTCTGCTCACAGCACTCTAAGAGCCAACAGAGTATTGGAAAAGCCGCCGATAGCAGGCCTCCCTTGCTTCCGTTCCTGTTAGTGGGATATCTGGCAGCTCAGTTACTTGCAGTCCTATGAGCCCTAGGCTTCTTGCGCTCCGGCTTGCTGACACCTATTTCAATGCCCTTGTTTGTGATCACTATTGAATGCTTCTTCATGCTGTGAGTTGTCTGCCGCATCTTCCAAATCAGAAGATTCCTTTGAAGGACCCCTTCCACCTCAGACAGACTGAGCACAATCAGACCTTGGACGACGAACTGCTCAACCCCAGCCCTGCTAAGAGTGGCAGGGTCATTCACTTCGCCTATGACCAGAGATGTGACATTGAGTTCTCCCAACAGTGCTCCAATCCTGAACAGATCATTCCTGACCTCTGAGGGCTCGCTGAACCGGACACCAAGTCCTGACAGACTATCAATCACCAGCCGCCGTGCCTTTATCTCTTCTACAGCACGGTAGACCTCCTCTGCAAGGTTGCTCATGTCGAACCCGCGCCGCAATGTGTACTTCTCCGAAGTTGGCAGTCCAGCCTTGCTTGATGCGGCATCGATTATGATGATCTTCTTCTGCTCCTCAAGATCCTTGAGGTCCCAGCCAAACTGTAGCGCCTCAGATCTCAGTTCCTTCGGGCGGGTTTCAAGTGTAACGAAGATACCCGGTTCGCCAAAATGCTTCGCGCCGCTGTAAAGGAACTGAAGACCAAAGATTGTCTTGCCAGTGCCCGTGCAGCCAGACAGAAGGACTGTGCTTCCCTCGACAAATCCACCACCTATGAGATCATCCAGCCCAGGAATGCCTGTCATCGCCTTCGTCATGTTCTACTCTCCGCCAATGATTCTCCGGTGAGTTCCCAGCCTTTCACGATCTTGTCGATACGGGTAACCGTGACCTTGACCACATCTGGTGATTTCCTGAGCACATCCGCCCGCTTCTCAATTTCCTCGACGTTGGCGCCCATCACGACAGCGTGGATCGTCATCGGCTCCTCATCGACGGCTACGAGGAGGTATGACTCATCTTCAGCAATCTCTCTGGCAAATGTGGAGGCCCTTTCCTTGCTTATCTCCGGGAGAATATGTCCACCAATCTCAATCCTGAATAGACCGGCACAGCCATAACCGAAGGCCTCCGGTTTCACAAGTGCGCTGAACCTCGACACAATCCCGTCTTTTATCAGTCTGCGCATTCTGAAATGAACCGTTGTGTCTGGCTTCTTGAGCTCCTTCGCTATGCTGGTAAAGGACAGACGAGAGTCCTTCTGCAGTAGCCTAATGAGTTCCCGGTCAAGCTGGTCCATAGCTAGGGGTCACCCCTTATAGCGACGTGAAGAGGTTCCAACCGTTCTCTCACTTGTGAGGTTCGCAATGAAGATGAAACTTGTTGTGATAACCACTAGTGAGATTGAATGGGCTTGAAGAGTCATCTGCTCTCTATCGGTTATGCATGGGTTTTCCGCGGAGGTGATAATACTCCCACTACAAGACACTCACGCCAGTGAACAGACAAGACATGGGCCCTAAAGAAGACTGACTGGCACTACAAATGCATAGAATAGAGTCCACAGGACTACCCATAGCAATAGGTATGACGGAAGAGCATTGGTGATCAACTTCGTCCTGCCTCCAATCGAGTCTGGGTCCACATCCATCAAGTAGACGATGACGAAAAGCGTCAAGACATACACCAGAAGGCCAAACATCAGACCTCTCACGCCAGCAAACGCCTGTCCCCCGGCCGTACAGACCAGAGCGCTTACGATGGCAAAGAAAGCCTTGACATAGAAGATTTGGTCCTGTGGGCTCTTGTCCCATCGACCAAACATGCGCTGGAAGATGTTCTTGAGAGGAGCCTTGAGAAAACTCATGTCTGACCAACCGCCGGGCAAATGCCAGAGCAATCGACCAAGTTATAATCGTATCGTTCAGAACTGACAATACTGTACACAGATGACCTCAGTTATTTTCGGTTGGATGTCAGAAACGAGTTGCGAGAACTGGAGTATGACTGAAAGATTTAGCGTGCAGGTGGATGCTTCATGAAAGACGCGATGAGCAACACAGACATCATGTTAGTCCTTCCAGAAGCGCGGAAAGCGTCAGAAGGAGCCTTCATCAAAAACATCTACAGCCATGGTCAGGTATTCATATTGAAGCTCTACCAGCCGATTGTTGGAAACAGTCAACTACTCATTGAACCAGGCCGCCGGATTCATCTCACGGAGTTTCAGAGAGTGGCCCCGAAGACCCCTTCGAAGTTCGTGACCGTCCTTCGGAAGTACTTACGTGACAAGAGAGTCATCAGTCTGAAACAGCATGACCTCGACAGGATTGTGGTACTGGAAGTGGGAGATGATTCCGGGACACACAAGCTCGTGGCCGAACTCTTTGGTGACGGCAATCTGATACTGCTAGACTCCGATGACAGGATCTTTGTGGCACAGCACTACAAGAGAATGCGAGACCGTGATCTTGTACCAAAGGCGAAATACGATCTCCCACCACCGCGAGGGGTTGATGTACTCGCCTTAGACAACTACTCCCTCCAAGACGTCATGTCTGATTCAAAGGCAAACGTGGTCCGCACGCTCGCCAGCAGGCTCAACTTGGATGCTCTCAGCTGCGAAGAGATCTGCACCTTGGCAGGTGTATCCTCGAAAGCGATGGCCTCTGACCTCGATGAGAAAACGCTTGCGGATCTCAGAGCAGGGCTTCAACAGTATGCCGACAGACTCAAAGCAGGTGTGAGAGAGCCCCGCGTGGTTTTGGAGGAACCCGATGAAGGACAGACTGAACAAAGCCCCATAGCATTCCTCCCTTTCGAATTCCAGTTCTACCGGGGGCACCCAGTAAAAGGGTTCGATACGTTCAGCCAAGCTATTGACAACTTCTTCGGTGTCACGGAATCAGAGAAGCCAGAGGAGGAGACTGATGGTGCTCTGGCGAAGGAGAGAAACCGACTACAGACAATCATTGATAAGCAACAGGAGAGCGTTTCGACTCTCAGGACAAAGGCGGAGGAATTGAGAGTATCTGGCGAACTCATCTACGCTCATCTCCAAACAGTCCAAGAAGTGCTCGAAACAATCACAAAGGCGCGGGCTGGCGGGCTCTCTTGGGAGGAGATAGTCCAGAGAATCGAGAAGGGAAAGAAGAAGAGCCTCAAGTCAGCGGCCATAATCAAGAGAATAATGCCTTCGGAGGCTCAGATTGTCATGGACCTGAGTGGCACGAGCGTGACACTCGATGTACGACTGAGTGCTCAGGACAATGCTGCAGCCGCCTATGAACAGGCAAAGAGAGCAGAAGCGAAAGCAGAGGGAGCTGAGAGCCAGATTGAGAAGACACAGGTCCAGCTTGTAGAGATGCAGAAAACTGTGGAGAAGGCTCCAGAAACGAGAGGCCCACTCAGGGCCAGAAAACAGAAATGGTACGAGAGATTTCGTTGGTTCTTCTCATCAGAGGGCTTCCTCGTGCTTGGGGGCCGCGACGCTAAGAGCAACGAACTTCTGGCAAAGAGGCAAATGGCTGCAAACGATGTCTTCCTTCATGCCGCACTGCACGGAGCCCCATATGTCGTTATCAAAGTCCCAGATCAACCGCCAGGACAGCAGACTCTGTTGGAAGCAGCCCAGTTTGCAGTGTCGTTCTCAAGTGCTTGGCAGGACGGTTTGTCTACTGGTGATGCGTACTGGGTTAACCCTGAACAGGTGAGCTTCACTCCACCCACAGGGGAGTATTTGCCCCAAGGAGCAGTCATGCTCTACGGAACGAAGAACTACATCAGGGGCGTTCCTGTTGAGATTGCGGTGGGAGTGGTGTTTGAGGAGGACTACGTGCTGCCTGTTTCGGGACCGACTTCTGCCGTGTCTGTTTCTACTCCATATCATGTCAGAGTAGTCCCAGGAAGAACGAGCAAGGGACAGCTTGTCAAGGAGATTTTGGGCCACATTGGACGAATGCTGGAAGATGACCGAGCACGCCTCATTTCACGCATGCCTGAAGAAGACTTGATGCGCATGCTTCCTCCAGGAAATGGCGACCTACTATCATGAAACAAGCAAGACTGCAAGTGCTGAGCAGTGTTGATGGATCAGCCTTGCTGCAGGTCATTTGCACAGACAGATTTAATAAGTTGGCCCGGAGGGTAGGTCAGAGAAGCTCTCTGACCCGGAGTGTCGGACCGACTTCCTAATGAACTGAGGTCGCTTCTATGGCTGGATCGGCGCACGATATGTCCGTGAGGGACATCATGACTTCTCAAGTAGTCACGATGCCACCCGACGCGACGGCCCTTGATGTTGCCAAGTCAATGACCAAGGCAGATATCAGCTCAATCATTGTGGTGAGCAGGGAACGACCAGTAGGTATCATTACTGAAGAAGATCTTGTGCGCAGGGTGATAGCAAGGGAGCTGGACCCCCAGACGACCAAGGCGAATCAAATCATGAGCTCGCCACTGATTCACGTTACAATGGACACTTCTCTGACCGAGGCCATGCGGGTGATGGCCAGAAGCGGGATTCGTCGAGTCGCTGTGCTCAAGAATGACTCCCTCGTAGGCATTGTGACTTCGAGAGACATCCTCCGATGGTCGCCAGAGCTGATTGACATCCTAGTTGAATCGCTCAGAATGAAAGCAGATGGGATGCAAAGACCGTTTGATGAAGAGGAGGAGGAGGACGAAGTGGTGGCTTATGGAGGCATATGCGACAACTGTGGCGAGTACTCGACGGACTTGGTCATGGAAGATGGTCGGTACCTCTGCGAAGCGTGTCGTAGCTGAATTGGTTGAACAGTGCCACGTGATGTGCGCACCCAAGTATGATGTAGGAGGCCCATGTAGTGGAAGTATCTCAGATAATGACTGAACCAGTGACTATTGCAAAAGACCAGAGACTGTCCTATGCCCTCGATCTCCTTGAGAAGAAACGTGTTGACAGGTTGATTGTGACTGAAGGCAATGAACTGAGGGGGATTCTCACGTATGCGGACATTGCCGACCGACTCGGAGTAAGCAAGGTCGTAGCTGTTTCTATTGGAAGGCTTCATGTGTCAAGCGCAATGACTGAAACTGTGATCACTGCATCGCCTACAGACGATATCACGGATGTAGCGCAACTGATGGTAGATAGGGGCATGAGTGGATGTCCAGTCATTGACAAGGAAGGCAAGCTGGTCGGCGTGATAACGAAGGCTGAAATCTCTGCACTTGTCAAGAAGATTGAGAATGTGAAGGTCAAGGAGCTCATGACAAAGCAGGGGCTTCTGACTGTCGGACCTGTGGAACGACTCATAAGAGCTCGTTCGGACATGCTTACAGCTGGCTATTCTGGGATGCCTGTCACAGAAAAGGACCGTGTCCTTGGTCTCCTCACTGAGAAGACTGTGGCACAGGCTCTAGCCAGATTTAGCGTGGAAGTGCCAGACAAGTACCGTGCTAACCAAGTGAGAATGATTCGAGTGGTAGATGCTATGATGCAGCAACCCCCAGTGGCAGACCCTGAGGAGCCAATATCCAAAGCGGCCACTAGGATGCTCGATGCTTACCTGAACACGCTCCCAGTCGTCACTAAGGGCAACAAGCTCGTCGGCATAGTCGGTGCAACAGACTTCACGCGCTTTGTGGCGAACAAGTTCAAGGTGCCAGTGCCGCCGAAGCAGACTTAACAGGGTCCATTCTGTACTGTACAGGGGTGGCGTCCACCGCAGATGTCTGTAGACCTCCTCCTGAAGAACGGTACTGTGATAGTTGATGGAAAGGAAACGGCACGTTCGCTTGGTGTCAAGGCAGGCAAAATCGAGGCGGTCTATGTAGTTGGCAATGAGCCCGCCGCTCAGGAAACAGTCGATTGTAGCGGTCTATATGTCCTTCCCGGGGCAATCGACATCCATGTGCATCTACGTGACTTGGGGCAATCAAACAAGGAGGACTATATGACTGGGACTAGAGCCGCCGCTGCAGGCGGCGTGACGACTGTTGTCGACATGCCAAACTCGGATCCACCTGTCCTCACATCGAGAGTGCTTGAGGAGAAAATCACTAGTGCACAAGAGAAACGCTTTGTCAATGTCGGCTTCTATGCGGGTGTGCCAAAGAAGGCCGCGGACTTCGATGCGTCCATTACCCCCAACATACTCGGCGTAAAAGAGTACCCTCATTCCCCACTGGTACAGGGGACGCGAACTGGCCCGCAGCGGGCCCTTGACTGTATGAGAATCTGCTTCGAACTGGATTTGCCACTGTTGTTCCATCCTGACTCTTCAAAGCCGGGTGCTGTACCAGAAGACCTGAATGACTTTCTCGCCCTTCATAGCTGTGATAATGAGGCCAAGTCGATAAAGCTGTTTCTGAGCGCTCATTCTGAGATTGGGGGACGTCTGCACGTGTGTCACGTCAGCTGCGAGAGTGCGGCCCGACTGATAGGAGAGCACAGGGCAGAGAAGAGCTTGACAGCAGAAGTCACGCCACACCATCTGCTTCTGGCGGGTAGCGACTTCATAGATTCAGATGGCACTGCAAAAGTGCTTCCCCCACTTCGTACACGACAGGACAGTGAGTGGCTTAGACATGCTCTCTCCGGTCAATGTTCTATTGACTGTGTAGTGTCCGATCATGCACCCCACACCGACCAAGAGAAGCTCGTACCGTTTCTGAAGGCGGCCTCGGGCATACCTGGGCTGGAAACACTTGTGCCGCTTATGTTGACAGAGGTCTTTGATGGCCGGTTGCCGTGGGTGGACTACTTGAGATGCTGTTGTTCGGCTCCTGCATGGGTACTACGGATCGGTAACAAGGGAGTGCTGACAAAGGGCTATGATGCAGACATTACGGTAGTCCAGAGAGAGGAGACTGTTATTCGTGGCGCAGACTTCCAGTCAAAGGCAAGAGTCACCCCATTTGAGGGAAGACGGGTGCTCGCACGCCCTGTCATGACCTTCGTGGGTGGCGAACTCGTGTATAGCTACGGAAAATTCATGGTGGGCCAAGGGACAGCGGGAAGAGTACCCGTCAGAGCTACCAGATGAAGATGCGAAAAGGATAACGGCATACCATGCTACCACCGACACAACGAGTTGATGCCACTTGTCACATGTGTACTCGGACGCTGACGGGGTATTCCTTGTCAAGCTCGCCAGACAGACTGTTGAAGACTACGTGCGGCTTCGAAGGAAGCCTGATGTGCCTGCCGATACTCCAAGCCACCTGAGGAAGGAATCGGGTGTCTTCGTGACCTTGAATGCGACCAGGGGTGATAGTGTAACGCTGAGAGGGTGCATCGGCCGGCCGTACCCGACTCAACCACTTGTCGAAGCTACAATTGACTCGGCGGTGGATGCTGCGTCCAATGATTTTCGCTTCAGTCCAGTTTCTGTGAAAGAATTCGACTCAATACTGGTTGAACTGAGCATCCTGACTCCTCCACAGAAGATAAAGTGCTCAGACCCAACAGACCTCCTAGATCTTGTTGAGATTGGTCGTGACGGTCTCATAGTGAGCAGAGGAGGAAGAAGAGGACTGCTCCTACCTCAAGTGCCAGTAGAGTGGGGATGGGGCGTCAAGGAATTCTTGGAACAGACATGCAACAAGGCAGGTCTTCCTGCTAATATGTGGTTGGACCCCAAGACCGAGTTCATGTCGTTCCAAGCGGAGATCTTCGGAGAAGAAAAGCCGCGTGGTAATGTGGTGAGGAATCCGCAGCACCCGAGAGTATAATGAAGGAGGACTATGAATGAAAGGACTTCCTCCTGCTATCATTGAGAAGTTGAAGATGTTCTTGGAGGAGGACATCAGGTCCGGGGACATAACCACGGAAGCCTTGGGACCTTTGAATGCGACAGGCATCGCCACAGTAATCGCCAAGAGCAGGACGATTCTGGCTGGTGTCGAGGAGGCTGCTGCAATCGCAGACCTATACGGGATCACCTGTGAGGTCTTGGCCTTCGAGGGAAACTGGGTTGGACCGAGGGAACCTGTGATTCGCTTCAAAGGACCTGCAAAGACCTTGCTGGTCGTGGAGAGAGTAGTGCTCAACATAGTCATGCGTATGAGCGGCATAGCCACAACAACGTACAACATGGTACAGTCCGCAAGGAAGGAGAACCCAAAGGTCATTGTGGCAGCCACTCGAAAGACCACACCAGGCTTCAGGTACTTCGAGAAGCGCGCTGTGGAAGTAGGAGGCGGCGACCCACACCGCTACGCGCTCGATGATATGGTGATCATCAAGAACAATCATATCGCGGTTGTAGGGGGTGTAGCCCAAGCGATACGTGCAGCAAGAGAACGCGTATCATTCACGAAGAAGATCTCGTGCGAAGTGAGGAACCTACAAGAGGCGATTCAGGCCGCTGAAACAGGTGTGGACATAGTCCTTCTCGACAACTTCACTCCTAAGGAGATCGAGAACGTACACACTGTCCTCACTCAGAGAGGATTACGCGCGAGAGTGATTCTGGAAGCCTCTGGAGGAATTGATGAGAGCAATGCAAGAGCATTTGCGAAGAGCGGAGTCGACGTGATTTCATCAGGCGCACTCACGCACTCATACACGTCGTCCGACTTCAGTATGAGTCTGACACTGGCCTGAAACAGAGCACCACGTCGTTTCCCAGAAGACATTGGTGCCCCGGCCGGGATTCGAACCCGGGTCGGGGGAGCGAAAGTCCCCAATGCTGGGCCGGACTACACCACCGGGGCGCAGACGACCGGACTTCTTGAAGCAGTTATTAAGGTTATGCAGAAATGACAGCAGTGCCACTCATTGGCGGAGTGCAGGCCCTGGCGGCTCCTCTCTGCATCCCTTGAAACCCGCAGTCTCTGCTAGACCTCCGCGTCGATTCGAAACTAGCGTGGTTCTTGACTTCAGTATCTTGCGAGCCCTACGAGTCTTCGAAGAGGACTCCAGCTGTTGCAGATGAACCACTGGAGTCAAGACAGATCCCGCGTCCTCGTCCTCATCGTAAGAATGACTGCCAATGACAGCTTGAAGAAGAAACGACCTCAGTTCGTTCGGGCAGGGCACACCTGACAGCACGCTAGAGCCCGCCACAAGTGTGGGCACCATCACAACACCATAGACCTCTGCAATGTGATGGTGTTTCTCCACATTCACCTCGTATATGGTGGTGCCGTCAAACAGAGTGCCCTTCTCTTCTTCCAGCATGTCTTTGACCATATCACACATGGTGCAATGTTCGGAGGTGAATAGGAGAATCATTCGAATTACCAGAGTCGGCTTTTCTCATAGTGTTGACCGTTTCATATAAAGTCGGAAGAAGACAAGTGGATTCTGCGCCAAGGATTGCGCAATCCTCGTCGCGTATGGCCTGCACGACATACAAGAGACAGCACAGGATGAACTCAATCAGCGTCCGGAATAGTCGCACTGGCGCCCACTTTCGTAATGTTAATATCACGATTGCAGCGGCTGTTGTCTGCTAATCGGCAAGCGACAGGGGCCCGTAGCTCAGCTTGGTAGAGCCCACTCGTTCCAGAGCGAGCGCCGTAAGCAGCAGGCTCATAACCTGCCCGCCGGGGGTTCAAGTCCCCCCGGGCCCACCACAATCTACTATGACAGTCGGACAACTGCTTCATACTCCCTGACGATTTTCAGTGACGGGCGGTAGAAGGCCATGCTGTTCTTGTCCGACATAATGGCAACTGACCTTCTAGACAGTCGGATTGCAGGTGGGGCGACAGGGTTGAGCGCCACCCGCATACTGCTTGACAGGATCTGGAGATTCGTCTAGGTGTCAATCGTCGCACTCTCTCCATTTGCTCCTGTATGAGTTGGCATTTGCGACTGGAGCAATGGTTTCTGTCGTGAGTAATGAAGCGATTCCCAGGATTCGCGCGGAAGGCTTTGAGAGAGCCGCTACGATGAATCCGATGATTCGTTTTGTGATGATGATACTAGATGACCGGTCTGCGGGAGTTCGCGCCAGAAGAGCCATGAGGGTCAAGCTCGAAGCCGAGCCCACTCCATCGAACTAGACAGCAATGTTAATATTGTGTGACCGTGGTCACGACTCCGCAAGAAGGCCGCCGTGGCTCAGTCGGCAGAGCGACAGCCTGTTACCGTCCTGCTAGTCAAAGCGAACGCCAGACAGTTGTTGGTCAGAGGTTCGAGCCCTCTCGGCGGCGCCATTACTCTCTTCTCTCTGTTGGTTCCCGCGACCGCGTTCGAGTGATTCTAAAGACTACCTGGTGTCTGTAGTCAGAACAACCGAGAGTCACACTGTCACCATTGTCACCAAAGAAAGGAAAAGTACCGCCCGATTCCAGAACCAGTATCCACGGATATAAGATGTGAAAGGCATTGGGGCAAAGCCTGTTCAGATCCTGGGGATATCTAAAGATATCACCGACTCTCTGCCCAAGAGAACACTTGCCTTCGCCTAGTATGCTCATGACCTCTATTGTGACTGTTTTCTTTCCCACTTTCATCACTGCCAGTTGACTCTACTCATATGGTTACAAGACATTCGGCTGACGCAAGTCGATTCATGTATTATTGGCCTGCACACATGAACCGAAAGCAGCAACGTACGCCAAAGACTCATAATGCTCAGTCACACCGAAGATTGCCATGACCCCCGAGCCTGAACACAACTCAGCTCCGGTATGGTGTCCTCTGATACCATTCGAGGACCTCCAGAAGCTGACCGGATATAGAGGTCAGCTCGAGAGGATAAGCCAGGCTTATGATGACTGGCGTGCATCCATGAGAGGGCACGCGAACACAGCCCCTGATGCTGGTGTCTTCCTCGACAGAATACGAATGCTCCTGATTGCCATTGGCATAGCCTGCGGTGGGGACCGGACGTTTGCCGAAAGGGTACAGAGCATCGTAGGGGAGCAACTGAAACACGGAGCATTGAGCCTAGTATCGAGACTTGGAGATGAGTCCTTGACAGGGCCAGCGGTCAAACAGGCCCTCATGCACTTCTTTAAGCGACTCAGATTCAACCGTGACGTTTCCCCAGTGGAGGAGATAGAAGAGGCTGTCAAGTCACTAGGGCCAGTAACAAGGACTGCAGGTTCCTCCTCGCGTGAACGATATGACTCACCTCTCTCACAGAACTTTGGTTCCCGTATGGATGAAACCGGTGTGCTTAATGAAAAGGTCATCAGTGCAGCATTGGCTGAGAGTGTGAGAGTACTCAAGCAGCTATTCGCAGGTCTGTTGAGTCCTGATCCTTGGGGATTGAATATCGAGAAGAGCGATGAAGGGTAGCCGAGTTTCATTCATGCCTTGGATATTCCTTTGCTGGTCTTGAGGTAGGCAGTCTTCGATTCTCTAATGTCGACCCAGTCGGTGTGATAGAGAGTCACTCCTATATGGCCGGGTGAAACGACGAGCTCCATGAAACTCGCGTCTACTCGTCCCGCCCAGCCGCCTGTAGAACCAGAGATCGTTCCCGGATTCAGGAACAGCCGCCCATCGAGCAGGTCTATCGCTTCTTCATGCGTATGACCGTGGACAGTGACATCAGCATCGCTCTCACGGGCAATCTCTCCAAGCTGAGAGAGGTCCCCACGCGGGTCTACTTGAGTCCCGTGGAGCAAAAGAATACGGAAGTCGTCAATCTGAACCAATTCCTGCAGATTGTATTTCGTTTCTAGGTCCATGTTGCCACGAACTATGACGCATTGGGGCAACGGAGGCATCGCCTTTCTCATGTCACTCTCGCGTACGAGGTCACCTGTGATGAGGGCCAAGTCGTAGCTGCTCATACGGATGTGTTCAAAGAAAGCGGGAGGTATGGAGTCCCGGCGCTTCGGAATATGAGTGTCACCCAATACCAAGACCCGCTTCAATGTTTGTCCTCCCTGCTAGGTAACGATTAGCATATGTCACAGAAACACTATGGGTGTGCTCTACCCAGATTCTCGAGAATCTTCAGGTAGACCTCCTTCTTCTCACCCTTGGAGAGCTTGGCAAGACGTTCGACAATCAGCTCGGGTGTGCTTCGCGCAATGACACCAAACCGAGGAGTTCTGTCCACTATCAGATCGAGATTCTCATCGAGACCTCGGGCCTCTATGCCATCTATCCTCACGGGCACATTGGTGACCTCCTTTATCTCACGGGACAAATGGCTGCAGATGACTGTGCAACTCTTAGGGTCTCGCTGCAGGATCTCAATCAGTCCGGCTATCACATTTGCCGCACTGCCCGGCTCTGTGATTGCCTCGATTTCATCAAACAAAGCTAACTTAGACTTGTTAGAAACCACAATCTCTGCGAACTGCTTCAAAGTGGTTTCAAACGCACCTGCACTGACCACGCCCCGGCTCTTGTAGAAGAAGTATATCTCTTCGAACACCTTAATGTATGCCTTCCTCGCAGGAACAGGTAGACCTGTCTGTGCCAAAGTCGCTACCTGAGCTAGAGTTTGAATTGTTGTTGTCTTTCCGCCGCTATTGGCGCCAGAGAGAACAGCACAATTCTCGCCATTGGTGCCTTTCGGTCTAAACGGGGTTTCGCCAATGGCATAATCAATCGGCTGGACTGGCCCATGTCTTCCCTTCAACATGTTTTCGACAAGGAAGAGGTTGCGTGCGCCCTGAACTCCCACTCCATTATAGTCACCGGATATGTCAGGTGTCTGAAGCTCGTAGTCACATGCAAACAACCCAACAGCGAGAAAAAGGTCGAACTCCAGAAGGGTTTGAACTGCGTCAGTCACGACTGTCTTAAGCTTATCAAGCTGACCAGCGAACTTCTTCATCAACTTGAACTTGCGCTCGGCGAGAATCCGTCTCAACCTGTCCTCCAGTTCGTTTATGCTGTTTGTCATCATTTTGACAGGTAGGGTTATCTCTTCACCGATCAGTCCTGTCACCCAGTCTGCTTCTTTTGCATTCAGGCTAAGCATCTGAACCAGCCTGTCTTCGGCCTCTTGGACAGTGTGTGTGAATGTTTCGACTATCTCGGCGGGCAGCATGTTTCTTAGTACACTGACATCAGCTCCCTCAACATCTGCAGACTGTAGGATGCTTATTATCTGCTGACCCCCGAGGGTGACTTGGCTCTTCGAGATTCTCGATGTGATCTCTTCATTGAGCCAAGACTCAATTTCTGCAATTGCTGTTGGAAAAGCCTTGACAGCCTTCCTGAATCTGTCGAGCTCGGGATCCACACCCTCCGCAACATCGCCCTCCTCGTCCAAGCATTTCAGTACCTCGCCTGCTTCTTCTAGCCTCTGAAAGTCCAGCCCCTTTAGAAAGGTAGCGAGGGAGTCGTTAGATGGGAGAGACCCAAACTCCTTTGCTAGCTTGCATGCAGCGTCAATCACCCTGTAGTTCTTGCCATAGAAGCCTACAGTCTTCTCAGGAAGGACGTCATCAACAGTCCATCCTTTCCCTATGATCTCCACATTGTCAAGTGCGTCAATGGACTCGTCATAGGCGCCTGTGGGTGAGATGAACATCACGAGGTCATAGCCCTGAGCGTAGTCAGCACCACTCTCACCCTGAGAGAGGACATACACAGGGCACCACTTGTCAACGCCATCCTTGACAAGTGCATCAAACACTTTGTCGTCGTCAGTGATTATTACCCGTCCCTCTAGCCTTCGCTGCTGGACCTTCCTGTGAAGTCCACGGACTTGCCCGAGCAGACTCCTCAGGGTTTCGCGTTGTTCCGCACTGAGTTTCCGGGCCATGTCTGCAGCGTCACTGAAGTATCTCTGCCGCTCAAGTATCACATCGAGCTTCTCCGGGGGAAGGGGAAAGTACAGAAGAAGCTTGTCCTTAGCGTAGCCCGTGTTGGCATAGCTTCGGATTATGTCCATAGTTGAATCGAAGATCTTTCTCAGGTCTGGGCTCCGAAGAATCATGTTGGCACTTGCCCCGAACTGAGTTTCGAAAGCGGCCTTCACAATGTTGACTGCCTGCTTATCACCGATGCCCGGCACGGCTGCAACCAAGTCTACACGAGAGTCCAGTATCACCTTCAGAGCGACTGCTTCGCTCCCGAAGTGGTCTATCAGTGCTTTCTTGATTTTGTCGCCGACGCCTGGAATGTCCGAGATGTTTGAAACGCTCACTCTCGATTCCCCTGAGCCAAGACTGTCTTCACCCCTCAGAGGGGTCCTCCTTAAAGCCTTACTCCAAGTCACAGCAACTCTGGCGAAACATACAACACTCAGTATGAGCGTGCCACATAGACAAACTCCTGTGCGACCTTCCCGCAGACGACGCAGACACCTGTGGGTTTCTCCTCGACATCGATTCTTGTGCCGCGGACTTCGCCACCGGTCTTGTTCTTGATCTCCTCCCCACAGCTCATTCCATCCATCTGGCTCGTACAGAATGGGACTCGTACAATCTTGCCCTTGTCTAGAGCGTCCTCAACTTGACCTAGTGACTCTGCATCGACTACTAGACCCTCGAACCTCGCCTCAGCTTCGGATCTGAGCGCATGATCTATCTCGGAACCAAGTGCCCTCACTCTCTTTGTCAGACCCTCGAGAGCAACTGTTTCGCGACTCATTCTGTCTCTGCGAAAGACTGCCACCTTCCCTTGCTTTACTTCGCGCTGTCCGACCTCAACTCTGATTGGGACTCCTTTCATCTCCCAGTAGTTGTACTTCCAACCGGGTGTGGCATCGCGGTCATCGAGATAGACCCTCATTCCTGCTTCCTTCAGCGATGACTCGATAGCACGGCAGTGCTGCACGATCTCGTTCATGTTCTTGCCTTTGAATATCGGTACAATCACCACCTGGTATGGTGCCAGTTTGAACGGCAGTCGAAGACCGTTGTCGTCCCCGTGTACCGATATCATTCCGCCGTAGATTCTGGAGATGGCAGGACCATAGCAGGTCTGAAACGCGTATACTGTTTCGTTGTCCTTGTTCACATACTTCACGTCAAATGACCTTGCGAAGTTGTCCCCCAGATCGTGTGTGGAGGGCAGCTGCAGCACTTTTCCATCTGGCATGAGTGTATCTGCGGCATATGTGTTCACTCCTCCTGGGAATTTGTCCCATTGAGTGCGCTTGAACACCATCACTGGGATGCCGTACTCCTCCGTGATGACCTCCTTAGTGGTTTCAAGGTCTTCCTTGACTTGTGCAAGACCCTCTTCGTGTGTGGCAAACACGTTATGACTTTCAATCCACAGGAACTCACGACCCCTGAGGAAAGGCCTAGTACTCTTGACCTCTGACCTGAATACTGTGCACCGCTGGTATCTCTTCAGAGGCAGGTCGCGCCAGCTCCGAATCCACAAGGAGTACATTGGGTATATTGCGGTTTCACTTGTGGGTCTCAGAGCAAGCCGCTCCTCCAGCTTCACACCCTCACCGTACTCGCTTATCCAGAACACTTGCGGAGTGAAACCCTGTACATGCTCGGTTTCCCTTGTCAGATTGCTCTCTGGAATGACACTTGGAAACAGCATTGGCAGGTGACCCTTGCGCTGCAGGACTCTCTCGAGAATGTCGAACATGACCTCCATGGTCATGACGCTCCATGGCAGGAATGGAGTGAAGCCCTTCACACCATACCTTATGTCAGCCAATTCTGCAACTCTGCATATTTCTCCATACCAGTCTGGAAACCGATCCTTCTTGCTGATGTGAAATATGACCTCAGCCTCGGTCCCATGGGTTTCACCGTCGCTCATTGTAGTATCCTCTGATTTGACTGAAATGCAAGAAACTGGCTAGGACTCAGAAGCGGTCTATTGATAATGCGGAACGCGCTCACCTAGCATCGCTCGCTCACCAGTGGAGAGTCCTCAGCTTTCAGTATTTAAGTCATACTGAATGTGGCCTTCATCGTACGATTGTGACCTCACCAATCTCCCTGACACGCTCGTCAAGCTGGAGCCCCTTGATTATCTCTACTACTCCGTCAGGTACCAGAGGCTCCCATTCGCCGCCCCATCTCATCAGATCCCGGATATGCCTGCCACTGTATGTTCCTCGCTCAAGAAGCCCGGTTTCAGCCACTTCGAACCCAGCATCTTTTAGAAGCCTCCTTACAAGGGGGTTGTGACTGTATGCCATGTCGAAGTGCGGTACTAATGACCGGAGGTGCGAAACCCACAGTGGATGGATGCCGATGTCAGGTACCGGTACAATGTCAATACGCTCAAGCGGGAGACCTTCATCTATGATGGCGCGTTTCCAGAACATCAGCCTCTCGCCTCCCGTGAAGGGGTTGTCGGGAGTATGGGAGTACTGAGCACTGCCTATGGCAATGACTAGGTCTTCTCCTCTGTCGATTATCTGTTTGACAGTGTATATGTGACCCTTGTGTAACGGCTGAAAACGCCCTACAAACAGTGACCGCATCTCAATCCGTCGACCTGTGACTCAAATGGCAAATAAGCGTTGGGACCTCGTGCACAACTCAGGAAACGTTGAACAACCTTGCTCCTTGTCAGCAGCAGTTTAAGCACCAAAGACCTTAACCACCGACACATCCCGTCGTCCACAAGTGAACCAGTATGATTGACGTTGATGGTTCCCATGGCGAGGGCGGTGGGCAAATACTGCGCACAGCAGTCTCGTTGTCAGCACTTGCCATGCGGCCGGTGAGAGTATTCAACATACGTGCAAACAGGCCAGATCCCGGCCTGAAGAGCCAGCACATTGCAGGAGTGGAACTGGCTGCAAGAATCGTTAGTGCAAAAGTGAGTGGTCTGAAAGTAGGTAGCACTGAAGTCCGGTTTGAACCCGTCCGGAGAGGCGGCGGCGATTTCGTATTTGACGTTGGAACAGCAGGGTCAATATCGCTTGTTCTTCAGACAGTCCTGCCGCCTGCAATTCTGTCTAACGACCCCATCAGCTTTCATTTAGTGGGCGGCACTGATGTCGCTTGGAGTCCCCCTGTCGATTATCTGCGCGAAGTGTTCCTGTACACGCTTCGACGTATGGGGCCGGTAGTAAAATTGGTGCAGGAACAGCGTGGTCATTACCCTGCAGGAGGAGGCAGGGTTTCGTGCACAATAGGCTCAGTCCGAGTGGTTTCGCCACTTGAGCTGATTGAGTTCGGACGCCTTAGGGAGATAGGCGGAGTGTCCCACTGTGTTAAACTTCCATCGCATGTGGCCGAGAGACAGGCGGCATCTGCAGAACAGATGCTACGCAGTCACAGCATTCAGAGAGTCAATATCTCACGAGAAACGTATCCCAAAGCTAGGGATCCACATCTGGGGCCAGGTAGCGGTATTGTACTCTGGGCAGAGTCGGAAAACGGTGTCAGGCTAGGTTCTGATAGCTTGGGAGAGAGAGGGAAGAGTGCTGAGAATGTTGGTTCGGAGGCAGCTCATGATCTCATTCACGAGCTTTCCGCAGGAAAAGCCGTTGATTCACACCTGAGTGACATGCTGGTGCCATACATGGCTGTGGCATCAGGAGATAGTCGGATTGGAGTGACCGAAGTGACATCGCATCTAGAAACTAACGTCTGGGTCGCTCAGCATATCTTGGGTGTTAATGCAGAGATTGAAGGAGAAGTCGGAGGACCAGGAGTGTTACGCATCCGAGGAATGGGATTCGCTCTTGGGCAGCGCTGAAAGGTACGCGTCTATGACTTCCTGCAGTGACGACAAATCCACGGCTTCAATTACCTCTCTCATGAGCTCTTGGAGGCCGATCCCTTGTGAAGCCACAATCTCGCGGGCCCCGGGAATCCTTGCTCTTGCTGCCTCAAGACGATCCTGAGGGGTTATGTCCACTTTGTTGAACACAACGATGACAGGGTTCACCGGAAACATTCTACGTACCTCATCATGCAGATGAATCTGTTCGTCGAAAGTCCACCCGCAAGCCTCTGATGGGTCCATCATGAATATGATGACACTCGCGAGATACTTCAGGGCGGCAATGGCCTGCCTCTCAATCTGATTTCTCTGACTCATCGGCCGGTCTAGGATGCCCGGCGTGTCAACCACCTGAATGACTTGGTTGTCTACAGTCATGTGTCCGATTATCACCTCACGAGTTGTGAATGGATAATAGGCAATCTCGGGTTCCGCCGTCGAAACCGCCTTCACGAGAGTAGACTTACCCACATTGGGAAAACCTGCACACACGACTGTGGGCGAACTCGGATTCACTCCGGGCAAACCACTCAAGACCTTTCTTGCCTCAATGACCGTGTCGAGGTTATTGGCTGTTCCACGTACGATTGAGGAGATGCGTCCTTTTGTGGCGCTCCGCAACTTCTTGATCTCACCGAGTTCGTCTGCACGCTTCATGGCTGCAATCTGTGAGTCTGCTATCCTATCTATCGGGCCAATGCAGTTGAAAATGGCTCCCAGTGCTTGTTTCAACTTGTCCACACCTATGAGTATCTCAGTCAACTCGAGATAGAACGGATGGAGTCGGTCCAGAGACGGAAAGGACTCAACGGTCGCCTTTAGCTTAGCCCTCACTTGCTTGGTGAACTCCTGAGTCCTAGCTATCTCCCTTATGCGAGTCTTCTCAAGCTTGGACATCCGTACGGGACTCTTCGCACTCTTTCTCACTGATCTGTTGTGCGCATATTCGATTATCTCCTCCGAGGTCATCAATACTGGAATGTCTGTGAATGGATTCAGAGATGGCACTTGAGAAACTACTCCTAAGGCATGTCTGGTGCTGATAGGAACAGTTCAAAAGCGTTTTAAAAGGACCGTAATTGACCATAGCTGTACCAGAGTTCCTCGGACGGAGGCATCTTGACAATGTCAATACCAACAGGCGCGACCGTTGTCGGCATCAAGTGCAGCGACGGAGCAATAGTGGCAACAGATTCATTGGTGAGCTGGGGTACATTCGTCTTGAGCGAGAAAGGCATCAAGGCATTCAAGCTTACAGACACTATTGTCTTGGCTTCCGCCGGACTGACCTCTGACTACCAGATGCTCGTCAACCGCCTTCACGTTCAGATCAAACTGTATGAACTCAGTGAGAAGAAACCGATCACAGTGAAGACGCTCTCCAAGATAGTAGCAAACACGCTTTACGCGAGAAGAGTCGACCCGCTCTACGTCCAAACGGTGATTGTAGGTGTCGACAAGAATGGCCCTGCCCTCTATACCCTGGACATGGGTGGTTCATTGATTCCTGACGAGTACACCGCTGCAGGGTCAGGAATGCAGATGGCATACGGTGTTCTTGAGAGAGAGTACAAACAGGGGCTTACTGTGAAAGAGGCAGAAGATGTAGCAGTGAAGGCAGTCAAGGCAGGGATTGCACGGGACGTCCAGTCTGGTGGTGACATCCGGATCATGTCTGTCACGAAAGAAGGAGTACAGGAGAAAGTACTCAACTAGTGCGCGTGCGACACGTGTTTGACCACACACTGATTTTCCGCTTCTACCAACAATCGCGCTATAGTGCAGCCGCCCTGCTTGGTGCACTTGAGTCAGACCCGAAACTGAGCAGTCTGAGAGTCCTTGCACCCCCCATTCCTCCAAACGAGATTATCAAGAAGTATCTCAGACAGGGGCACGTCACAGTCGCATACTCCGTCATGTCGACACAGGTGGATCGAGTATCTGACGAGGTCAGGGAAATCCGCAGTCAGTTTGGGAACACAGTGACTCTGCTCGCAGGAGGACCACATGCGAGTGCAAGACCTTGGGAGTTGATTGACGCTGGATTCGATCATGTCTTGATTGGTGAGGGCGAACGGGCCTTTCCAGAGATGGTATGGCGATTGATGAATGGAAGTGATGTGAGAGGAGTGGAGGGTGTGGTGTCTGAGCATATGGAAACATACCCAAAGCCCCGCGATTTACCGAAAGTGAATCTCGACGACTATCCACCGTTTGCACTGGACCTAAACATTGTCGGTCCCGTCGAGGTTACCCGTGGCTGTCCTTTCGCATGTAAGTTCTGTTGCACCCCCTTCCTCGCTGGAGGAACAGTGAAACACAGGTCCGTGGAGTCCATAGTCAGTTGGCTTCGTCTTGCAGTTCAGAAGAGGAACTTCAAGCGGACCTGGTTCCTGTCTCCGAACGCCCTCTCCTTTGGGGGTTCAGGAGGACGTGCGGCACCAGAGAAACTGAAACAACTCCTAAGCGAAACAACCTCGATAGAGGGGCTTGAGGAAGTGTTCTTCGGAGCCTTCCCCTCAGAAGTGAGACCCGACTTTGTAACTCGTGACACTCTGCAGATACTGCGACGATACGTATCCAACGAAACTCTCCAGATAGGGCTGCAGTCGGGTAGTGACCGCATTCTGGAAGCCATCAACAGAAAGCATACTGTCGAGGAGGGTATGATGGCTGTCAGGACGACTCTGGACAGCGGTTTTGTGCCTCATGTGGATATGATCTTCGGTCTACCCGGTGAGAGGGACGACGATGTGAGGGCTAACATAGAAACATGTCTGACTCTGATAGAGATGGGCGCAAAGATTCACGCACACGTGTTCCTGCCATTACCCGGAAGCGCCTATGAGAACATGCCGCCGGGTCACCTTAGTGAAGAAACAAGAACAACGTTGGGTAGACTTGCTAAACGGGGATACCTCACTGGGTCATGGGGCACACAGGAGCGCTTGGCCCAGAAGCTGTCCTCTCGATGTATATGAGCGTGAATTGGGTCCATATCTGAACAAAGGCTTCTGAATCGGTGACTATTGCCAAAGGCTCATAAGATACCAGCCTTTCTGAACTAGGAGAGCCGAACTTGAGTACTGAGATGCCGGCCCAGCTCAGGGAGAAGCTTGAGCATCAGGGGTATGACATTCTTGGGGAGAGAGGAGCATTCAAGGCCTGTCAGTGGCAGAAGAAGAGCCTCCTCTTTGGTGATGTCTGTTACAAACAGCGATTCTACGGGATTGAGTCGCACAGATGCGTCCAGATGACTCCACTGGTCGACAAGTGTACTCAGCAATGTGAGTTCTGTTGGCGCGTGACGCCGACTGACGTTGGCATTGCTTGGAATCAGACAGAAGTGGCGGAAGAGGATGCGCTACCTCCACGAGAGCTCTTGGATGCCGCATTGATGGCGAACCAGCGAGCACTGGGAGGCTACAATCCCGAAGCGGGCGCAAGGGTCCCGGAGAGCAAGTACAAGGAGGCACGCAACCCAAAGCATGTGGCTATTTCACTGTCCGGAGAACCTACTCTGTATCCTATGATTGGGCTATTGATTGATGAGATTCGTCATCGAAAGATGACATCATTCCTCGTTACTAATGGTACGCGCCCCGAGGTCATAAGAGAAATGTCACTCCCCACTCAGTTGTACGTCACACTTGCCGCACCCGATGAACAGACCTACAGGTTTCTGTGCAGACCAGCGGATCCCCATTCGTGGGAGCTAATCAACGAAACGCAGGACTTGCTCAGGTCACTCAACTGCAGACGTGTCAACAGACTCACAATGGTTTCAGGCCGCAACATGCACAATCCAAGGGCCTATGGAAGCATGATTCTGAAGGGAAACCCAGACTTCGTGGAGGTTAAGGGGTACATGCCCCTAGGCTCATCAAGAGGAAGGCTGAGCCTCCACAACGTTCCCTCTCACCAAGACATACGTGCGTTTGCAGAGAAGATATCAGCAATCACTGGATATATCACTCTCGATGAACAAGTTGAAAGCCGTGTTGTGCTTCTATCTCGAGAGCGGCATCCAGAGAGTATACAGTCACTGTGATGGTGGACCATATGGAGCTTGACAGGATTCTAGAACCCCTCAAGACTGAGATTGAGAACGATGATCACATTCGTGAGAGAGTCCTACCTCTGGCAAGAGAGGCTGTAAGAAAGTGTGCCGAGTCAGTGAAGTGCGCACACAGAAGAGAGTATGCTGATGCATCTGGGCTGGTCTATGAAGCCCAAGACATCCTGACCGAGGCAAGCAGAGAGTGCTCACAGAGCGAGTTCATGCTTTCCTCTAGACTGTTGGACAGCGCTTACCAAGAGATAGCAGAGGCGGCAAACGTGGTTTCTCTACTTAGTGAGGGCACGTTCACTCCACCTCAGCAGCATGGCATACCTATCAGGCCATTCCTTACAGGGCTCGCAGATGCGATTGGAGAACTCAGAAGGGCAGTACTCGACTCTCTACGCGCAGACGAGGTCGAGCGGGCTGAGCAACTCTTGGGATTTATGGAAGAAACCTTAGAGGGGCTATTATCATTCGACTTCCCAAATGCCTTGGTCCCGGACCTTCGCAGAAAGTGCGATGTCGCTAGGTCGCTCGTGGAACGAACCCGCGGAGATCTCACCGCCGGCGTACAACAGTCCAAGCTCATAGGAGAGCTGAGGGACTTCGAGGAGCGCGCCAGAGATGAGCGCAAACGCTGAGCTCATTCAGGCAATAGCACAGGCTGAAACTCAGCAGATGGAACTCGCGAAAAGAGTCATCGCCCGTGACGAGCCACCATTCAATGGCCTACTTGTCACTGGCATAGATGTTGCTTACACGGACACTGAGGCATTGGGCTGCGCTGTGGTGATGAACCTCCATAATCAGGCTGTAGTGCAGATTGTAAAGAGAACATGTGAGTGTAGGACGCCCTACCTGCCGGGATTCCTTCAGTTGCGTGAGGGACCAATAGTGGCTTCCATTCTTGGTGAATTGGAGCCAACAGGACCCGTCTTGATCAACGGCAACGGCGTCCTTCATCCCCGCAGACTTGGTCTCGCCTCATACTTGGGAGTTACGATGGATAGGCAGACAGTCGGCGTCACCAAGACTCTTCTACAGGGGGAGATTCAGGCTCGTTCTGGTGACACAGCTGAAGTCGTAGATGCGGGGCAGACCGTCGGTTCGGCACTGTGGCTCAATGGCAAGAAAAAGCCGGTCTTTGTGTCAATTGGACACAGAGTCAGTCTTGAAACCGCCCTTGATGTTGTCAGGAAGACTTCCATTCATGGCTTTCCCGAACCACTCCGCAGAGCTCATAGCATCGCAAAGTCGTGGGTACAAACACTTCATGGAGGCAGCGCGTGTTGATTGAACCCGAAACATGGTTCACCCTCTACTCATTGGCACAACTTGGAGCAATACATGAGCGGGTGACCTTGACTACTCGTCAACTCGGCAATTTCATGGGAGTAAGCCAGCAGACTGCATCACGTCGTGTGGCTCACTGTGCTGAGAGTGGATACATAAGCCGGACCCTCACTGCGAATGGTATGGGGGTCGAGCTTACGGAGCAGGGTCGCAATGAGTTGCTGCAGATTCTCGGAGGCCTAGAAACCGCCCTAGCGCAGACTGGAAACGAGATTCTGATTCGCGGTAAGGTTGTGGACGGCCTAGGTGAAGGAGCGTATTACGTTGATGCCTACTCCTCGAGATTCAGGAGCGCACTTGGTTTCGCTCCTTTCTCTGGTACTCTGAATGTCAAAGTCGCTGACGAAGAGTCGCAGAGAGCAGTCAGCAGGATGAAGCATACTCCACCACTGGTTGTAACTGGCTTCACTAGAGAAGGAAGGACATTCGGTGATGTGATCTGCTACAGAGTGAGAGTCAACGACAAGATTGAAGGCGCGGTCGTCATTGCTCAGAGGACACATCACAGTCAGGACATTCTTGAGGTGATTGCGCCTGTGAACCTGAGGAAGAAGCTCGGCCTAGGTGTCGATGAGGCCCTTGTCCTCAGGGTGGTGCCACTTCACCTTGTGACGTGAGCTCAGTGTCCATACTCACCTGTGAGAGGCACAAATGCGACACCACCCCAGTTCTTTGTGCTGATTCTGCCCTTTGGGTCTTTCCTCAGGACCAGCAGCTCTTGGAAGAAACCACGTCCACCTACCGGTATCAGCATCGTGCCTCCAGGAACAAGCTGCTCTACCAATGGCGGAGGTACAGATGGAGCAGCCGCCGTGACAATTACCCTGTCGAAAGGCGCATATTGGGGAAGACCTTTCCCGCCGTCACCGTGAATCAAGGTCACCCTACTGGCATAACCAGTCCGCTCGAGATTCCCTCGTGCGAAGTTGATGAGCCCATCCATAATCTCTACAGTATATACATGACCGGGCGTTTGTGCGTCCGTAGGTGCAATTATCTCGGCACAGAGAGCGGCGTGGTAACCAGATCCCGCACCTACCTCCAACACTCTGAGCCCTTCTCCAAGCTCCAATGCTTCACACATAATCACGCACATATGGGGCGCAGATATCGTCTGTCCACAACATATCGGGAGGGGTGTATCTCGGTATGCCTCGTCCCGAAGCTCAGGCAATACAAACTCCTCGCGTGGTACTCTTCTTAATGCTCGTTCCACTTGTTCGCTTGCAAGATAGCCACTGGCCTTTAGCCGCTGAACCAGACCCTCCTTTTCACTCTTCATGCGGCTCTCAGGCATACCAATCGTAAAGTGGAGATACGTGCAATGATAAAAGCCTTGAGAGCAATCAATGGGGCATGCGTAGTGTCCGCTTTCGGGCAGCAGGCCACAGCAACATAGTAGGCAGACATGATACCACGCTTGAGATAACGACTGAGAGAGGTGTCACAAGACGGGGCACCTGCATTGTTGGCATCTGCGCCAACCAGACTCTGCGAAACTTGGATGATGAGATAAAGGCCATGGCTAGAAACAGAAACACGAAGATAGTCCTCAAATTGTCGGTAGATGACATGACCGAGGAAGTAGTGGGTCGAGGCAGTATAGGTCTCACGTACACTGACACCACAAGCATGGTTGCACGGACCAGCTCGTTTGAGTGCGGACGTACTGTGCTCGTCCAGGCGGACAAAGCGGCATCGGGATTGGACCGTGGTTTTGTGGATAGGCTCAAACGGCCTGATGCCGTGCTGGATTGTGAACTCATCTACATCAGCGGATAATCAAGTCTGCAACCATCTGGTATTCGTGAGGAGCACTCTCGCGAACACGCTTCAGTTGTGCTATCTCAACAAGATCCCGGCCGCTCTTGCTGATTACTTGAGTGACCTTCTCGATCATCTCTTCGTCCGAATTGTCTGCTCCCGTGAATGCGTGGTAGTGAATTACCCCATTGTCCCTGATTGCATGACAAGCCTCTGAAACGAATTCCAGAGCCCCTGAGGGATGATTCATTATGATGCGATCGGCATTCTTGAAGAAGTTGGCCCGGACGTAGACTCCTGAGTCTGCCACTACCGGGACAATCTCGCCTCTGAGCCGGTTCATGCTCATGCTCTCTCTCAGCAAGCGGATTGCGTCTGGGTTGATGTCTATTGCCACCACACGAGAATCGTGCGCTCTTGTAATGTGGAGAGGGAAGCAGCCGACACCGGTGAACATGTCTATGATGAGCTCGTCATCATTCACCTGTTTGGCAATCCTGCTGTGCTCTTCAAGCAGCCGAGGACTGAAGTAGGCCTTTGCCAAGTCCACGGCAATTCTGCAACCGTATTCTGTATGAACAGTCTTTGTCTTTCTCTGGCCTGCAAGGAATTCATACTGTCGCGTTCTGGAAGTACCTGACACGGCGCCTCTTTTGGCTAGGACTGTCATGAAGCTGCTGTGGACTGCCAAGAATGCCTCGCCAATTTGCTTTCCATATGATGCTATCTCTTCTGGCAGCTCAAGCACCGCTATGTCACCCACCATATCGTACGCTCTGGGAAGCAACGCCATTTGCTCGGCGCCCATCGTGCCAGCCAATGCGTCTTTGAGTGTTCTTGGACACTTGGAAAGCGGGTCGAAGTCCTTCCTTCCGGTTTCGAAGGCGACGACCCCAAGGATTTCTCGAATCCTCTCGTGTTCCACCTCATGCCTCAGAGGAATGAACAGCATACCATCTCTCGATTCAATTCTGAAGTCCTTGTCGAGCAGATTGGCAGTCAAGAGGGCCTTCCTTACCCAATCTCCGTCACTTTCAGGTATTCTGAGAAAGGGTCTAGGGGAGTACATCAAGTGCAACTACTGTTTAGTGCCTAAGACACTTCCGATGAATCTGTGTCGTCCGATTCATGTGACCACTAGGAGCTGGCCTTGACCACGCGAATGAACTCATGTCCGTAGCCATTCTTGGTACCTATCATAATCTGATAAGACTCGTGCCCGTCGTCTGCCTCTGACCCGGACTTGACTCTTTGAAGAGCCCCTACCGCTTCAACGCGATCACCGGTACGCAGTAGACCTCTGAACATGCCGTCATAGACCATTATACGACTGATTCGGGCACCATGTATTGCGTTCACGGGTTCTGATATGCCTTGGTACATTGCAGGCATGAAGATACCGTATCTTGCATCACTGATGTTCATTGTGATGCTCACAGGGTCATTGGTCATTGAAACGTAATGTTCGCTACCATGTTGTATCGGTACCTCACTTGGCAGGAGTACGGGCATTATCCCGATGCACTTACCATCAACACACAGTTCATTACGTCGGCGAAACAGATTCTCGATTACGCTAGCCGGCAGCTGAGGAAACCGCTGCATCGTTCGGCATAGAGCGGGGCCCCAGTCCGAGTGGCCTCTCAGAGTCACATGCTTGTTCTGGTCTGCGAGTTGTTCGAAACCACACTGAAGGCGCCACGCCTCTCTATAACCGTAGACATTCATGTTAATGTCTGAACGTGCTGGATCATGCGCCTTCCAACAAATGCTCCCGGTGACCCCAATGCGTTCAAGAGGAATGCCAAGTGCGTCATGAATCAGCTCAGCTAGATGCTTGGCAGATGACTCAAGTTCGTCACGGGGGCCTTCGCGAGAAATCTCACTCAGTCGTAACTCGGGACTGAAGTACTTTGAGATGCTCTCTCTGGGCGGCTCCAATAGGCTGGTGCCAAAGTGAGTATCATCCACTATATAGTGAGGGGGTACCATGGCCATACCCCTAGTGACAGAGTCGACCCCACCCCAGAACACACGTCGGTACCTGTTATTGCCACTACGCCATTCGCCCCCCGGGTCCGGTACATATTTGAGAAAAGATAGTATGCGTTCGACTGGTTGAATGTGGCCCAGAGCAACAAAGACACGGCCATTCTTGTCATGGACTATGTCGCGGTCTCTTACATACTTGGGCAGTCCGTCATGAGCACTTGGTATCAAGCCATGCGCCCTCTTGATGATTCAAACGTGCTAAGAGCTAGACAGATTAAGCTGATGCCTGGCAGACGAACCAAAGGAGCCCGCTAGATGAGGATTCTCCATGTCTGCGATAGCCTCAACCCTTCAGGCGTTGGAGGCTATGAGTCCTACCTGCACTATCTCTCAAGGGCACTTGAATCGCAGGGACACGAGTCATTCATCGTGACTCAACCGCCGGGTACGAACTCTCCAGAATCAGTGAAACGGCCATACTACACGCTCTTTCACCTTCCGGGGAATCTCCTAGAGGCGCGGAAGTGGGACTTTCTCTCATTACCCGAAGAAGAACGGGCGAAGGCTGCTGGTCGCATCTTTAGGCAGGATGATGTTGCTAGTGATGTTGAGATATTGGCAGGTCAACTCAACTCTCTAGTCCACGACATTTCCCCTGACATAATTCACGCACACAGCACGTATGTGGTCTTCAACAGAGTGATTGAGAAACTACGTAAGAACAGACTTGTCAACGTGCCAGTGCTTGCGACCATTCACGGTCTCCCCAAGGCCCTAGTCCTTCCCAACGGAGAGAAAACCACAGACTACAGGCAGCTCGCAGAATCATGTCCATTTGATAGAATCATTGCAGTCAGCAGAGCCGTAGAGGTTGCACTACAAGCTCATCTCTCGAAACGTCTGAGAAAGAGAGTAAATGTACTCTACCTTGGAGTGGATCTCTCAATATTCCAGCCACAGACAGGGCTCAAGAGAAAGTGGGATTTAGGGTTCTTTGGAAGACTTGAACGAATGAAGGCAGTGGACCTCTTTCCCGAGATGCTGTCAGCTCTGAAGCCCCACTTCCCTGACATTCGTCTTGTGATTACTGGGGATGGATCAATTCGTAGGGAAGTCTTTAATGATTTCGGGAGAATGAATGTGATTGAGCAAGTAGATTACTTGGGTGTCGTACCAATTGATAGGATTCCGAGTCTCATGAACAGTATCCGAGTCTTCCTGTACCCATCCAGAGAGGAACCGTTTGGGCTTTCTGTTATTGAGGCAATGGCCTGTGGAGTCCCTGTCATCACCTCGAACATTCACGGCCCCAGCGAGATTGTCACCCACGCCTATGACGGTTTCACTGTGTCGCCCGGAGATGTCGATGAACTCACGAAGGCGGTCCGTCGGATTATGTCGGACTTCGCACTGCGGGTGAAACTAGGAAAAAACGCCCGCAACACTGTCGAAAAGCGCTTTGACCTACAAAAACACTCAATGTTGCTGCTTCAGCTGTATCAAAATCTGCAGAGCGCCGTTTCATTCGCTGCCGAAACTGACCCCCAACGTAGATGAGAAGTAAATGGCGGGCCAGGGGGGATAGTCGATCGCCCCATGGAATATGGGGGGTTTTCGAACCCCCGACCAACAGGTATCTCCATCTCCCAGCGGGGCCACTGAGAAACGTAAGAGCCTGTCGCTATACCTGGCTTAGCCACTGGCCCACAAAACGCCCGGAGCCCAGCTTCAGTTTATAGAGATTCCGGTTCTACGCCAATCTGTGTTGACGCAAGTCATATAACGAAGGGAGGCTCTCCGACTTCAGGACCACCACTCCAGACTGGAAGTGCAGAAATTGAGTGAGCACAAAAAGCTGTATGACAAGGTGTTCAGTCTCATAGAGCAACACGATGACTGGATGACCAAGACTATCAATCTGATCGCATCGGAAAATGTGTCGTCGCCTGCTGTAAGATCAGCAATAGTCTGTGACTTCAGAGACCGCTACGCAGAAGGATGGCCGGGTGAACGAGTGTATGCCGGATGTGTGTACATCGACCAAGTCGAGTTGATCTGTATCGACTTGGCGAAGAAGCTGTTTAGAGCCGAGTTTGCTGACGTGCGTCCAGTGTCTGGAGTGGTCGCCAACCTGATGATGTACACTGCCATGATGGAGCCAGGCGCCAGGATGGTTGCCCTGTCCATTGCACATGGTGGCCATATCTCTCACGCCAGAGGAGACCTTGGCGGTACCGCGGGGGCGGTAAGGGGACACAAGGTCCGCAACTACGCTTTCGACGAGAAGGAGTTCAACATCGATGTCGATGCTAGCATCAAGGAAATCAGAAGCCTAGAAGCAGAAGGAAAGCACACGGAGTTTCTGCTCTTCGGAGGGAGTGTCTTCCCTTTTCCTCACCCAGTGAAAGAGTTCCGTGAAGTTGCTGATGAGTATGGTATGCACATCGGTTACGATTCTGCACATGTTTCTGGGCTCATTGCTGCAGGACGGTTTCAGGACCCTCTGAGAGAAGGCGCAGACATTGTGACTGCATCAACGCACAAGACAATGCCGGGGCCACAGCACGGTATGGTCCTCTCGAAGGCCGAATACGCTGAGAAGGTCAAGCAGGCGGCATTCCCTGCCATGATGAGTAACCACCATCTACACAATGTGGCCGGACTTGCCGTTGCACTAGCTGAGATGACGGAGTTCGGGGAACAGTATGCGGACCAGATCATTAAGAACGCGAAAGCGCTTGCACAGGCACTCTACGACAAAGGTTGGAAGGTCGTAGCAGCCCACAAGGGCTTCACGGAATCGCATACGATACTCATCGATGTATCAGACACTCCGATGAAGAATGGACGGACTGTCGAAGAAGAACTTGAGAAAGCGAACATAATCATCAATCGCAACCTCCTGCCTTGGGATAAGAAGATGGGACGCGATTATAAGAAACCGGGTGGTATTCGCCTGGGGACCAGTGAGATGACTAGGCTAGGCATGAAGGAATCTGAAATGGACACCATTGCAGAATTCATGCACCGTGTTGTTGTGAAGGGCGAGAACGTCAAGAAGATATCTGCCGAGGTTGAGGCCTTCAGAAAGAGCTACCAGAAGGTCCACTTCGCCTTCGACACTGTAACACCTGCCTATGCTCATCTGAGATTCAAGTAGCACACATTGACTCCCGAGTGGAATTTCGATGGATATTAGAGAAGCACAGGAACTCATGCGCCTTATCTACTACCAGAGAGACAAAGCGAGAGGAGTCGACAGAACCCTGTTGAGGACAATGCAGGAACTTGCCGAGCTCAGCGACGCGGTTCTCAGACATAAAGGTCGAAACGAAGTTTCTGACGAGATGGCAGATGTCTTTGCGTGGCTGTGTTCACTGGCCAATCTTCTTGACATCGATCTCTCAACTGCCCTGCGAAGTAAGTATAACGGTGTATGCTCTCGATGCCATAAGGCTCCTTGTGAATGTGTGCAAGAGCCGTAGCGGCTCCGGCCTACACGTTTTAGCTGGATGCGTCAAAAGAATTAAAAGGTCAGGACTAGCTGGGTCCTCAACCGAGGAGGCAAAAGGATGCCGAAGACCGCCAAGAAGCGCAAGAGCAAGAAGGGTGAAGGACCGATGCCCTCAGGTGGTGCAGGGCTGATCAGGTTCTTTGAAGACGAGACTCCAGGTGTGAAGATAGGCCCGACGGTGGTCGTGGTATTCGCATCCATACTTGTAGTCGCCACCATTATAGCTCATATTCTGTAGTCGCAATACTCAGAAGAGGATGCGACGCGCCCCAACGGTTATAAACAACTCACAGCCGTTTCCGACGGCCCGAACGCCGGTGATTCTGAGATGAACATCAAGGGGTCGATGAACAAATACTGTCCCAAATGCCACAAATATACAGAACACACCATATCAACCTACAAGAAGGGACAAGACCGGACAATGGCGCAGGGCAAGCGAAGACTGGTCAGAAAGACGAAAGGCTACGGTTCTTTTCCAAAGCCAATCCAACACAAGTTTGCCAAGACAACCAAGAAGACTGCACTCAATTACAAGTGCAAGGTCTGTGGATTCGTCTTCATGACCAAGGGCATGAGACTGAAGAAACTTGAGGTTGTTCGTGCATAGACCAGCCAACAGCAAGATCTCATTCCGATACTCATTCGGTGAGATGTGCATTCATGGTTTCTTGAGGCGGAAGTTCGACGTTGTGTCGATAGAGTTATAATGAAAGCTCAACCCGGCCCTAACAAGTCCCAAAGTCGGGCATCGTTTTCCCAACTGCGGCGACGATTATGTTTGAATTAGAGCGGTGACGGTATTGGCCAGACGAGAGATTGTTCAGCAACCCAAGTCGCGGTTCCTGAAAGTGAAATGTCTGGACTGCGAAAACGAACAAATCATCTTCGCTTATGCATCAACCGAAGTCAAGTGTCTGAAGTGTGGAAAGGTATTGGCGAAGCCAAGCGGTGGAAAAGCCAGACTTGAAACCAATGCTAGGGAAGTCGAGTCCCTTCAGTAGATGCCATCACGTCATGACTTGATTGGGAGGGCAGTGATACATGGTCAAGAAGCGCGCTGAGTGGCCGCAGCCTGATGACTATGCAGTGGCTGTCGCTACAAAGGTGGCATCTTATGGAGCCTATGTGACACTGCCAGAGTATGGCGACAAGGAGGGGTTCATCCATATCTCTGAAATCAGCAGCACATGGGTGCGAAACATTCGAAACCACATACATGAAAACATGAGAACCGTCGTGAAAGTGCTTCAGGTAGACACACAGAAGAAACATATCGACTGCTCCCTCAGAAGGGTGTCTGCAGAGGCGAAGAGGGCAAAGAACAACGAATGGAAACGCGCCCAGAAAGCTGAGAAGCTCCTCGAGAGTGTGGCTAACGAGAACGGGATAACACTTGACCAGATCTATGAGCAGCTGGGATGGCCTCTTGAGGACGCGTATGGAGAGATCTACAAAGGACTTGAACGCGCGGCAGAGGGCGGCCCGGAAGCCTTGGAAGAAGTGAATGCCGACAAGAAGCTGAAGAAACAGATAGCGGACCTGGCAAAGGTGCGTATCGAGATACCTTCAGTAGACATAGACGGTGAGTTGTCTGTTGTTGTGCCCGGGCCAGCGGGAATAGAAGTGATTAAGAGGGCTCTGTCGGATGCGCTTGAGCAGGGAAAGGACGACAAGAGACTCTCGGTTGAAATCTATGCCTTGGGCGCTCCTCGTTACAAACTCCATATCGTTGGTCCAACATACAAGGACGCAGAAGATCTGCTTCAGAGCATCATGAGTATCGTCAAGAAGAGCGTTGAGGGCAATGGAGGATCGGTCAGCCTCAGCCGGAAGTAGGAGTTCATCCGACGTGACCCATCTCTTCAAGTGCATTGCGTGCGGCAAATACACTCTTCATGACAAGACCTGCCCGATCTGTGGAGGACGAGTCAAGGACCCTCAGCCTGCGAGGTTTTCCATCGAAGACAAGTATGGGGACTATCGTCGAAGAGCGAAGAGAAGTTCGCGTAGAGTGGCGACTGAAACGGGTATTGAAACCAGAGAGTCCTGACCGTAGACGACTGATTGCTCAACAGACCACTGCAAGTATGTCTTTCAGTACAAGCTCACAGGCACCCAGATGGTTCGCCAATCGGTCGCGAGTGTCGGTTCTCCTGAGTCAACATTGTCCCAGAACAGCAGCCGTATCTGATAGTTCATTCCCGGTTTCAGGTTCAGGTCCTGAGGATCGAGAGAGTTGAGCGGAAATATCAGCTCGGTGACGTTCTCTCCTGTTCCAAACAACGTTGCATTGGCCCCACTTGAGTCGAAGGCCCAATCACCGTTGTAGTCAATATGACCGTCATAGAACTGATGGCCTGCATAGTTCACTATGCGGATGTCTGATGCCGTGACCGGGCCCAGCGGCGCAATCTGTATGCCGAAGGCGTCATTGCCGACTTGGTAATCATCCATCTCAAGACCAAAGTACAGTTGTGTGGAGTTGGCCTGTACGTAGACTTTGGCATCAAAGCCGCCTCCAAGAACTCCATCGAAGCTCTGGAAGGCCTTCTCACTGGCAGAGAGAACGCCGTCGGCTTTGACACCAGTCAATGTGCCCTCCTTGGGGGCCCACTGAGCGGCAGTCCTATTGAGATACTGCTCATACATGGTGTAGTCGATCTCGTAGATTTTGACTGTGCCATAGTCTGAGCTATAGTAGGGGCCCTTGAACGCCCCGTGTAGGTCGATAGGCATATGAGAGGTCCATCTCGTGTCGCCCGTATAACTGATTGGAGAACTGTATCCTTGAGGTTGATAGAAGTCAACCGATTTCCTTCCACTCGGCAGACCCCACTCATCGGCTTCGGTTGAGGTGAGTGGTTCACCGTATGACATCAGTCTATACAGGGTCGAGGAGTAGAAAGGATCGAGGGTGTAGTCAGTCTCGATTGTATTCGTGGTCGCAAGATTGTCCCCGAGGTACGTACGGTCATCTATGACTGACGACCCGAGATAGTCTTCAGCTATGCGGACCATCCAGGGCCACTTTCCTTCGTCCCCACCAAAGAACGAGAGCTCGTGTCCCCAGTATACCAGTACATGTGATGCATTCCACAGCTTGAAGGTCTTCAGTGACTCAGTGAGATTGAGAGCCATCAGGGCATAGCCCATAAGAGCTATCTGGGTGGCATTGAAGGTGGCATTGTCTACAATCGACCGTCCCGCGCCAGCACACGTTATCCAGTATCCATAGTCCCACCAGCTGGCTATTGTTGCCGATTTGGGAACGACATTACGGACGTATGTCATTGCAGTCTGCCAGTCGAGAAACTGGCTCGTGTCACTGAGCTTTGAGGGCGCGAACTCAGGAGCACCTACTTGGACAGCGTACTGAACTCCAAGATAGACATTGACCGAAAGCAGCAGTCCTATGAGCGTAAAGACAGCAATCGTGTGTTCTGAAGTAAGGGACGAGCTGATTCGAAACCTGCGACGTTCGAAAACGGACTTCTGAGAAACAACCCTTGCGAATGGCGTCAAGACACCGTTCACGGCGACAGCAGCAAGTAGTGCAACTGCGGGTGCTAGGATCAGGCCAAGACGGATCATACTACCCGTGAAGTACACTGCAGTGACTCCAAAGAGGACTACCAACCAGTCTTCATCGCGGCCCCTCTTGAACAGGAAGTACATTCCAACCGGGAAGAAGAATATCAGCACAATCAGCGTCTGATAGAAACTCGCCCAGGGAGCAGGGAGATGCTCGGCTACCGATGCGAAGATACGCTGGTCAAGTCGATAGAAGGGGTTAATGACAGCGAGAAACTTACCACCGACGAAAGTTATGGGGTTAGAAGTGAGTGTTGAAATCTGCAGGTTTTGACCAGCTGCAAATACGGAATAGGCCGTCACACCAAGGACTGGAGCGATTATCCCTAGCAAGATTGGCTTCATATGAGGAGCCAGTGCACCTGCTGTGGCCTCACGGTACTTTGAAACCCGCAACCAGACCTCATAGCCTGCAAGCAAGACACCCACCCCTACCGGAGCAAGGAATGTGAGAGAAGTGAGTGCCCCCGAGTTCAGGAAACTGTTACGAGGCAGCAGATTTGCAATGAAGAGACCCAAGCTCAACGTGATCAAGTAGCTTGAGAGAAGACGACTACTGTATCGACCTGTGACTAACATGAAGAACGCATAGAGAGCAAACAGGTCCGTAAGAAAGTCTGCTGCTCCCCAAGACAGTTGTAGATAGCCTAGAGATAGGCCTGCGGCCACTGCAGAGGGCAGAGAACCCCTCTTCAGAGAGCGCATGAAGAAGAGGAGGGTAATCACAATGGCAAAGACGCCTATAGACTCGTTGTCAAAAAAGCCGGCTGTTGTCCTCTGAATATACGCAGGCATGAGTGCCACGAAGAGAGCGCTCAGGAGTCCGACTGACTTGTTCGACAACTCCTTCCCCAGAAAGAATGTGGCCAGTGTCGCGAAGCCGCCCATGAACCCAGCCATCATGATGCAGACAACCACCAAATCCACGCTGATACCTATTCCATTAAGAAGAAAGTAGAATGTGGCGGCTGTGAACGGCACACCAATGTAGGTTGAGACCGCTATGTCGCGACCGAAGGGCACCCAACTCATGTGGTCGTACCAGCTGAAGAATGATGCATATCCATTTGCAGCAATATACTGAGTCACTCTAAGCTGATACCACGAGTCAAACTCATGGACAATCGGTTGTGAGTCGAGCAGTGGCTCTAGACGAACCGCTATAGCAGAAACGACTATGATACAAAGAGCAACGATGAGAAGGACCGATCCTCGAGATATCTTTGCTTTTGGTTTGTGAAAGACTTGATGAAGGAACCTGCTAGCGGATCTTTTGAAGTGACTCAGGCTCGGCATAGAGTGACGTCTCCGATTAAGGGCGCATCCGGCCGAGCGATTCTTGGATACGCTAAAAAGGTTGCTGTTCGTAAATCGATTGTACGGCTCCAGTCATCCATACGACAACTTGGAATCGGATGCAAGAGTCTTCAGTCAACATCCAAAGGACTTACCGGGTCACGAGACCTTCTACCTCTGAAGGCAGACTCTCCCTGCCGATGCGGCACTGACTCTCTGCCTAAGTCTTGGAAGCGACAAAGGAGGCATAGGCCTTGCTGTCCATGAGCTTCTTCAGGTCCGCCTTGAGATTCGAGGGGCGTATCTTGTACATCCAACCTTTTCCGTACGGATCCTCGTTCACAGTTTCAGGAGAGTCTTCGAGCGACGTATTGACCTCAACTATCTGACCAGAAACTGGCGAGAAGACATCCGAAGAGGCTTTCATCGACTCAACGAGGCCACATTCCTCGCCGGCGTTGAGAGTTGTGCCGGACTGCATGATCTCAACAAAGGTAATCTCGTGGAGAGCGTGCTGAGCATAGTCGGTGATTCCAACTACTACTAGGTCGCCCTCAACCCTAGCCCATTCGTGTTCCTTCGTGTAGTATAGACCATCGATGACTTTGGTTGCCTTGGAAGTGCCTTTCGACATCTACGCGCACCTTCTGTTCCTGCTGTGGGAACGAGAACCCTTTAATTAATTTGTGTATCAATGGGTTCTGTTCTCCCCGTACTCGTCAGGATTGTAAAAGGGCCAGCCTGTCACTCGGGCCTTTCGTAGTCGCCCCTTTATGTCCACTTCAACAGTGTCACCTTCCTTCACGGCATCGGCTTTGACGAGGGCCAACGCAATACCACAGTCGAGCACAGGCGACATGCCGCCGCTTGTCACGGCCCCTATCTGCTGGTTGCCAAGCATGATGGGGTATTGCTCACGTGGAACACCTTTGTCTATCATCAGCAGTCCAATACGTGTTCTAGTGACACCCTCCTGCTTCTGCTTCAGCAGTGCATCGTAGCCTATGTAGTGCGGCTCGACCTTGAACTTGACTGCATAGGAAATCCGAGCCTCAAGTGGAGTAATCTCCTCGTTGAGCTCGTGTCCGTAAAGTACGAATCCGGCCTCAAGTCTTGTCGAGTCTCTGGCGCCGAGCCCGCAGGGCTTCACATCAAGGTCCTTTCCCTGTCTGAGTATCTCTTCCCAGAATGAGATAGCCTTCTTCTTTCCAGCCTCACTAAACGGCGTGTCCAGTAGCAGTATCTCTCCGCCTTCCTCTCCTGTATAGCCCGTACGACATAAGTAACAGTCGCGACCCGCAAACCTAATGGGATTACAGCTAAACCGGGCAAGCTTTCTGAGGTCCTCTCCAGCCATCTTTGATAGCAGCGTCAATGCCTGTGGTCCCTGTACTGCTATCATCACAATGTCTCGTGACTTGTCCTCGACACTGACCTTGAACTGCTTGGCATGTGCTGCTAGGTGCGCCTTGATCTTTGGACCATTTGATGCGTTAGTTATCCAGATGTACTTCTGCTCACCAATTCTGTATATCATGAGGTCGTCATGAATCCCTGCCTTTTCATTAAGACAAGTCGAGTAGTGCCCTTCATTCATCCCCAGTTTGGAGATGCTGTTTGTAGTGACAGTCTGCAGCAAATCGGGTGCTTGAGGACCACTTATGAGAAAGCGAAACATATGTGTGGTGTCGAATATGCCAACGGACTTTCTTACAGCCATATGCTCCTCACGGATGTCCGTGTATCGAACGGGCATCTCCCAGCCTGCAAATGGGATTACATCTCCGTGTGACTTGTGCCAATCGTAGAGGTGTGTTCTGCCTAGGTTTTCGCTCATCTCCGTTCACCGCCTCAGGTGTTGGGGTTGTCGCATCCCCTAGGTTTTATCTTCTTCCATACTATCGGCTAGCCGAGGAAAGCCAGTCATGGGCCTTTGCGAAACCGACATCGACGGACTCAAGGTTGGACGCGAAAACCCAACCAGGGTCATGGGTGTAATCAATCTCTCTCCTGAGTCGTTCTATGGCGGATCTGTGGCGACCTCAAGGGACGAGATAGTTCGACAAGTTCAGGAGATAGAACGGGAAGGTGCAGACATCATCGATGTGGGCGCCGCTTCCAGTGCGCCAAAGAGCATCTACGGTACAACTAGAGTAGGTGCGGATCAGGAGCTGACAAGAGTTTCAGAGGCGTTCAAATCAATCGTTGACAACACACATCTTCCGGTATCTATCGACACGACTTCCGCCACTGTTGCACATGCGGCACTGGACCTTGGCGCAGCCCTTGTCAACGATGTTTCAGGCCTTCGTACGGACAACAAAATGGGAAAGCTGGTCGCAGATGCAGATGTGCCAATCATACTGATGGCGGACTGTGGAGAACCGTGTCTAGGTCTGGATGCAACACTGGACACACTCAAGACAAGCATGAAGAAAGCAATTGAGGAGGGGATTGGATATGAACGGATTGTCGTGGACCCGGGTATTGGCTTCGGAAAACCTACTGACGTTGATTTGTCGATTATTAGAAACCTCAGGCGGTTCACATTATTGGAACGTCCACTCCTTGTGGGAGTGTCGAGAAAGGCGTTCATAGGCCAACTGCTTGGCCAACCCGACCCGGCGGCGCGTATCGTTGGCACAATTGCTGCCACATCCCTGGCAGTCGCAAACGGTGCGGACATGATTCGCGCGCACGACGTGGAAGAAGCTCGTATGGCGGCGATAATCGGACGTGCTCTCAGGCACTCCTCATTGATGACAAGAGATAACATTGAGCTAATGGATCTCTCTAATGAGAGAGAGGCTGCACTCGTGATCGAGCAACTGGGTGCAGATGCAGAAATCGTTCATCCATTGGCTGAAAAGGCAGTCATGCTCAGCTTCCGGATCAGGGAGGCTCCGACCTCCGCGGCGCTCATAATCAAGCAGGAGATGCTAGCGGTTGGAGGAGATGCAGCCTATCATCACGATGTCATAGATCATCGCACTGATCACACGGACATCCTGATAATGGGAACACCTCTTCAGCTTGGAAGAATGACAAAGAGGATATCCAAGATGCAGTACTTTCGACTCATAGATATCGCCAAGGGAATACAGTCACTAATGGCCGACCGCAGTCGTCAAGTCGGGTGATTTGTCATGGAGTGGAGCTCTTGGCAGCCAGTCTATCTTGACATAGTCGGAAGACTGGCACTGAGTGTTGAGGCCGACAGAAATGCAACTGTTCTGCTCACGTCGTTACTCAGAGGCATAGACCCCGCCCCAATCCTGTTTCGCCTCAGAAACCGAATCTACAATCATGAAGTCGTTGTCTGTGGGGCAGGACCCTCTCTCGAACGGCATCTCAGAGAAACCGCTCAGATGGCAGAGCTCAAAGACGCCGCTTATATCGCTGCTGACGGTGCAGCCACTGCATTCTTAGAACAGGATCGACACTGTGATGTGCTTGTGACAGACCTCGATGGAAACAGAGGGGATTTGGAGCGTGTCATAAAGAACGGAGCATTACCAATAGTACACGCGCATGGCGACAACATGGACAGAGTCAAGCAGTTCGTTCCCACACTGAAGGAGGCACTCGGGAGCACTCAGGTAGAGCCTACTGACAGAGCGTTTCTCTGGGGTGGGTTCACTGATGGAGACAGGGCGTGTCACATTGCGCTGCACTACGTGCCAAGACACATAGTCCTTGCGGGAATGGATTTCGGAACCGTGGTTGGACGCTGGTCAAAACCGGACAGGGCGTTTCATTATCAGGCGGATGACAGGAAGAAGATTAAGCTTGAGATTGCCAAAGAACTTGTTTCGGCTCTGCTTGCAGAAACTAATGTGCCCTATACTCAGCTCAGATGAGTGACTCGTTATGGGGCAAATGGAAATTCTCTTTCTTCGTGCTCTGTCTGACTGGAGCGCTGCCGGCACGTTCTGCGGACCTGCCGCGTCCCCTACGTCTTAAGACCATAGAGGTAGCTTATGACTAAGAATGCGCCCCCTGCAAGTATTGCACCAAGAACCATCAGACGTGTTGCGTAGCCGGGCTGGAAAACATACTTTGAGGACAGATAGACGAGACCAACACCAACAGTTCCTATGAAAATGACGACCGAGGCCACAATCCCCTCCAGTCCAAGCTGGACATCAATACCTGGCGCAATAAGGATTGGATTTCCTGATGAGTCAGCAGCAATCGCGGGTGGGGTCTTGACTAGCGTGTAAATGTTGCCACCCATAATAAACAGGACCACCAGCAACAGGCCTCCAAAGAGGACTATGTCGGGAGGACGTGCAGGCATTCCAAAACGGGGCCTCGTGAGTCGTACTTGCGGCTTAATTATGAATCGCGGCCACCATACAGGCAACTGGCAAACCTCAGCGAGCGAGGTCGGTAGGTCTGCTTTTAAAAATATCGTGAGATGTAGGCCTGTACCATGACATAAGCGTGGCACAGAGTCATTGTTAAAAACACGCGAGTATCGACGACAGCAAGAGAACCAGAGGCGAATAGAACTGTCCCGGGTCCTTGTGATCTCGGAAAAACCAAATGCGGCTAAGAGAATAGCTGAGGCACTCGATGATCACTCTGGCTCCCATGAAGTCAAGAGTGGAAAAGCCTCATACTATGAGTGCAAATGCCGGGGTGACTCTCTCACCGTTGTCTACGCTCTTGGACATCTGTATGAGCTTCGGCAGACTGAGAGAGGATGGACGTATCCACGACTCGATACAGAGTGGGCACCCAAATATGAAGTCGAAAGGAACGCAGGCAACACCAAGCCGGTCATCGAACTGATAAGACGCCTCTCTGTGGATGCTGACAAGTTTGTTGTGGCCACGGACTACGATATCGAAGGAAGTCTGATTGGCTACTTGATTGTCAAACATGTCTGTGGTATCGACCCCTCAAGAGCACAGAGGATGGCCTTCTCGTCCCTGACTAAACCAGAATTGCAGAGAGCCTATGAAACCCTGATGCCGACTCTCGATTTTCCTATGATCAAGTCAGGCTGCGTGAGACATGAAGTGGACTGGCTGTATGGCATCAATCTCACACGCGCGCTCACGCTCGCCATAAAGAACGCAACAGGACTGTTCAGGATTGTTTCGACAGGAAGAGTTCAAGGTCCCACACTAGCATTTGTGGCGGAACGCGATCAGCAGATCAATCTCTTTGTACCGATACCGTTCTGGACCTTGTCTACTACAGCGGTTCTAGATGGACAGCAAATAAGTCTGGAGTACAGCAAGAGAAGGATTGAAACAAAGACACAAGCAGACATCCTGGTAAAGAGTCTGCTTGGTCGAACTGGTCGCGTGAGCTCGATCACAAGCAGAACCTTCTCACAGAACCCCCCGCCCCCCTTCAATCTCAGTGACCTCCAGGCGGAGGCGTACAGGCATTTCGAACTCCGACCAAGCCGAACCCTGCAGATTGCACAGGGATTGTATCTTGATGCTCTCATCACATATCCTAGGACTAACAGCCAAAAGGTGCCATCTGCTCTGAATATCAGACAGACGCTCGAAGACATTGGAAAGATGAGCAAGTACATTCCACTTGTTGGACGTCTTCTTCAGCGCAAGAGCTTGGTACCAGTGCAGGGTGAGATGGAAGACCCAGCACATCCCGCGATACTGCCGACGGGAAATCTACCCACTAAGAAGCTGGCAGCAAACGAAGAGAAGGTGTATGACTTGGTGGTGCGCAGGTTCCTCGCTTTGTTCGGAGAGCCTGCTGTGAAACAAGTCGTGAGAGCCGACATCAGATGCGATGGACACCTCTTCTACCTGAGGAGCTTGGGAGTCCTCGAGGCTGGATGGACTAGCTTCTACGGCCCCTATGCTATTACGAACGAGAAAGCAATGCCCCCGCTCAGCGAAGGCGATTTGATTGACCTAACGTCGGTTCATGCTGATGAGAAGTATACGCCGCCCCCTGCTCGTTTCAATCCATCCAGTCTACTGAAATTACTGGAGAAGGAGAACTTGGGTACAAAATCCACTCGTGCCGGGATTATCGACTCCATCAACTCTAGAGGGTACACGCTCGGCGGTCGGTTTGAACTCTCCGCGCTGGGCTATGCGGCCTTTGAAACTCTCCAACTACACGTGCCCGACATGTTGTCCGCTGATATGACACGCCGGCTCGAACTGAAGATGGAGGAGATTCAGCAAGGCGTTGGGCAAAGAGAAAGCGTGCTTTCTGACGCTAAGACTGAGCTCGCGAAACTACTGCAGGACTTCAAATCGCAGGAGGAAGACATAGGCCAAGCCCTAGCGAAGGGACTGCGAAGGTACTGGAGAGAGGAGCAGGAAATAGGGCCTTGTCCCAGTTGCGCTGATGGAACTCTAGTTGTCGTTTACTCACCAAAGACCCGAAAGAGGTTTGTGGGGTGTTCGAACTATAAGAGGGGAACGTGTAACGTGACCTTTCCTTTGCCGCAGAAAGGCAAGCTGATGCCCCTGGACAGGATCTGCCCTCATTGCGGACATCGCATGATCAAGATTCAGTCCGGGAAGAGGGCGTGGGAAACATGTCTGAATTGGACAAAGTGCCCAGGCCGCCAACAGGACCTTGAACTCCTCGAGAAACGAAGGACTGACAGAGAAACTAAGGACCAATCCTATGGAGGTGACGAACTCTGACAGACTGCCCACTCTGCGGCCGTGAATCGGTAGACAACAGCGAGCTATGCAGATTTCACCGAGAGGCCCTTGACAGACTACACATCGCATTTGACAGATGGAAGAGAGCGCTGGAGATTGGCTGGATGGACTATCTTGCCGCACTACGCCACGTCGAGGGACTCGGACCGTGGGTTCAGGAAGTGATTGACTACGTCACTTCGGGACATGTTCCCTCAGAGTCCTAGTGATGTCCATCAGGAAGGCACGGCTTAGCTCTTTGACAGCGACTACCACCATGCACATCTGGCCTGTACGTTTCGCAACAGTTTCGGCCAGAATGCGCACTTGTACAGCCTCCTCTCCGACAGACAGGAACCCTGTGGAACTGGGCTCCGGTCTACCAGATCCACCTGGGACTGCTACAGCCGAGAGGCCCAAGCGAAACCGCTCTGAATCTGAGATTAGAATCAAGAGCCCGTTTTCAAGATGCATGACTCGCACTTTCAGCCGAGCACGTTCTGTTTCGCTTTCAAAGTCCTGAATCTCGCCTGATTCCATTCGTAGCCCCGGCTAGATGGACAACAGGTCGACGATAAATCAATGCCGAATGGCCCACGATACAATACCTCAACCGGGCTTTTGGCAATAGCAAACAACATCATTATCAGTCGTCAACCAATCACTGAAAACCGACTCCCATGAGCGACATCCTCTCCTACATGAGTTTCTTTCCATACCCAGAGAAGCGGAAAGGGCAGGAGGAGATGATGCAGGTGATAGAGAGCTCTGTCAGAGCGGGAAAGAACATATGCTGCGAAGCACCCAATGGATTCGGAAAGACATGTGTGACACTGTGTAGCGTTCTGCCTTGGGTCAAAGAGAACAAGGCCAAAATGCTATACTGTGCCCGTACACACAGGCAACTGGACCGGGTGATGGAGGAGCTGGATGCAATATCTGGTCGCCATGATGTGACTGGCATCTCCTTCAGAGGACGACAGCACATGTGCCTGAACCAGTTTGTGCTTGAGAATGCAGACTTCGTAGCACCCTTGAGTGAGGTCTGTGGACAGCTCAAAGCGACTGGAAAATGCGCGTATCACGAACACATGAAGAAACTGATCGCATCAGACGACCCATTCGAGGACATGCCAAAAAGGATTCTCACTGCATCCGATGTGGTTGGGATAGCAAAGGGATGGTCAGTCTGCCCATACGAAATGGCGAAGTCACTTGCAAGGGGCGCCGATGTCGTGGCCCTGTCATATCTCTACGTCTTTGATCCGTTCATATTCGAATCATTCATGCCTGATCTTGGGGTGCCGATGTCGAAAGTTGTCTTGATTGAAGACGAAGCACACAACGTCCCTTTCACGGCACTCGACTCAGCAAGTGACTCACTTCCAGTGGGTACAGTAAGACAGGCAATGAAGGAGGCCGAAACGTACAGCGACCCTGTTTCAAGAGTCTTCTGTCGTGGGCTGGCAAAGGTGATCCTTGAGATATCGAGCGGGATGGAAGAGAACGAAGAGAGAACTATCAAACCTACAGACATCTACAATGCCGCTGTGAAGGCGTCGGAGCTGGCTGGTGAAACTCAAATCGTCTCCCATATGGCTGAAACCGGATTGAAGATCAAGAAGGGGTTGCTGAGAGCAGGGAAGCTCCCGCGTTCAGCAATTCACCGAGTGGCAGAGTTCCTCGGCAAATGGCTGCGATGCGCTGAACGTGACGACTATGCATTCATAATCGCATCTGAGCGGGGCACGGGGGATAGCAGGAAGGTTTCACTCGACCTCTTGGCTCTTGACCCAACCAGTGTCACCAGTCCTATCTTGAAGCTTGTTCACAGCTCCGTTGCAGTTTCAGGCACGTTGTCACCTCTTGATGCGTATACCGACATGCTTGGTCTTGGACCCGAAACTGTGAAAGTCGCCTTTCAAAGTCCCTTTGGAGCTGAGAGCAGGCTCGGAATCATTGTCGAGGGACTGGACACTTCCTATGAAGGCAGAAATGAAACACTGTTTCAACACATGGTAGAGCATTGTGTAGCGGTTGTGAATGCTACACCCGGCAACACGGGGGTTTTTGCATCGAGCTACTCCATCGCCGAGTCACTGCTCAAGGCAGGTCTTGAGAAGAAGCTGAATAGAAGACTGTTTGTTGAGAGGCAGGGAATGAAGACAAGTGAGAACGACATAATGATTGAGGATTTCAAGAGCAGAGGTGACAAAGGGGGAGCTGTGCTTCTCGGTGTACAGGGTGGTCGCAACTCTGAAGGGGGCGATTTCCCCGGCCCGGCCATGGAGAGCGTTGTAGTTGTTGGAGTACCCTATGCAAAACCGACACCCCGCACTGAAGCACTAATAGAGTACTTTGACAGACGCTTCAACGGCAGAGGAAGACAATACGCTTACGTCCTGCCCTCAATGACAAGGGCCATTCAAGCGGCCGGCAGACCTGTTCGAAGACCATCTGACCGAGGAGTGATTGTCTTTTTGGACAAGCGCTTTGCGACACGCTACCTTCGCAGATTCATGCCGTCATGGTTGGACAAAGTGACAAGAACAATGCCGGACGACCCCTCTGCGGTAGCAGAGCAGGTGGCAGCCTTCTTCTCAAACTAGGCGACTCCGTTTATGATGCTCTCGAGTGATGATGTCCCAACTAGGATTGACTGCGCCTCTTCCGTTGTCAAAGACCGTCTGCCATCAGTGATTCGAGCGACAAGCCGTTTCAAGGACCTAACGTGACCATCCTTTGGCTCAATTGTGACATCTGACTCACTGGGAGCACGTCCGTGACGAGCTGCAATCATAGACGCAGAAGATTGGTCGGAATGTAGCGAACCAGCGAGCGTCGTATGGTGTTCATTCACGAGTTCCACCGCGGACACATTGCCTCTGCCGAGGATTCCACGTAGATAGAGAGCAGAATAAAGAGGAGAGCCAGTTCCGACCCGGACTATGATCACACTGTCGTGGTACAGCTGCCTGACATGGTCAATCCAGCTCAGAGTGCGTTGAACAGCGTCAATTGGTGAAGATGAGTTCCTCGTGTGCACAGACTTCCCGTCAATCACTAACGCCAGTCCGTTTCGCATACCAGGATCGATGCCGATGATGATACATGCAGGGTTATGAATCTCGAGGAGCCGGACCATGATGTCAATCGCAACTGAATCTGGATCCGGATCAGTCCCGACTAAAACGGTTCGTGTATCCTGGTTCTGTGGTTCCTCAGCCTCAGTCGTTATGACGACCTTTGCAATATCACACTCAAAGTCGTTAGGGGCGCATATTGTGAAGCCAATCTTCAGCCCCTTGAGTATCTTCACAGCGTGATAGAGGGCCTTTGGGTCACGAGTAGCGATGGCAATCTCATTCTGCGCCATTGGTCAGTCAGTCGCCCGTTATGCTTATGACTCATCTGGTACGAAACAAGAGTAGTGAAACGCGGACTTACTGTTCCGTCAGGCATTTTGCCCTTGGACCGAGTCCTAGACGGCGGCCTGCACACAGGAACAATTACACATGTGTACGGTGAGGCCGCTTCTGGCAAGACCACCCTAGGCCTTCAGTTTGTGAACTCCGCTTGTAGGATTGGCGTCCGGACTGTGTATGTCAACTCAGAGAGTTCTTCGCCAATAGAGAGACTTGAGCAGATTATTGACAAGAGGTTCAGCCAGATTGAGGACATGGTCAGAATTCTCATACCAAAGAGCTTTGATGAACAGGGCGCAATAATAGATGATCTTGAGCTCTATGCGAGAGAGGGAACTAGACTCGTGGTGGTTGATACTCTCACTCGATTGTATAGGAGTGTGCTAGAGGACAAGGCCACAAACTATGTCGCCCATCGAGAATTGAACAGGCAGACAGGCTTCTTGAAGGGGCTTGCAAGACTGGGTGACATGGCGGTCTTGGTTCTCAACCAAGTACGAGGCGTGCCGGGTGACTACAGCGCCTTTGAGCCTGTTGCCAAAAACATCTTGGACTATTGGGCGGACTATGTAATGCAGATGCGTATAGGACAATCTCGGGCACAGAGATTTATCGAAAGAACGAGACCTGAAGGTGATAGGAAGACCGCTGTGCTGTATCTTACTCGGAGAGGCTTGTCTTCAACTCCTGAGCCAGCAGAAACAGGTAAATGGTCTGAGGAGAGGACTCAGCAAGGAAGCACCCCAGATGTATGAAGCACTGGCTCTTCTCGAACTCGCTGTATGGTTGGGCCTACCTGCATGGGTAGCGAACTCCACACCTGTCATCCTTGGTGGAGGTGCCCCAATAGACAGGGGACTTGTCCTACGAGATGGACACAGACTCTTTGGTAACAGCAAGACGATCAGAGGATTTGTACTAGGTGTCATCTGTGGCACTCTGGTGGGTGCGGCTCAGACCATTGTTGCCCCATACTTGCGCCCTTTGCTCAGCATGTTTGTTACAGTAACACCAGATATGGAAGTTGTCCTGTTCATGACGCTGCCTTCCGCATTCCTGCTATCCTTGGGAGCACTGACTGGTGATCTCCTCGGATCATTCTCCAAGAGACGAGCAGGCATAAGGAGCGGAGACCCGTCACCCATACTCGACCAGCTGGGCTTCATAATCGTGGCCCTGATTATAGCGTCGCCATTTCTGCATCCGGCTTCACAATATGCTATTGTTCTGATACTGACAACTCTCTTCGTGCACTGGCTGAGTAACGCTCTTGGCTACCTTCTGGGCCTCAAGGACCATCCTTGGTAGCATGAGTAGCAACCAGCCACAACATTCACAGGAGCATGATGCGAGTGATCGGCTCACTACGCCCTCCAAAAGATAGACATAAAAGGTAAGACAGGACCTTAGTCTTGTTCTGGCTCAGATGCCACCACAATTGCCTGTATGGCATGTGTGCTAGAATCCGCCGCCCTTCTATCCCATACCGGAGTTGCTTCAACAATGAAGGTATCTGAATTCATGCAATCAGATGTTCGGTACGTTACAGTGCCGGGTACGAGAGAAGATGTGCTACAGCTGATGGCTGAAACTCAGATCAGTGGTTTTCCGGTCTGTAAGAAGGGTACAAAGACCCTAGTAGGAATGATTACGAGGCACGACCTGCTTCGGAAACCAGATGAGAATCAGCTGGCCTTGCTGATGGTCAGGGACCCTGTCACAGTCACACCGGAAACTGATGCTAGGAAAGTCGTCGACCTCATGCTCGATAGGGGTTTCAGAAGAGTACCGGTCGTGAAAAGCGGGGACTTGGTTGGCATCGTGTCGGTTCCGGATATTCTTGGAGCAGTGCTGGAGGAGGACAAGCATTTCCAGTCCGCGAGTATCGCAGACCATGTGAATAGAAGTGTGACTGCGATTTGGGAAGAAACCCCGCTGCCCCTCACATTCATGATCATGGAGATGGCGCACAAGACTGCTGTGGTGATTGTCAACGAAATAGGCGGAGTGACAGGGATGATGTCTGTCAGTGACTACATCCGCCTCTCAGAAGAAACGCATGAAGACAATGTCTCCAAGACTTACAGTGGGACCGAATCCTCGGTGGAGTGGGGTTGGACTTCCAAGGACTTCCTATTGGTGACCAAGAAACTCCTGAAGCTTCCAAACGTGCCGGTCAGTCAAGTGATGACCAAGAACCTGATCAGTGTGAGTGAGGTCGCCACTGTTTCAGATTGCGTGAAGACGCTAAGGAAGAGTGAGATTGATCAGGCACCCGTCCTGTCTGCCGCAGGTGCTCTCGTCGGCATGATTGAAGACCAGGACCTCCTCAAATTGGTTGCCAAACGTCTTGCTCCGAGTCCAAGGGCAGAGAAGCGAGAGTAAAGGACTCTGCGACTGGATGATTTCAGTCTACAAAGTCTGTCAGAGAAGTCTGCTCAGACTGAAAGAGGGAGTCCATAGCAGAGTTGATCAACCTTAGCCCATCCTTCAGATACTGGCCAAGGCCATGTTCGTCAATCACTCTCTGAGCTATGGCAAGATACTTTGAGATGTTCTTGCGTCTGACTGTCAGCGAGAGCTTGGAACCACAATCACACCTTCCAGATAGCGGGACTCTGCGATAGATTCTGTGACACCTTATGCACTGAATCTTCTGAGTGGAGTAGGCTCTCAGGTTTCCTCTAATGTCACGAATGAAATGATGCGATAGGACACGCTCAGCGACGTCTTTTGCATCTACTGCATCGATTATGCCAGCCAGTCGGAGTTGAGCATCCAGCTTCTCTTCCATACTGCCCAAGGTCTTGTACCTTGTATTACGCGGACCTGCATCAATCAAAGAAGTCCCATGAGTAAAACCGAATCCCTCATACTGGTTCTCTGTGTTCAACCTAGATGCCACAATGTCAACTAGGCGTTCGACTTCCTTGGGGTGACGAGCCTCAGCAGCCATCTCAAAGAATTGTGCAGGATAGCGTCTGCACACATCCATGTTGTGCGCTTCGGCGTCTACCTCAGAGGGGTTAAGGATAACCGAGAGGACAAGTGGCGCATCCATGAAACCCCCTCTACCTGCAGGAAGATAGGCTCTTGAGAAGTTGAGAAGAGCTTCCAAGACTAGCATCACTGCATCTTCATCGCCATCACAGTTTCTTCTCTTGGCGGCATGCCAGTATGGATGCGCATAACAGACACTCGCATCGGTGAAACCGATGATCCTACCGATTATCCCTGCCGACGTGTGTGGCGCGAGCCCTATGACGAGCTGCCCCAAGACATCATCTTGCGTTTCGAACTTGTAGAACGGCTCCAGTCCATATACTCTCTCAAGGCAGTCATCGACAAAACATCCTACTCTGAACAGATACTCAGCACAGTTCTCCGATACAACTAGGTCTTGCACCTTGAGTTCCACGATTTGGTCGTCTGAAACAAGAGGGCTGCCATTGTAATCAGTGCGATAGCCCAGGTCACGTAGACGTTCGACTGAAACGCCTACTTCACGAGGGAAGAAGTGAGTCAGGGGAGCGTCTGTCGAGTCAAACCGCGCAGTACCATCTCGATAGCAGTATACGTCGTGCTTGGCGCGGAGCATACCCTTCCCAGCGTATTCAGGGATCTTGAACTCATTCGTCAATCCAAGCACGCCTCGTGGATTGTAGGCCTGTGATTCACCGATCTCGGTCTTTATGCGATCAAGAAGCATCTGAATGTCAACAACATACCTTCTTGTGGCCCGGACCATGTTCACGTCGTGGCTCAGAGGACACATCCCGGTGTTCGCATCTATTGGACGACCGCAACCGTCCTGAGAACACCATCGGCTCACTTCGGTGTGTACCAGACACTTGGGGCAACGTGACTCGAATGTCAGGGTTTGGCATTCAGGGCACACGCGTGATACCATTTCAATGTCTGGCCCATATGTTTCAGCATAGCTTGACTGTCCGTCTGTCAGATCATCAAAAGATGAGAGAATGGAAACGGCTTGTGTGGTCTTGGCAACTCTCTCCAATCTCCTCTCACTTGCGGTAGTCCGACCCACAGGAAAGAGGACTTGGACTGGAGGGTGCATCTTCCGCTCCTCAGCCTTCTCGGGCCGACCCATTCTTGCTCCTATGAAGAAACCTGCTTTGTCTCTGAGCGGCACGCTTGTGACAGAGTTAAGCATCTGAAGAGGATCTGTACCACTGAGCGACTTGCTTCTAGAGCCCAACTGCACAAGGACAGTTTCGGGACTGTCAGTAAGAGTGATGTACGTCTTGTCGCGGCTCACAATGTGAGGAACGCCAAGTCGTTCTAGGAGGCCCTTGTAGTGCGGATCACTTGGGACTGTAAGAGTTTCGCCTTCAGGAGTCTGTTCTGTCTTGTACTTGGACAGAAGCCATGTCCTCAGTTCGGAAACCTCTGCTGCATTGAGAACCGCCCATCGGTACAAGTACCTTGGGTGTAATGGCACTTGAAAATGCTCTGAAAGACGTAGTGCTTGAGTTGGTGTTGGAATCTTGGAGAGTGGAGACTCGATGAAGGCCTTGAGATCATCGTGTGTGATTCCGGAGTCGGACAGATGCTTGTCAACATGCTTTGCACTCAGACGAGAGCAAGCCTTGTCAAGGTCGTGTGACCACCACTCTTCGCAGTATCCGGAGGGTACCAGTGGGTGATTGTTCTCCAGGAACTCACCCAGCGCCACCAAGATATCGCCCAGAAAGATGATACGTTCCACTTTTCCTTCGAGCCTTTGAGCTTCCTCAGCAGTGTTGACCTGTTTCACTGAGCCATCTCTGAGCAGGACTATCGGTCCCTCGATAGTGTCTACAGGAGCTACAATTGCCCCCTTGCCCGGTCGCTCTGTACGAATGTGAGTTCCGGGGGCTAGAAACTCGTCGACTAGGAACATCGTGGCAGGACTGATGCCGACACCCGCCAGGCCGGTGTTGCGTGACCGACCGTACCTGAGCCTGAAACCACCAATACGAGATGGGTGAGAGAACACAGGCCTTCCGCCTATCACATCGGCCAAGTATTCGGGTTTCGGTGCAAGCTTCTTGAGAGCAGACTCATCTGCCTCTGGAGACTTGGCCTTCGATGTCTTGGCAGCAATCTCGCTAAGCCACTCCCACCCAGGAACATTGACCTTGCTCACCATCTTTGCAAGCTTCGCAGACCGGCCGACAACCCCGTCACTTAGGACGAGAACAAAACCACTCCTGACCCTATTGGTTTCGATACGGTCAAGGTCGCGGCCACCTGAGACTTCATACTCTTCAGTCGGCTCACCAGTCAGCATTATGGGTAGTCTCGCTGCTGCAAACCTGATCAGGTCTGGGTACACCGGGTATTGCAAGTGTGACGCACGGGAGTACAGCTCGACCTCCTCAACTGCTCGTTCCACTTCGTCATCAGTTGTCTTGAATGCTGGAATGTGCAATACTTGCCGTACCTGATCTGTGACAAGCACGGTCATAGCGGCGTCCGTGCCTCCAGCAGCACGAATCGGGCCAGCAAGATAGAGCGCCAGATACTCGCCCTCTCCTGAACCACGTATCCGAACCTTGGCAATGCCTTCCAAGGGTGCTGCAGTGATACTCTCCGTCATGACTGCCAATGCGACACGTACTGCCTTGTCTGCGGCCTTCTCACGATCTGAGATCCCTCCAAGATCTCCAGTCGCTATCTCCCTAGCGACTGCAAAAGCCACTTCCTCCCTAGAGAAGGTCTGTTGGAGTTCACGGATTCTTTTGGCTACTCCAACGGGGCCATCAAGAGTGGCCTCCACCCTTGCTGCCACATCATGTGCCGGAGGTATCTCGACCTTAGTCACCGGATCGAAGCCTTTGGCTCTCGCGCGTTCAGCGACCTCGTAGATACGTTCTACGTCTGTCTTGATAGACGAGAAGTACTCTCCATAGCTCACACTGTGTTTTGGCAGACTAGGCTCGGAATCACTCACTGGATATCATGGAATGCCACTGAGCGTTGGCTTTTTGTGTTTTCGCTCAGGCTCCTGCGATTGTAGGCGTCTGAGAGAAGCTCGGATTCTGAGAAGAGCCCTTTAAAGGCGTGCAAAAAGACTATTCTGCATCCGGCACTCAAGACTAGGATGGAATTGACCGTGCTTACACTTGAAGAAACCATTGAGTTGATTCTGAAGCATTCCACGGAGTACGACCGCAAAGGCATTTTAAAACTGATTGACGAAAAGCGAGAGGAACTTGGTCCGGAGGTCGTCAATGAGGAATCAGCTGCAATGATTGTGGCCCGGGAGCTTGGGATTGACCTACAGCAGGTTTCGCCTAAGGCGCGAATGAGGGTGGAAGACATAACCGAGAGCAGCAGGAGCGTAACGCTCACTGCTAAGGTTGTCAACGTTGGAGCCTTACGAACCTTCTCGAAGCCTAGTGGAGGCGAAGGGAAAGTAGCGAGCATCATTGTGGCCGACGAAACTGGCCAGATTAGAGTCGCGCTCTGGGATGAAATGGTAGATGCGATAGAGGATGGCCCGATAGCTATTGGGAGCGTAGTCCAGATCAGAGGAGCGTACGTGAAGAAGGGACTAAGAGATGCCCTTGAGTTGAACTTGGGCAGAATGGGAGGGATTACGGTACTAGACGAATACGAAGCAGCGGACTTGGACATCAAGACGACTGAGTCAAAGAGCGTCCAGATATCGGATCTTCAAGACAGAATGTTTGATGTGACCCTGACTGCACGACTGGACGCGCTCTATGGTATATCTACATTCACTCGGAAGTCTGATGGAGCAGAGGGGAAGGTTGCAAATGCTACGCTGACCGATGATACAGGTAGCGTCAGGGTTGTCTTCTGGCATCAGTATGCGGAAGAGATGAAAGACGCAAAGCCGGGAGAAGTCATAAGACTCAGTAGGGCCTATACGAAGACAGGGCGAAACGGCGAGATAGAGGTTCATACCGGGAGAAGTACCAAGATAGAGAGAGGCCTAAAGCAGAAGATATCTGCGGCAAAAGCTCCTGCAAAGGCGGCAGGAACCAAGTCTGTGGCTGAGGCGATGGGTAGGAAGAGCATCGTAGACCTGTCTGTGGAGATGAAAGACGTAGACGTAGAGGGAAAAGTTGCCAAAGTCTTCCCGCCCACATCCTTTGAGAGAGAAGGAAAGCAGGGCAAGGTTCAGAACATAGTGATTGGTGACGAGTCAGGGACTGTCCGTGTCACGTTCTGGAATGAAGATGTCGAGAAGGTAAAGGACCTGCAAGAGGGTGATGTCATCCGGATACAACACGGCTACGCGAAGGAGGGCTTCCGCGGTGGAGTCGAGTATCATGCAGGGCGTCGGTCCGACATACAAATCAATCCTAGTGACACACATCTTGATCAGCTGGACCTCTCCGAGATAACAGCAAGACCCGTTGTCCAAGCAGGAAGAGTCATGGTAAGTGATATTGATGATGCTGGGGAGGGAAAGACCGTTGAGATCTGTGGTATTATTGTCGTGCCGTCCCGTACAAGCCCAGTCTACGCCTCGTGTCCGAAGTGTAGGAAAAAGATTGAGGAGAAAGAGGGAAAGTACTTCTGTGTGAACTGTGGCAAAGTCGAGAAACCCGAGTACCGTATGCTATACAAGGTTACTGTTGACGATGGGTCGGGATCGATACGTGTGACACTCTTTGGGAAGACTGGAGAAGACCTTCTCCAGATGACAGCTCAGGAAGCTCAAGAACTGATAGTCAAGTCAGGTAACAAGACACTGCCAATTGAAAAGAACTCTGACAAAGTGCTTGGTAGGTATGTCGCAGTACGCGGGCGCGTCGTGAAATTCAGAGAGGCACTAGAGATATCGGCGAACGAGTTGATTCTCGTCGATCCGATGGAAGAAGCCAAACGCCTGAGAGAGAGTGTCACCAAACTCGTCGGCTGAATACAGGCAACGAACAAGAGGTTCCGGACCAGCTCAGTTCCAAGTTTCGCGTCCTCAGTGAGTTTCTTCCTGTGAGCTTGTAACAATCAGTGCATGAAGACCTTCTAGGAGCCTACTGACTTCTGCTTCGTTGTTATAGATGTATATTGAAGCCCGTGCAGTCCCTCTTGCGGGAGGGATTCCCAGCTGGTAGTGAAAAGGCCCTGCACAATGGAACCCGCTCCTTATCATCACTCCATACTCGTCGCTCAAGAAAGATGCGATGTCATGTGCTGATGTGACTGTGTCCACATAGAATGTCACGAGCCCACTTCGAACCCTGACATCCTCAGGCCCAAGCACATTGACGTGTTCCAGTTCCTTCAAGCCCTTGAGCATGATTGTCAGAAGTTCCCGCTCTCGTTTTTCGACTTCGATCATGCCAATCGATTGAAGGTATTCTGCGGCCGCGCCGGCACCTATAGCACCTGCATAGTTCTGCAGTCCAGCCTCAAACTTTGCCGGTGGCGGCAGATATTGGGGCAGTATGCGGCCCTTCTCAAACCTCACATCGCTGACGGTATCGCCACCGACAAGGAACATGTTCAATGACTCTAGTAGTTCCATTTTTCCGTAGAGAATGCCCATTCCCGTTGGGCCACACATTTTGTGTACCGAGATGGCTGAGAAGTCAATGTCGAGGCTCTGTACATCAAGTGGGTGATGCGGAGCATACTGGGCGTCGTCTGAAACAACCAATGCACCTCGATCATGTGCAATCTCGACTATGTCCCTGAGGGGTGTGACAGTACCAGTGACGTTTGAAGAGTGAGCAACAGAAACAACTCTCGTAGTGCGGTCAATGGCTTTCTTCCAGTCTTCAATATCGAAAGTCCCATCATTGTGCGCCCTGAGGACCTCAATCCTCATACCGCTCCTTCTCGCTCTTTCCACAAAAGGAAGCGAACTACTGTGGTGTTCTAGGCTAGTCGTCAGGATTTTCGAGCCCTTGGAAATCTTGAGACCACTTGCAACCATGTTGAGCGCCTCTGTTGCGTTTCGCGTCCAGATACACTCAGCTGGTTCACTGGCATTGATGAATCGAGCAATCTTCTCCCTAGCTCTTGAATAGGCAGCTGAGGCCTCTTGTCCTAACTTGTGGATACTGCGGCCAGCACAGGCAGGGTATTGCTCGTAGTATTCGTTCATCGCCTCAAGAACCTGACGGGGTTTCAATGCCATGCATGCACTGTCTAGATAGACCAGTGGATGACCATTGACCGTACGCTTGAGGACAGGGAAGTCGTCCCTGATACGCGCCCAGTACTCAGTGTCCGTTCTCTCATCGCCTCACAATTTGCCAGTGGTATCCGCCTTTACCCAGTTTCTTCGTGACAAGCCCCTGTTCGACAAGCTGGTTGGCAGCGGCGACAAAAGTGTCACCACCTGCACAGTCTTTGCAGATCTCAGCGTACTCAGTTCTCCTTGCCATCTCAAGTATCTCGGATGTCGTCAGGGTACCTGTGGCCTGTAGTATCTGCAATACGCACTGAGCATTTCTTGACAAGGCGGACATCACTCATGTCGCACGGCAGCTGCAATAAGAAGCCTTCGAACCCCAAACTCATCGGGACTTAACGCAACGCTTAAATGAATCCCAGCCGAGGCCGGAGTCGCTCTGTTTCTCCGTGCCTTGTAGCTCGGTCTGTGCGAAATAGGCAAAGGTGAGGAATCATGGGAAGAAGAAGAAGGCAGAAAATCCGACGACGACCACAAAAGCGGATTCCTGACGTTTATCAATGCCCAAGCTGTGGTAATGCGGCAATCAAGATAGAACTGCTTAGAGAAAAGAAAGTCGCCACTGTTAAGTGCGGCTCCTGTGGACTTGAGATGACTATTGACGATGTCACTTCGCTCACCGAGCCTGTAGATGTCTACGGCAGCTTCATTGACCGATTCTACGAGAGCGCAAAGACAGAGGAATAGCCACTGCATCAATCTTTTCAGTCAGCAATGATTATAAGTGACACTCAGACGGAGCCATCTGATACCTATGCAGATAATCCCAGTCATCGATATTGTCTTGTACGTCTTGGGAATCGTGGCCCTTCTCCTTGTCTTGGGCTACGTCGCATACGGTGAGGAAGAGGAAGAGTAAGGCACGTCCAGAGCCACCTCATGATGAACACTGAAGAAATAGTCCAACAGGCATTCGAGAGATCTGCACCGCACCTGTCCAATCTTGACATAGTGCAGTCACTGGTCGAGGAGATAATGAAACAGATCTCCTCTCCGAACGAGGCCATAGAACTGCTTGAGAACAGGGCATGCGATGCTGATGCTACACTCAGAACCGACATCCGCATCCTAGTGAGTGCCATTCGTCACACGCTCCGACTAAGGAAGTCGTTTGGATGAGTGCTTTTGATTCTCTAGGTCCAGAGATTTCCGAATTCCTGTCAGCTCGTGGTATCCAGAAGCCCACACCGATCCAAGAGAAGGCGATTCCAGCAATACTGACTGAACGCAGCGACATGCTTCTACTCGCCCCCACAGGCAGCGGCAAGACTGAAGCGGCCCTCTTACCACTACTGAAACTCCTTGGAGAAAAACAGCAGAAACGAGACCTGTTTGGGGTCTACATCCTGTACATAACGCCGCTAAGAGCACTCAACAGGGACGTGTTTGGAAGAGTGGAGGGCCTCTGTGGCAAATTGGGTTTCACAGTGGCTGTCCGGCACGGTGATACAACACAATATGTGCGAAGACAGCAGGCCATCACACCACCTCACCTGCTAATAACGACGCCCGAGTCGCTTCAGGCAATCCTGCCAGCGCCGAGGCTCAGATACCATCTCAAGACTGTGTTTGCCGTGGTTGTCGACGAGGTACACGAACTGGCCGACAGCAAAAGAGGGACACAGCTCAGTCTTGGTCTTGAACGGCTGGACCAAGCCGTAGGGGGGCGAGTACAACGAATAGGGCTGTCCGCAACCGTCGGGAACCCTAGGGCTGTTATGGCCCTTTTGAGCGGGCCGAAGGGTGAAACAAGAATCCTGTGGGAGGGATATGGACTACGGAAGATGAACTTGAGAGTGGAAATGCCACAACCCACTACTGAGGATATTGAAACTTCCAAGAGAATCTCCTATCCCGTGAACTCCACAGCGAGGCTTCGAAGAATCGTTGATCTAGTGCAATCACATACCTCGACAATAGTGTTCACTAACACTAGGTCGTTCGCGGAAGTCCTTGGCGCCAAGATGCACGCTCTCAAACCTCCATTTGAGTTTGATGTCCACCATGGGTCACTCTCAAAGGACACCCGAGTGGCTGCTGAAACTCGTTTGAAACAGGGACTCTCAAGGGCAATCATCGCTACGTCAAGTCTGGAACTTGGCATAGACATCGGACAGGCAGACCTAGTCGTCCAGTATTCGTCCCCTCGAGAAGTGGCCCGCGCCTTGCAGCGTACTGGGCGCGCCGGCCATGGACTCGACAAGATCGCAGAGGGGGTGTTTCTGGCAACCGTTAATCTCGACGACGTGACTGAGTCAGCGGTGATACTTAGACGTGCCCTGTCGAACAAGGTCGAGGACGCAAGCATACACAAGAAGGCTTGGGACGTTCTATGTCATCAGATAGCTGGGGTTGTCATTGACACGCATCAGATAGACCGCAAGGATCTCACAGCATTGATACACGGAGCATACCCGTTCGTGGAGGTGACTGATGAGGAACTCGGCTCAGTGCTGGACTTTATGGCCGAGAGAGGAATTGTACGCATACAGAACTCAAGAATCTCAGCTAGCAGGAAGACACGGGTCTTCTACTACGAGCACTTGAGCACAATTCCAGATGTTAGACAACTGAACGCCCTAGACATGACTACGAGGACATCCATAGGTGTATTGGACGAAGACTATGTCACACAGAATCTGCAAGGCGGCTCGCTGCTTGTCATAAGGGGTAAGTCTTGGACTGTTGTAAGTGTGGATGAAGAAGAGGTCCTCTGTGCACCAGCAACCAGCGTTGACACCGAGGCACCACATTGGATTGGTGAGATGATCCCGGTCCCATATGAGGTTGCATCGGAGGTTGCCAAGCTCTGGAACTCCACACTGAGAGAACCGAATGCTGAAGCCCGGAATTGGCTACAGACTCACTACGGGATAGATGAAACAACACAAGACTACATGATTCGAACCGTGGTGCAGAGCCATGAGTCATTGGGCAGGTTGCCGTCTGCGGACTCTGTCTTGGTTGAGGACTTCGGATCGGGTTTGGTCATTCATACCCCGTTCGGCACCAAGGCAAATGAAACCCTCGGCATTGTCGTAGCAGCTCTACTGACAACGAGCATCGGAGCAGACGTGGGTGTTGAGAGAGATCCCTACCGAATTCTTCTGACTTCGACGGCACGGCTTGACTTGAATCGTGTTGTTGACACGCTCAAGGGATATACAGGCAATCAGGTTTCGACGATACTTCGACTAGCAGTGAAACACACGCAGACATTCGCGTCCCGATTCATCCATGTCGCCCGTAGAATGGGTGTGATTAGAAGAGACATAAGGGTCAAGGACATCCCGGTCAGACGCCTGATAGATGTCTTTCAGGACGGACCTGTCTACGAAGAGGCGATGAGAGAGGTGCTGCACGACAAACTGGACGAGAATATGGTCGTCGACCTATTCGACCGAATCTCATCTGGGACTGTGGACGTCTATACTGTAGTAACCGACAAACCCTCGCCACTCGCACGCCTGATAATTGAGGAAAAGAGCCGCTTCGAGGTGCTAGGTGAAATCACTGATGAGAACGAGATTCTTCGGCTTATGGAGGCCAGACTTCTCGCAAAACAGTTCAGACTCGTGTGTATGGCCAATGGAGATTGGAACTCGGTTCGGACAGTATCCACTTTGGACGAGATAGTGTCCTGTCCAAGCTGTGGATCAAGAATGATTGCAGCAGTTTCTCCGGACGACTCGGAGCTTTCAGGAACAGTGAAATCAGTGAAAGCCGGCCGAAGGGTACCTAAGGACAAGAGAAAGCTCTATGCTGCAGGCGTCCTGACAGCAGAACTTGTGGCAACGTATGGCAGGATTGCCCTACTAGCGCTGGCCGGACGTGGAATTGGACCGACGACAGCATCTCGTATACTGCGTCCGGGAATGACAGACAGAGTCAGTCTGCTCAGGCAGATTGCAGAGGCGGAGCGGAACTATGCCAGAACAAGACCATTCTGGGAATGAGAAACCCATGGTCGTTTTCGCTGGACGAAGCAACGTGGGTAAGAGTAGCGTGATGAGAGCACTCACAGGCCGAAGACTCAAGGTAGGCAAGCGTCCAGGGACCACACGATGGGAGAAGAGTATTGATCTCGGAGCCGTGCTCTTTGTTGATACACCGGGCTTTGGCCACATGGCTGGACAGGGAAGGAAGGCCATTGAACGGGCAAAGACCGCACTCGTGCAAAAGCTTGAGTCTTGGAGCGGTCGCCTAGTCTTGGCGGTCCTCGTCATAGACATCTCGCTCTTCCGAGAGCTCGTCGAGAGATGGGAAAACAAGGGAGAGATTCCAATCGATATGGAATTCTATACCTTCCTTTCTGAGATATCTCAACACGTGATAGTAGTCGCTAACAAGATTGACAAGCTGCCAAGTGGTAACAGAGCAGAAGAGATAGACTATCTGCATGACAAGATTCCACAGAAGGGACTTGCTCCCGTGATTGTCCCACTTTCGGCTAAGCAGGGGACGAATATCGTTGAGCTCAGGAACGAGATAGAGAGAGTCTTGCAGGCTGAGGGCCTGCAGATACCCACCTGGTAAGCGTTTTCCACAGCTTACCTCTTCTTAGCCAAATAGAAGACAACACCGATTACAAGAATCGCGGATGAGATCAACAGCATGGGCATAACGGCGGTCTCGGGTTCGACGAAGTCTTCTGAGAGCCAGCCGAGTATGTTCATGAAAAGCCGGGAGTTATCTGCTGCATAGAACCATTTGACCTCGGCTTTGGGCAAATCAAGAAGACGTCCTGTGAACATGATTGTGGAGCCTGATATCACAACCCTGCTGTTGTTGTACTCAAAGGCGGAGAGCCATGGTGGGAGTGTGCCGTTAATTGCCGAGTAGGAGAGCGGGCGTTCTTCAAACTCGGCCAAGCTCATGTTTGGAAAGGAATAGTTGGCGAAGGTGTTAGGACCCTTTCTGAACTGGGCAAATGAGGTCTTCGCACCATGTGCGATCGAACTGACTAGGGACACTGGCTTTAGAGAGGCGGTCATCAGAATCAGTTCGTTGATGTCTTTGAAGATTGGATGGCTTGATTCCCATGTCGTAGGATCGAGCCGTATCACCCAGGGATATGTGTTGTTCAAGGCGCGTTCATAGTCAAACATTGTGTCCGGCCAGAAGTTGTCGTCACCAGTCGCATTGATACTGAACCCAACACCGGTGATGTTTAGTAGGTCCAAGAGCCGATTGACTGCAATATTGTCCCCCAAGTCTTGGAAAGCCGGCTCACCCGACCAATACGTGGAGTTCGAGCTGATGGCAGGATCACCGAGTATCATCAATGAACTACCGTTGTTCAGCATCTCTACGATTGACAATGCTTCCGATTTGGTGAACTCATAAGTTCGATCGGGGGACGCGAGAATTAGGACGTCTACATCCTTCAATATGGTGTCATTGATGGGAGAAACCTCGTTGACACGGACCATGTATCTTGTTGACGCATTGACCAGGTCAAGCATGAGTTTGAGGCCCTTGTCTGCGTCGTCCGCCGCAAACTGTGGTCCGTGGGAGGCATCGTACAGGATGACGACCGGGTCAAGGGGGGTCTGAGCGCTTGCGGTACTCTCTAAACAGGATAAGACTACCATGAGCGTAATCACGGCCGTACAGATTTTGGACATGTTATCAAGCCGCAGCATTGCTCAGTTCGACCTAGATGCTTAGATAGCCAGCGTCATCAGAGGGCGTTTTTTAAAGTTATCCTCAGCGGGCGTGTTTCCAGGACCGTCTAGTCAGTCCTTCTCCATACAACATGCATCTTCCTTCTCTGACTATCTGTCGAATCGATTGTTTCGTAGGATCCTCGGACTTCTGCAATCTTCTGTGCAAGAAGGTGGTAACAAGTGTCAATCTCTCTTGCAATAACGACCGACTGGTAGAAGCTTCTGCAGCTACAGTAGTTCTCTGGAATCACGAGATACTCGCGTTTGACGCCTCGGACGATCCATGAGGTGAGTCCGCTCGGCTTGAAGACATACTTGACGACACGCCGTTCTTCGACTGTTCGCAAGGCCCTCATGAACCGTATACCATACTTACCTTTGAAGTACTGGATGTCAGCCTGAGTCAATTCCTCCTGAGCAAGGAGCCCAATCTCATGAGCAGTCAGGACCATCTCTAATCACGAGCCTCTTCATATGACGATGTTGAAATGCTCTCGAATCCAGACAGTACATCGATGGAAACAATCTTTGATAGTGGCTGCTTGGTAGTCCACACCGATACGCTCTCTGCGCTTCTGGTGTCCGATATACATTTGGGTTTCCATGATGAGCTGTCCAAGCTCAGTGGCATTTCATTCCCGTCGGAACACCGGTCAATGCTCAAGAAACTCAAAACCCTAATCGAGAAGCATTCGGTTTCTTCGCTCTATATCATAGGTGATTTGAAACACACAATCTCCCCTGACAGCTCCTTCAACTGGCAGACTATCCCGAACTTCATGACACAACTATCAGAGAATACGGACGTGATTCTGATACCTGGCAATCATGATGGTGCAATCGAGAGCCTGTTGCCTAGGAATATCAAAGTGGCAGATGTGAGAGGAGTTGTGCTTTGTAAGACTGAGGATTGCTCCATTGGGCTAGTTCATGGTCATGCATGGCCTTCGCCAGAGGTCATAGATTCACGGATGATCGTGATTGGACACAGCCACCCTAGCCTGACACGAACAAGAGTAGTGTCGGCGCGATTGCCCGGCAGACAGACTCGAAGAAGATACGCTGGACCACTGCCAGTCATACTCCGTTCCAGACTGAACAAGAACTGTCTTCGAGAGAACATCGGCATTCCTCAGGGCCAAGAAGATTCTGACGGGGTTCTGATAACCCTCCCAAGCTTCAACACACTGATCTCCGGACTTCCACTTAATCAACAGGGTGCTAAGTTGCAGGGGCCTCTGTTTGAAAGTGGATGCGTGGACCTTCCTACGTCTGAAGTCTACAGTATTGATGGGGTGTTCCTTGGTTCGGTGGAGTTTTTGCAGGCACAGTCGAACGAAACCATTAAATGACTGCCACCATGAGTCCACGTTGGCATGGGTCGGTAGTCTAGCTTGGCTATGATTCTTGGTTCGGGACTCGATGGTCTTGTGGTCCACGAGCGCAAAACCAAGAGGCCGCCGGTTCGCAGGAGCTGGCTCCCAGCTCTTGGCCGAGAAATCCGGCCCGGCCCACCATGGCCTTCTTCTGCATGACAGGGTGCGCTTCACTCTCACGAACACATTAGAGCCGTCGACCTAGTGCCATACTCACACCCCGTTCCTTGAAATCAATCGTTCAATGCTGTATGGCATAATGTCGAAGAATAAGTTCAAAAGTGGCGAAAGGCAACCGCCGAAACTAAACCACAGGAAGAAAGAGAATTGGGTCAAGGTTCCGGCAAGGGAAAGGTCATCCTGTTTGGTGAGCATTTTGTAGTCTATGGACTCCCCGCAGTCGCGGCGGGCATTGCCGCAGAAACCACTGCGGAAGTAACGAGGACAGACACCCCAGGTTGGACTATTGAAGACTTGAGACCAGAAACGCCGGGTTATAAGGTGGAGAAGGCAGAGGAACAGAAAGCCTCAACAGACAGAGTCATCCGCCATCTAGGTTTGGATCTCGCCAAGAGAGGAGTCCACATCAAGCTCGGAGGAAACTTGGTGGCTGCGTCTGGCATTGGAGCGAGTGCTGCCAACTGCGTTGCTCTAGCCCGGGCACTAAATGCGGAATTCCAACTAGATTTGACTGCGGACCAGATCAACGAAGCAGCTTACGAGGGTGAGAAAGGTTACCACGGAACTCCTTCAGGAATAGACAATACCGCATCAACCTTCGGCGGACTGATTTGGTATGTGAGAAACCCCGCAGGTGGTGTGCCCGTGTTCGAGAAGCTGAAGCTCAAGAAACAGGTAGGATTGGTCATTGGGTCCACGGGACTGACAGCAAGCACCAAGAAAGTCGTTGATGATGTGGCCGTAAAGAAGAGTAGTGATCCTAGATGGTTTGACTCCATCGCGGAGGAGTACAAGGATCTCGTAAGAGAAGCCCGTGAATCTCTGCTCCGTATTGACCTGAAGAAGACAGGCCAGCTCATGAACAAGAACCAGGAGATGCTACGTTCGTTGACTGTGTCCTGCCCAGAGCTTGAAACCTTGATACAAGAGGCACTGCGGAATGGTGCATTGGGTGCGAAGCTGACTGGGACCGGAAGAGGAGGATTGATGATATCTCTTGTTCCGGACAAGCGCACCACCGAGCAAGTCGCAGGGGCACTGCAAAAGGCAGGAGCAGCTGCGGTCTGGAAGACAACCTTTGGACAGTGAGTGGAGTTGCACTGATATGATTCTGGAAGACTACATCAAGAAGCTAGCTACGCAGGGCATTCTCAAGACTGTACGCAAGCCCATCTCTAAGGACTTGGAGATAGCAGGGGTCCTAAAGGCTCTAGAACCCACACCCGTGCTGTTTCAGAGCTTGAAAGAGTCTGCGTATCGCGTCGTTGGCAATCTGTTCTGTACCAAGACACAGATCGCAGACTATTTTGGTATCAGACCTGATCAAATGATACCCACTCTGGCCAGTGCAATAGAGCACCGAAGCCCTCCAGAAAAGGCAAAGACAGCCCCATGCCAAGAGGTAGTCGAGAGCACCGTGGACTTGAATCAACTGCCAATACTCATGCACAACGTAATCGATGGGGGGCCCTACATCTCTTCTGCTGTTGTGGTTTCTGCTGACCCCCAGTATGGACAGAATCTGGATTTTCACAGAGCGATGCAGATTGGCAAGAACCACATGGTGGTGAGAGTTGTCAGCGGCCGCGACTTTCACAAGTTCCTTGAGAAGAACGGAGAGGTTGATGTCGCCTTTTGCATTGGTAACACACCTGAAGTTCTCGTTGCTGCGGCGACATCGGTGGAAACGGGTGTGGACGAGCTGCACATAGCCAATGCTCTGAAACCAATCAAGGTCACAAAGGCAAAATCCGTGGACCTAATGATACCTGCAGACTGTGAGTTTGTACTCGAGGGCAGGGTGTTTCAGAAGGAAAGACACTCCGAGGGGCCGTTCATAGATCTGACTGAAACAGTGGATGTGGTACGACAAGAACCAGTCTTCGAAGTGAAGAAGATCACCCACAGGAAGACAGCTATCTGGCAGGCGCTGCTTCCAGGACGTTTGGAGCACAAGATACTCATGGGGATGCCTCGAGAGCCAACTGTCTACAAGAAGGTCAAGGAACGTGGGGTCGAAGTCCTTGACACGAGCATTACTCCGGGCGGCGCGAGCTGGCTGCACGTCGCTGTGAAGATAAGGAAGAAAAGCCCGGATGATGGTCTGAAGGCAATTGAGGGCGCATTTGCAGGGCATACAAGTGCAAAGCATGTCTGGGTCTACGATGAGGACATTGATATCTACAACGAGCAAGAGAGAGAGTGGGCGATGGCGACCCGCTTCCAAGGCGACAAGAGCTTGCATGTAAAGGCGCGTGAGCCGGGAAGCTCACTTGATCCTAGTGCGGAACCAGGAACAAAGATGACGACAAAGATTGGCTTCGATTGTACAAAGGCTCTTGAAACAAAGGGAAAGGGGTTCGAGAAAGCAGAGTTCCCCAAGGTGGACTTGAAACGCTTCTTGGAGGACTGACAGGATGCTTGAGCTGAAGCCAGAAGAGAGAGCGATGCTTGATGGAAAACGTGGCAAGGCAACCCGCAAGGCAATGGAGATAATCACATCGCTTGGTGAGATATATGGAGCAAAGCGACTGATACCAGTGTCGAGTGTTCAGATTGCCGGCGTTTCATATGACAACTTGGGCGAACCAGGTCTCGAGTTTCTGTCGGATATGGCGGTGGACGGGCAAGTCAGAGTACTCACAACATTGAATCCTGCAGGTATGGACCTTGAGGACTGGGAAAGGCACGGCATCAGTCCAGATTTCGCAAAGAACCAAGAGAGGGTTGTGGACGCCTTCGCTAAGATGGGAGTGATGACCACCTGCACATGCACACCATATCTGGTCGGAAACCTCCCGCATTATGGTGAGCATATCGCATGGGCCGAGTCCTCTGCTGTGTGCTTTGCCAATTCGGTCATCGGTGCAAGGACTAACAGAGAGGGGGGACCAAGTGCCCTTGCTGCTGCACTCACAGGCGTGACGGCTGAGTATGGATTCCATCTCGATGAGAACAGGGTGGCAGAGGTCAAGTATGAAGTCAGAGCAATCCTCAGAGGAACTGACGACTTTGGACTACTCGGTCAAGTGATTGGTGAACGAACGAACAAGGCGATACCATTCATCACCGGCATCTCAAAAGCGACAACTGAAGACCTGAAGTCATTGTGTGCGTCAGCGGCGACCTATGGAGGAATCGCCATGTTTCATATGGAGGGAATCACTCCAAGCAGGACAGCAATACCTGAGAAAACGGAGGTCGTGTCCCAAGAGGATCTAGAGAAGGCCCGTGGGAAGCTGGATGATAAGGGTGCAGAAATCGACTTCATCAGCATCGGCTGCCCGCATGCCAGCATAGGAGAAATAGCTCAGATAGCTACAATGCTGGATGGGAAGACTGTGAAGAATGGAAAGACCGTCTGGATAACGACAGCCCGGCCTACGAAAGACCTGGCAGTCAAGATGGGGTACTATGACAAGATTGAGAGGTCGGGTGCGTTTCTTGTGAGCGATGCCTGCTGCGCAGTTGCGCCATTGAAGGGACGCTTCAAGGGTTTGATGACCGATTCTGCAAAGGCATGCTTCTACGCCCGCGGAAAGAACAAGTTCAAGACTGAGATTAGACCGGTCGAACAGTGCATCAGGGAGGCGGTCTCATGAAGCTCTCTGGGAGGAAAGTATTCAGAGGGAGGGTTTCAGGAGAGGCCCTAGTGACCACCCAAGACGTTTCATTCTATGGCGGCTGTGATCCTGAAACTGGTGTAATCATCGAGAAAGGGCATCAACTTGAGGGGAAGTCCGTTTCCGGCAAAATCCTGGTCTTTCCAACCGGTAAGGGGTCCACAGTCGGCTCGTATGTGCTCTATGCCCTGAAGAAGACGGGCAGGGCACCTGCCGCAATCATCAACAAGACTGTCGATCCTGTCGTTGCTGTTGGCTGTATTATCTCAGAGATTCCAGCAGTTGATCAAATAGAGATTGAGAAACTGCTTACAGGAGAACGGGTAGATGTGGACGCAGACCGTGGCATCGTTTCTACCCAAGATTGATAACCAGGCGTCTAAACCCGCTGTACCTGAGGCTCAAAGTCTTCCGGTGTAAACGAGGGCTCAGCATCACCGGTCAAATCACCGCGCTCTCTAAGCACCTGCTTCGTGATTAGATAGTAGACGAGTGCCAATGCCTTTCGCCCACGGTTGTTGGACGGAATAACGAGGTCGATATTGGCGGTCACATTGTCAGTATCGCAGAGCGCGATGACTGGGATTCCAATTCTCGCCGCTTCAGACAACGCTTGCTGGTCAGTACGAGGGTCCGTCAGGACCAAGAGTTCTGGTTCGACGTATGTTCGGGGACCTGAGATGTTCGGATTGGTCAGTGTACCTGGGACAAAACGCTCAGTGAAAGCGTGTGCTCCGATGTAGTTGGCAAAGGACTCGACTGGTCTCTTACCATAGACACGTCCCGAAACAGCGACAACTCGATCAGCATTGAATCGATTGATGAACTTGCCAGCGACCCGGATTCGCTCGTCGGTCTTCCTGACATCCAAGACGTATAGACCGATTGGTCTCTGCCTGTAAACAAACGGCTCCATGTCCTGCGTCTTGACCTGTGTTCCTATATGACAACCTGCAGCAAGATACTTGTCCATAGGTGTAAGCAGGTCAATCTCAGCTACGTTTCCTTCGCTCATGACTACTTGACCTCCGTTGATTCAGATGTTGAGAATGCCATGAAGCTGTCAATTATGTCAACATGGGACAGGAGCATTCTCCTGCAGCAGTAGCGATGAAGACCGAGTCTGTCCAGTACGACCGCTGGGTCCTCGCCTTGTCGGACCTCTCGCTTGAACTGTTCGTACTTGTCGGCCACAACCTTTCCACATGTGAAGCATCTTACTGGGATTATCATCTTGTGAACACATCACCTGTATGACTTCTGGAAACGAGATCTCGCCGAGGGTCCACCAAACTTCTTTGGTTCGGTGCGGCGAGGATCACCAACCAGCATGGTCCTGTCGTGCTCGATCATTCTCGAGCGGGCCTCAAAGTCTTGACTCATCTCGATTAGACACGTGGCTATGGACATTCGCACAGCATCTGCCTGACTCATGAAACCACCGCCACGAACGCTGACCCGGATATCGTACTTCTTCCAGCCCTCACCGAACAAGATCAGCGGTTCCTGTATTCTGAGCCGCGCAATCTCAGGCTCGATTATCTCAAGCGGCCCCCCGTTCACCCTGATTCGACCACTGCCGCTCTTTATGGTGGCCTTTGCCAATGATGTCTTTCTCTTACCAGCGGTTACGACAACACGCACTTCATGCCACCTCCAGACCAGTCCAGCCTAGCTCATGGCTCAAATCTCCCATCGTCACGTGCTTCCGCCTGGGGCTCCTGTACCGCGAGTCTTCGAGGACAGTCTTCTCATTTCCTGCGAACTCACCTGGAACGCCAATGAAGACACGGACTCGCTTGTATGCGGCCCTAGCACGTGGTGTGGACCACGGCAGCATGCCCCGTACCATTCTGCGAAACATCCTATCAGGGCGCTTCTCATGAAACGGACCCTTAGTCGGGTTTGCTGAGTTCCTAATCTCTCTCTTCGTCTTGTAGGCGTCGATTACCGTCCTCCTGTCGCCTGTTATGATAGCCTTCTCGACATTCACAACCACAACATGATTTCCCATGAGAGCGGCCTTCGCCATCTTTGCTGCCAAGCGTCCCGCAATCATGCCGTCCGCGTCGAAGACTGTTATACTCTGTTCACTCATCAAAGCCACCTTCATGTAATGATCGTGATTCCAGTTCCCTTGGGAATCTTGTCGAGAAGCTCGTCAATTGAAATCAATGAACCACCTGCACCAACTATGACTGACCTAGCAGAAGCGGAAGAGTTCAGCGCCGCAACAGTGACCTTGTGCGATATACTGCCTGAACCCAGCACCTTTCCAGGTATGACAACAACATCACCGTCCTGCGTATAACGTGCGATCTTCCCCACATTGACTGCTGCACGCTGCCTCGTTGGGCGAGAGAGTAATTCGGCAACCCGCCTCCATATCCTAGCGTCCTGCTTGGTCGAGATTTTCTTGAGCGCGTTGATTAGGGCGCGCGTATTGGGGTCTGTCGGTCCAGATCTAACCATTCTTAACCACCTCACAGCGAGTTCGCAAAGTCAAGGGCCCCACGGATCCGTTCTTTCAGAAGGTCAGCTGCTCTCTCGACAATCTCATCTGGAGGAAGTGCTCCTGAGGATTCCACCTTGAACAGGAAGCTGTCCTTCTTTGAATCGATTGTGATAGCGCCGGGTTCACACTCCTGGACACAGGCCTCACACATGCTGCAGTCCAACGTGTTCTGCGTGGAAACCTTGTCGCCGTCCAGTTTCAGAATCTTCTTCGAGCAGACCTCAACGCATGCACCACACCGGTCGCATTTCGCCTTGTCCACACTCACAACTGGTACATACTTGTATGCCACAGTGGCAACTGGCTGAAACTTGGCGTTCTCAGTACCAGTCCCAAGACGAGCGTACGCTTCAACAATCAACCTCTGGTGCGGCGCCAACTTCACCAATGGAATGTCTCCTGAAGCCGGGACTATCTTTGGGTCCTGAGACTGTAGGTCTTTCGAGTATACCACTATCTCTTGGTCAGCGGCCTCCTTCTCAAGAGTGAGTGTGCATTGGCAGAGACTACAGCCCTTCCCCTCACAATCGCAATCCTGAGGAAGGTTGTAGTCGTCGAGTTTGGTCACTAGGGGGATTAGTCCAAGCCTGTGCGCCAAAATCTCGTCGTACATCACGCTTGTGTTCTCAAGTACCAGCACCTCATCTATGGCCATTGCTGGCAGCCGCGTAAGCATGGTCCGTCGAAGAGCATTAGCGAACGCGACATCTGCACCCTCTACTAGGAAGTGAATCGTGTCACTTTCTCTGTGGATGATTGTGATCTCCATCTTCTCACCTGAACGCGGAGGTGTTCGGCTTACCCAAAAGATACTCCGCCCGGACGGACTCGCCAAAAGACCAGATGGCCCTTGAGCTCACTCGCCCGTGCCCTGGGTGGTTGAGCGGGGATTTGTCACGCATAAAAGTGTTGCTCTAAGACTCTCGGGCTCAGGACTATGCGGCCACATGGCAGAGCTGTCTAAGCCCGTCGACTATGACTCTGTAGCCGTTGACCCTTTGCTTCGGGTCAATTGCGACCATGCCGAACGTTGGGACTCCAAGCAGATCTTGTACAGACTCTGGTCTCATCGAACCAGATACGTCCTGTTTGTTGGCTATTGCGATGACTTGAAGACCCGCTAGCTGTTCCCTGTACTTCTGAAGAAGCTGACGTGTCTTCAGCACTGCTTTGGGTGTACTCTCGGTCACCACGACGACCATCTTACTGCCCTTCAACAAATCAGGCCACAGGAATTCGAAGTGGGACTGACCACCCATCTCAACAAGCGACACTTTGGTGGTCCTGTCCAGAGTAATGGTGCCACAGTCCATTCCTGCAGTTGGCACATAGTTGGAGTCTAGTCTTGCTTCCCTGTCTGTGAGCAGCTTGATCAAAGTGGACTTGCCGGCGTATCCAGAGCCCATGAGAGCGACCTTAACATACTCGGTCATGCGACGTGACTCCAATTCGTCTTAGGTTTGAAGCAGCCGGTGGACATATCAGACGTCGTGTTACTCAAGTAACACTCGGACTGCGAGGTGTACTGGCCAATCACTTAAAGCGAGCGGAGAGGACCTGTCCGCCACAGGTGTGTTGAACAGAAGCGCTTAACAGCATGTAAGGAGACCCTTGGGGGGAGCTGACAGGATGGCATCCATTTGTCCCGCCACAGTGATAGTTGCCAAGAACGCACTGGACAGGCTGGACAGCATCCTAGATCCATATCGCCATGTGGTCTGTGTTTCAGACGAGATAATCCGTGGGGAATACGGCGTTCGGTTAGAGGGAGTCGTCAAACGTGGTATGACATGGCTGATGGTATCAGACTACCAAGACGGGGCATTTCCTCGAAATGAAGGCGACGTGATTCTTGGGTTCGGTGGAGGACGAAGCCTTGACGTAGCCAAGTTGCTGGCTGTTGAGCTAGGATGTGACTGGGTGTCAATCCCGACCGCCGCATCTCACGATGGCATCGCTAGCGATGTCGCATCAGTGAGTCAGGACGGCTACAAGTACTCAAAGAAGTGCAAGAGACCTATTGCAGTTGTCGCCGATCTGTCTATCATGTCAAGGGCGCCCCCTAGACTCAAACTGGCTGGCACTGGCGACGTCCTCTGCAAATCATCGAGCTTGGCAGAGTGGAGGCTTGGTAAAGAGAACAACGGCGAGTATTTTGATGATTCTGCCTACCATGTAGTTGAATCCGCACTTGCCTCTGTCATGAGGAACGATAGTCTGGAGGTCTTGGTCAAGGCGCAGATAGATGCCGGCAGGGCAATGTGCATGGTCGGCAGCTCAAGACCGTGCTCAGGTACAGAGCATGCAATCTCCCACGCGATGGACAGGCACAGTCAGGAGCTACATGGACTTCAGGTCGCCTTTGCAACACCACTATGTCTCTACCACCTGGACCAAGCCGGCTATACGAAACACAAGGCGGACGACCTTATTCGTATAATGCGAAAAAGGGGATTGCCAGTGTCACTGACGGAGATGAGTCTCGCTCCTGATGTGTTCATCGACGACATTCATCATGCTCTAGAAATCATGAGAAAGAGAGGGAGATACTCGGTTCTCGGAGGGATTGATGATGGTCGGCTCTCTGAAACCATCGCCAAGCTCTACTAGATGCTTCAGACGTTGAACTGCTTCGACAGTTTTAAAAGAGGCTGTCACGAGGGCGACGAGAACATCCCGGCAAACGGGCGGCCTATCGCTCGTATGCATTACCAATGAAGTGCGAACAGAGGTATGATGAATGCCAAAACCCAGTTTTGTTGAGTGGGAAGCTACCGAGGAGCTTCAGAAGAAGGCCCTAGAGGCCGTAGAAATGGCAAAGGACACGGGTCGAATCAAGAAAGGTATCAATGAGGCCACCAAGTCAATCGAACGCGGCATAGCGCGTCTGGTGTTGGTAGCCGAAGACGTTGAACCACCCGAGGTGATAATGTACCTGCCCGGTCTCTGTGATGACAAGAAAGCACCCTATATCTTTGTCAAGAGCAAGAAAGATCTCGGGAATGCTGCAGGTATAGAGCGACCCACTGCGGCTGTGGCGATTCTTGTTGAGGGGAAAGCAAAGGACCTGATCACCGACATAGTGGAAAAGATTGCGGCTCTGCGGAAGTAGGACCCCAGGTGATGTTTTCGTATGAGCAAAGAAGAAGAAGCTCTTGCAGTCCCGGCTGAAGTGATTCAGTTGTTGGGTAGAACTGGCGTCACCGGTGAGATAACCCAAGTCCGCGTGAAGATAATGGAAGGCCGGGACAAGGGACGAGTCCTCACGAGGAATGTCAAGGGTCCAGTAAGGATGGGGGACATACTCATTCTACGGGAAACTGAACGTGAAGCCCGGAAGATGAGGAGGCGCTGAGCTTGGTCGGTATCCAGAAATGTGTCTTCTGCGGCAAGGACATTGAGCCTGGTACTGGGATGGCTTTTGTCCAGACCAAAGACGGGAGTGTGCTCTGGTTCTGCTCCAACAAGTGTAAGGTCAGCCGACTGAGAAGACACATGAAGCCTAGGGACACGAAGTGGACCCTGAGCTATGAGAAAGGTGGAAAGATCAAGAAATAGGCAATCAGTCGTCGAAGCTCTTCAAGGCGACCGGACTGGCTTTGCCATTCGGTCTATGCCTTTCCAATCTCCTCTTTTATGAACTCGCCAATCGCACGTGCAAGTGCTCTGATCTCGCCTCGACTGACTCCAGCAGAGTCCTTTACAAGCAGGC